>NZ_JBMSEF010000015.1:0-140714 GCF_049446235.1 Enterovirga sp. CN4-39 | reverse complement strand
CGCCGGCTTCGCCGGACCGCATGGTCCCCCTCCCCCGCAGGGCGGGGGAGGATCCCGGGGTGCGCGCGCATCAATGGCATTTGAAGTAGTCGAAAGGTTCGCGGCAGGATTTGCAGCGCCAGAGCGCCTTGCACGAGGTCGAGCCGAACTCGGCGAGGCGCTCGGTGTCTTCCGAGCCGCAGCGCGGGCAGGCCACGATGTCCTGCCCGAACAGCGCGCGGCGGCCGGAGCCGGGGGAGGGCGGGGCGATGCCGTAGTCGCGCAGCTTGCGGCGGCCGTCCTCGCTCATCCAGTCGGTCGTCCAGGCCGGATGCAGCACCGTCCGGATCGTCGCGCCCCGGATGCCGGCCCGCGCCAGCGCGAGCTCGATCTCGAGGGCGATCATGTTCATGGCCGGACAGCCCGAATAGGTCGGCGTGATCGTGACCTCGACGCGGCCCTCGACGACCTCCACCCCGCGCAGCACGCCGAGATCGGCGATGGTCAGCACCGGGATCTCCGGGTCGCAGACATCGGCGAGGGCCGCGACGGCGCGGTCTTTCAGCGTGTCAGGATCTGACGAGGCAGGGCCGGACTCCCTCTCCCCGGCGGGGAGAGGGTGGGGGTGAGGGGGACGAGCGTGTTCCGGAGAAGGGATAGCCCCCTCACCCGGTCGCCCGCTGCCGCGGTCGACTCGACCTCTCCCCCCTGGGGAGAGGGGAAGCGGGACCGCCGTCACCACGTCGCTCCCGGATAGGCCCGCTGCAGGAACTGCATCTCCGAAAGCAGGTGCCCGAGATGCTCCGAGTGCCGGCCGCCGCGGCCGCCGGACTGCATCCAGCCGGCAGGGGGCTGCGCGAGGGTGGCTTCCGCGAGCACGTCGGAGACCGTCTTCGACCACGTCTCGCGCAGGCTCTCGGGATCGACCGCGATCCCGGCCTCGATCAACTCGCGGTCGGAGGCGTCGGCCTCGAACATCTCGCCCGTATAGGGCCAGAGATAATCGACGGCCTCCTGCGCCCGCCGGTGGCTTTCGTCCGTGCCGTCGCCGAGCCGGATGACCCATTCGGCCGAGTGGCGCAGGTGATACGCGCTCTCCTTCTCGGACTTCGCGGCGATCGCCGCGAGCTGCGCGTCCTTGGATCCCGTCATCCTTTGCCAGAACGGGTCGGCGAAGGCGGCGTCGAGGAAGACGCGGACAATGGTCCGGGCGAAGTCGCCGTTCGGCAGCTCGGCCAGCAGCAGGTTCCGGTAGGCCGGCGCATCGCGCAGATAGGCGAGCTTGTCCTCGTCGGAGCCGTCCGCCCGGATCTCGGCCGCATATTGGTAGAGCGAGCGCGCCTGGCCGATCAGGTCGAGCCCGATATTGGCGAGCGCCATGTCCTCCTCGAGCATCGGCGCATGGCCGCACCACTCGGACAGGCGATGGCCGAGCACGAGCGCATCGTCCGCGCGCCGGAGCGCGTAGAGGGCGAGGGGGGAGTTGGTCGGTGTGTTCACCGTTGCAGCATCCGCTTTGTCATCCCCGGCCGGAGCGTAGCGGAGGGGAAGGGGATCCATTTGCGAGATCGAGATCCCCTTCCCGCCTGCTGCGCAGGCGCCGGGGATGACGACGCTTTGCGTCGTCACATATGCCCGACCTCTTCCGGCACTTCGTAGAAGGTCGGATGGCGATAGACCTTCGATTCCGCCGGCTCGAACATCATGCCCTTGTCGGCCGGATCGGACGCCGTGATGGCCGAGGAGGGGACGACCCAGATCGACAGGCCCTCGCCGCGGCGCGTGTAGACGTCCCGGGCGGCCTGGAGCGCCATGGTCGCGTCGGCCGCGTGCAGCGAGCCGACATGCTTGTGAGCGAGGCCGTTGCGGGAGCGGATGAACACCTCCCAGAGCGGCGTGTTGGGCGTGGGCATGCAAATCCTCCCGTGTCATGGCCGGGCTTGTCCCGGCCATCCCGAATGGCGGCGCTCTTCGGGTCGAGGTGGCCGGGACGAGCCCGGCCATGACGGCGCTAAGCTACGCCGCCGCCTTCATCTCGGCGCGTGCGCGGCGCTTCTCGGCATAGGCCGCCGCGGCCTCCCGCACCCAGGCGCCATCCTCGTGCGCCTTGCGGCGGGTGGCGAGGCGCTCGCGGTTGCACGGGCCGTTCCCGGCCAGGACCTGCTTGAACTCGGCCCAGTCGATCTCGCCGAACTCCCAGTGGCCCGTCTCCTCGTTGAGGCGGAGATCGGGGTCGGGGAAGGTCAGGCCGAGATAGTGCCCCTGCGGCACGGTCGCATCGACGAATTTCTGGCGCAGCTCGTCGTTCGAGAAGCGCTTGATCTTCCACTTCGTCGACTGGTCGGAATGCTGGCTCGCGGCATCGGGTGGCCCGAACATCATCAGGCACGGCCACCACCAGCGGTTCAGCGCGTCCTGCGCCATCGCCTTCTGCTCGGGCGTTCCCTGGCAGAGCGTCAGCATGATCTCGTAGCCCTGGCGCTGGTGGAAGCTCTCCTCCTTGCAGACGCGGATCATCGCGCGCGCATAGGGGCCGTAGGAGCAGCGGCAGAGCGGGATCTGGTTCATGATGGCGGCGCCGTCGACCAGCCAGCCGATCGCCCCGATATCCGCCCAGCTGAGGGTCGGATAGTTGAAGATCGACGAATACTTCGCGCGTCCTTCCAGCAGCGCGTCGACCAGCTCCTCGCGGGAGGAGCCGAGCGTCTCGGCGGCGGCGTAGAGGTACAGCCCGTGGCCGCACTCGTCCTGCACTTTGGCCAGGAGGGCGGCCTTGCGGCGGAGGCTGGGCGCGCGCGTGATCCAGTTGCCCTCGGGGAGCATGCCGACGATCTCGGAATGCGCGTGTTGCGAGATCTGCCGCGTCAGCGTCTTGCGGTAGGCCGCGGGCATCCAGTCGTTCGGCTCGATGCGGTCCTCGGCGTCGATCCGGGCCTGGAAGCGGGAGGCCGCCTCTGCGTCCTCGACGAAGGGCGGCTCGCGCTCCGCCGCGGCTGAATTCAGCGCCTGCGTGTACATGCAGTCTCCCCAGACTTGCTTCCGTCCAATATGTTACGAGAAGCTTCTCTGTTCAAGAGATTTCGTAACGCAACTCGCGGTGCGTCCTATTCGAAACGCTGGCGCAGCAGCGGATCCGCTGCCGGCAGGGGCCCGGTCTCGCAGAGCCCCTGCTCGTCCAGCCAGCGCTCGGACGGGTCCAGCAGGGCATGGTAGATCGTGCCGCAAAGGCGGCGCGCTTCGGCACCCGGCCAATCCGGCGGCAGCAGGGCGGGCGGGAGGATCGGATCGCGCAGGATCACCCTGCGATAGGCGTGGATGAGGAGGATGCGCGCAACGAAGCTGTCCTCGTCCGAGAGCGCGGGTCCCGTGCCCAGCGCATCCGCCAGCGGGCGGAAAAGGCCGATGAAGCGGCGATAGCCCTCCGCCGTCTGGGCCAGCGGCCAGGATGCCGCTGCTAGGCGCGCGGCCGTCTCGTCACGCGTCGAGGCGATCAGGCGGAGGGCGGTTTCGGCGGCCGCCTTCGGGAACGGGGCGCCCGCCGGCGCCAGCCAAAGCCCGGCGGAGGGGGAGCCGAACCCGGCCTCCTGCAGGGCAGCGCGCGCAGCCTCGCGCTCGCCGTTCTGCGGCAGGATCGCAAGCTCGAACGCGCCGGACCAGGGCATCGCCGGCGGGTTGTAGATATGCTCCGTCGCGGCCGCGAAGGTGTCGCGCCCCTTCTCGGCCAGGGCGTAGAAGCTGTTGCGGCCGACACGGCTGCGGACCAGCCAGCCATCCGCGGCGAGGCGAGACATCGCCGTTCGCACCGCCCCCTCGCCGATCCCGATCGCGCCGAAGAAGCGCGTGAGGGTGCCGAGCCAGACGGACCCGCCACGCGGCACGATGGCGTCGCCATAGACCGTGATCACGATGGACCAGATCCGGGAAGGCTCCCGGCGCAGCTGGTCGAGGATCGGTTCGAGCGGCGTAATGGTCACGGCATGCCCGCGAAGGGAGCGGCGTTGCGCTCGTCGAGGCGGCGCTCCTACCTCAGCGGGCCGGGGACAGGAAGTACAGCCCCGGCGGCCTCAATCCTCGATCCGGATGATGAGCGGCTCTCCGGGCCGGGCCTGGGCGTCGCGTGCCGTCCGGCGGGCTTCGATCTCGGCGGGCACGTCCAGCACGCTGACGGTGCGCCGTGCGCCCGGAGCGAGTGACTGGCTCAGATGGGTCAAGCCCGACATCGCCTGGGTGATCAGCCGCGGGAACGCCGTCGGGTCGCCATTGGCCGACATCGTCTGGCTGACGGAAGCCGCCACGAAGGCGAACGACGTGACCACGCGGCCGATCGCCAGCACGGCGATGACGAGAATGGCTCCGAGCAAGCCTCGCTTCAGATACTTGAGCATGGAGAACCCGAGTGGACGCTTCGCCGCCGACAACAATTTTAGGCTGCGGAAGATGTCCCATTCCAGAACAACTCCGCGTCCCGGCGGATTAACCTGCCATTAGTGTTAACGCCGCCGCGAGATCGCTTGACGCAGCTCGCCTTGAGCGGGCATGAGGCGACTGCGCGAGCAGCGTGGCCGTTCAGCAAGCGGCTATGCGGGGCGCCAACGAGCCGGCGGCGCCTGCGCGAACGCCACGATCCTCTCCGCGGAAACGCTCCTTCGAGGCCCCATTGGACCTCTCGGTCGCTCTGATCCTGATCCAGGACGGCATCACCAACGCCGCCATCTACGCCCTCCTGGCGCTGGCTCTCGTCCTCGTCTTCACGGTGACACGGGTCATCTTCGTGCCGGTCGGCGAGTTCGTGTCCTTCGGCGCGCTGACACTCGCCGCCTTCGAGGCCGGGAACGTGCCGGGGACGGTGTCCCTGCTCGTCGTCCTGGGTATCGCGGGTGCCATCGGCCGCCTCTGGACGGAGCGGGCCAACCTCTCCGGACGGGTCCTCGGCGGTATCGCGGTCGAGACGCTCGTGGTTCCCGCGCTGATCGCTGCCCTCGTGATCTGGCTCGCGCCGCACAAGCCGCCGCAGCTCGTGCAGGTGCTCCTCGCCCTCCTCGTGGTCGCCCCGATGGGCGTCTATGTCTACGAATCGGTGTTCCGGCCGATCGCCGAGGCGAGCGTGCTCGTGCTGCTGATCGTCTCGGTGGCGTTGCACCTGGCCCTTGTCGGCCTGGCGCTCGTGTTCTTCGGCGCGGAGGGTTCGCGCACCTCGCCCCTCTCGGGCGCGAGCTTCACGTTCGGCGACCTGTTCATCACCGGCCAGTCGATCGCGGTGCTCGGCGTCACGATCGTCCTGATCCTGGCGCTCTACCTCCTCTTCGACCGCACCCTGATCGGGAAGGCGCTGCGGGCCACGGCCGTGAACCGGCTCGGCGCACGTCTGGTGGGCATCTCGCCGGGCTTCTCCGGCCGCATCGCCTTCGCGCTCGCTGGCATCATCGGTGCGCTCGGCGGCATCCTCGTCTCGCCGCTGACGACCATCTACTACGACACCGGCTTCATCATCGGCCTGAAAGGCTTCGTCGCCGCCATCATCGGCGGGCTGGTGAGCTATCCGCTGGCGGCGGGCGCCGCCATCCTGGTCGGCGTCATCGAATCCTTCGCGTCGTTCTGGGCCAGCGAGCTGAAGGAGGTGATCGTCTTCATGATCATCGTCCCGATCCTGCTGATACGCTCCTACGGCACGCAGGTCCTGGAGGACGAGGAATGAGCTCGCCCTCCCGCATGGCCGGGATCGCGATCCTCCTTCTCGCGGTCGCGCTGCCCTTCCTGCCCGGCGTGCCGCCGTACTGGATCACGATCGCCAGCTACATCGCGATGTCGTCCATCGTGGCGCTCGGCGTCGTCGTGCTGACCGGGGTCGCCGGCGTCGTGTCGTTCGGGCAGGCGATGTTCGTCGGTTTCGGTGCCTACACGACGGCCATCCTGACGACCCGCTACGGCTGGACGCCGATCGCCACGCTGCCGGTCGCGATCCTCATCACGGGGGCGCTCGCCTGGGCCATCGGCGCGATCACGCTTCGCCTCAAGGGGCATTATCTCCCGGTCGCCACGATCGCCTGGAACATCAGCTTCTTCTACCTGGCCGGCTCGCTCGACTTCTTCAAACGCTTCGACGGGATCTCCGGAATTCCGTCCATCTCGCTGTTCGGCTTCAGCTTTTCGGACGGGTTCAGGTTCTACTTCCTCGCCCTCGGGATCCTGGTGCTCGCCTATTTCGTCAGCCGAAACCTGCTGGATTCGCGGGTCGGGCGGGCCATCCGGGCCTTGCGGGGCGGGGCGCTCGCGGCGGAATCCTTCGGGGTGGATACCGCGCGGGCGCGCATCCTGGCCTTCGTCTATGCGGGGGTGCTCGCGGCCGTGTCCGGCTGGCTCTACGCCCATTTCCAGCGCGCCATCAATCCGACGCCCTTCAACATCACGGTCTCGATCGACTACCTCCTGATGGCGGTCGCGGGCGGGGTCGGCAGCCTCGGCGGCGCGATCCTCGGGGCAGGGCTCGTCACGATCGTGCGCGACAAGCTGCAGGACATCCTCCCGGCGCTGATCGGCACTCAGGGCAACTTCGAGACGATCGTCTTCGGCGTGGTCCTGATCCTGATCCTGCAATTCGCTCCTGAGGGCTTGTGGCCGCATGTCCGCCGCCTGTTCGGGAGCGCCGGCCGGAAGGAGGCGCCCGCCGCCGCCGTGGAGGTCGCCGCCGAGCATCGCGCGCTGCCGGAACCCGGCGAGACTGTCCTCACCGTGTCGAACCTCCGGAAGACCTTCGGCGGGCTCGTCGCCGTGAACGACGTGTCCTTCACCGTGAAGGCGGGCGAGATCGTGGGCCTGATCGGCCCCAACGGTGCCGGCAAGTCGACGAGCTTCAACCTCATCACGGGGGTGCTTCCGGTCTCGGGCGGGGATGTCTCGGTCGGCCTCCAGGCGATCACCGGGTGGCCCGCGCGCCGCATCGCGCGCCTCGGCGTCGCCCGCACGTTCCAGCACGTGAAGCTCGTCCACGGCATGAGCGTGATCGACAATGTCGCGCTGGGCCGCCATCTCCTCGGCCGCGCCAATGCGGTCCGGGGCGCGCTGCGCCTCGACCGGGAGGAGGAGGCCGCCATCTTCGCGGAGGCGCGAAGGCAGCTCGCCCGCGTCGGCCTTGCCGACCATGCCGACACGATCGCCAGCGAGCTCGCCCTCGGCCAGCAGCGGCTGGTCGAGATCGCCCGCGCCCTCTGCCTCGATCCCGCCCTCCTGCTCCTGGACGAGCCCGCGGCGGGGCTGCGCCACAACGAGAAGGCGGCGCTGGCCGAGCTCCTCCGGAAGGTCCGCGACAGCGGCGTCTCCATCCTGCTCGTCGAGCACGACATGGACTTCGTGATGGGGCTGACGGACCGGCTGGTCGTCATGAATTTCGGCGCCGAGCTCGCCCAGGGACGCCCCGCCGAGATCCAGAAGAACCCGGCCGTGCTCGAGGCCTATCTCGGCAGCGCCGCATGACCCCGCTTCTCTCCGTCGACAAGCTCTGCGTCGCCTACGGGCGGGTCGAGGCGGTGCGGGACGTCTCCCTCCAGGCGCCGCAGGGCTCCATCGTCGCCATCCTCGGGCCGAACGGGGCGGGCAAGACCTCCCTGCTCGGCGCCATCATGGGCGTGCTGCGCTCGCGCGGCGAGGTGCGGTTCGACGGCCGCTCCCTCGACGGCTACCGGGTCGAGCAGCGGGTCGCGGACGGCATGAGCCTCGTGCCCGAGAAGCGCGAGCTGTTCGTCACGATGAGCGTGGAGGACAATCTCCGGCTCGGCGGCTTCCGTCGCCGCGGCTCGGCCGAGTACGGCCAGACGCTGGAGGAGATGTGGCGCCTGTTCCCGCGCCTGAAGGAGCGTCGGGCGCAGCTCGCCGGAACGCTCTCGGGCGGCGAGCGGCAGATGCTCGCGATGGCGCGCGCCCTGATGAGCCGGCCGCGCCTCCTGATGCTCGACGAGCCGAGCCTCGGCCTCGCGCCGCTCATCGTGAAGGACATCTTCCACACGGTCTCGGAACTGCGGGCGAGCGGCGTCTCGATCCTCCTGGTCGAGCAGAACGCCCGGGCCGCGCTGGAGCTCGCCGATTACGGCTATGTGCTCGAGAACGGCTCCGTGGTCCTGGAGGGTCCGGCCTCCGAGCTCCGGCAGGACGAGCGCGTCATCGCGGCCTATCTCGGGATCAAGGCGGTCGCGAGCTGAGCCGGAGCTGTCATTCCGGCGTGGCTCAGTCGTCCTTGTCGCGGACCGGTCCTGCTTGCGTCAGCCGGGTCGTTTTGTCCCTCGCCGTCCGGGCTTGCCGGAGACCGACGTACAGCTTCTCGATGAGGAGGTGACCGTCCCAATCATCGGCGATCCGAATGACGGTGGCGCCGTGCTTCACCTCGAACAGGCACGGTTCGGAAGGCTCGATCGCCTCGTCTCCACCCGCAGGGTGCCGGGTGAATTCGGGATCGAACGGGCGCTCGCCGGGCGAATGGGTGAACTCTGGTCGCTGGGAAGGCATCGTGGTCTCTCGCCGGTAAGGGATGTGCCGCCCCCGGAGACCTGTCTGAAAATGAAAGCGCCGCCGGGATGCGGCGGCTTGGGATGATCGTTGGTCGTGATCGAACGCAGCCGCCCTATGGTGAGGGCGGGCGATAGCTCACGGCGTTGCTGGCGCGACGGATCATGGGTGCCGCTTACGCCGACTGCCCGGTCTGGTCAACGAGAGGCGCTTTGGGTCTGCCTTCTCAATCTTCTGGCGCGAGCCGGCTGCGGCGCCCGGTCGTAGGTCCCGGCTGTCGCTTCGCTCGTCCGGAATGACAGTGTAAGCGCATTCGCATGACCGATCTCGCCGTCCAGATCCGGCACGAACTCCCTGGCGATGCCGACGCCATCCTGCACCTGCACGAGCGCGCCTTCGGGCCGGGCCGTTTCGCCCGCACGGCGTTTCGCCTGCGCGAGGGCGTGCCGGAGCGGCTCGACCTCTCCTTCGCGGCGCTGGTCGGCACCCTGCTCGTCGGGTCGGTGCGGATGTCGCCGGTCCTGGCCGGCCGCGAGAACGCTCTCGCGCTCGGGCCGCTGGCCGTGGAGCCGGCCTTCGAGGGGCGCGGCATCGGGGCAGCCCTGATGGAGCGTAGCCTCGCGGCTGCCCGGGAGGCCGGGCACGGCCTCGTGCTCCTCGTCGGAGACCAGCCCTACTATGCCCGGTTCGGCTTCGCTCCCGTGGCGAAGGGAAGGCTGGAGATGCCCGGGCCCGTGGATCCGGCCCGGTTCCTGGCCGTCGAACTCGCCCCCGGCGCGCTGGAGCGTGCATCGGGGCGGGTCATGGCATTGCGCGGCTAGCTCCGGGCCTCACTGCAGCAGCAGGAGGTAGCCGACGATCGCGATCGGCCCGAGCACGCCGAGCAGGAAGGGAATGATCAGCCGGACCACGAGGACTTCGCTGCAGGGGCGTTGTTGCGGTGCAATGAAGCCGACCTCTCCGGCCGGCGCAATCGGCAAAAAGTCACCATGCGGGATCGTGGCCTAGGGCCGGCACGTTTCCGCGGGATGTCGCGCACGTCGAACCGGCGGGCGCGTCGGCCGTTTCCTTCGGAAGGAGGTGACCATGTCAGGATCGAAGACCCACGAGCACCAGATTCGTCAGTTCGAGGCTGGGCTCGAGTCCCAGGACTGGCGTCCCGACGCCCCGCTCCCGCCGCCGCGGCACGAATCCGGCTCGCTCGACCATCCGGCCGCCCAGGAGAGCAGCCACAACAAGCACAACAATCCGGGCCAGGAGGGGCACAGGCCCCAGAAGCACGGCCCGGCCGAAGAAAAGGAGATCTGAGCGAGGCATCGCCTCGCCGGCCGTTCAGGCGGCCTTCGGCTCCGCGGCGCGGTCGGCCCCGAAGGTCGCCTCGAACTTTGCGATCAGGGCGGCCAGTTCAGGCTCGTGCACGGCTGCGGCGGCCTCGCCCGGCGCGAGCCACTTCGTCTCGCGCTGCGCATGCTCGGGCCAGCGGCGGCGCTGCTCGCTGACCTTCATCGGAAAGACTTCGACGACGCATTCGACGAACGCCCCGTCCTTGAGCTTCTTCTCGTAGCGATAGGACCCGATGGCGCGCTGCTGGATCTTGCCCTTCAGCCCCGCCTCCTCGAAGGCCTCCCGCTCCGCCGTCTTGTGGGGGGACTTGCCCTTCATCGGCCAGCCCTTGGGTATGATCCACCGCTTCGTTTCCCGCGAGGTCGCCAGCAGGATCTCGAGGCTGCCTTCCGTGGTCCGGAAGGGGAGGGCGCCGTATTGTACGCGCGGCTTGGGCAAATCCGTTCTCGTTCGGCCAATTGCCCGGCTTCTTTTCTTCGGTCGGGCGGACTGGAGTGATTCGGCCATTCTAACGCGAATAGCCGCAGGAAGGTGTGGGTAGAGACGCACAAAGTGCAAGAAGGCTGACGTCGCGGCGCGCTGCAACCGCTGCGCGATCTGTCGCATTTGAGCTCTCCGTGAGGAAAGTCTGAAACCAGCCTTGGTGCAGGATCAAACCGTATGCCGCTTCTCGCGGTTCCCAAGCGAGCAGACCCATCCCCGGGTGACGATGCGCCTTCCGCTCCGCTCAACAGCCAGCTTGCATCGGGTCGGCGGGGACCCGCACAGGATGCCCGCCCTCATCATGGGCTTCGCGCTCCTCGTCTGCGGCGTGCTGGCGGCAAGCGAGCTGTGGCGCGAATGGCGCGCGCGCGGCCTCGCGCTCGAGCAGGCGCAGCTCACGACCGCGAATCTCGCGCTCTCCCTCGTCCGGCAGGCGGAGGAGACGTTCGAGATCATGGACACGGCGGTGTCCGGACTCGTCGGACGACTCGAGCAGACCACACCCTCCACCGATGCTCTCGAGAGCGTCAGCGGCGCCCTGCGTGTCTGGGGTGCCAAGATGCCGGTGATGCGCAGCCTCGCCGTGCTGGGACCCGACGGACGCGTGCTCGCAACCTCCACGGACGAGAGAGCCATCGGCGACGACCGATCGCATGCACCCTACTTCCAGCACCACATGGCCGATGCCGGGCGGGAGCCCTTCCTGGGGCCGCCCTTGAAGGCTTCGGACGGCCGCATGGTTCTCACCGTCTCTCGCCGGCTCGAAGGCG
The DNA here is from genome assembly GCF_049446235.1 of Enterovirga sp. CN4-39. Classification (NCBI taxonomy): domain Bacteria; kingdom Pseudomonadati; phylum Pseudomonadota; class Alphaproteobacteria; order Hyphomicrobiales; family Methylobacteriaceae; genus Enterovirga; species Enterovirga sp. CN4-39. Next base: position 129,642 of record NZ_JBMSEF010000015.1, on the reverse strand, counting down.
CGGACGGGTCGTTTCGCGGCGTCGTCCGCGCCGCGATCGACGTGGACTATTTCCACGACTTCTACGTGAAATTCGCCATTCCGGCAGGGAGCGTGATCGCTCTCCTGCACCGCGACGGCTCCGTCCTCTCCCGCTACCCCCTCGACGAGGACGCAATCGGCAGGCCGTTTGCCGGGTTGCCCGTTGCTGCCGGGGCGGCGAACGGGCCTCTGCCGGGGCTGAAGGCCGCAAATGGTGAGCCCCAGATCGGCGCTTCGCGGCTCGCCAGCAGCTATCCCGTCATGGCCGTCGCCTCCTTTCCCGAGGACAAGGCGCTGGAAGCCTGGCGAAAGCAGGCCTCCTGGAGGATTGCGGCCGCCATCCCCGTGATCCTGCTCATCCTCGCGGCCGCCGGCCTCCTCGGTCATCAGGTCGCCCGTCGCCACAGGGCGGACCTCGCGCTGCGGGAGGCGGAAGCCCGCTTCCGTCTCGTGGCCGAGAATTCGAGCGACATGCTCTGCCGCGTCGACGATGGAGGTTACCAGACCTACGTGTCGCCGGCCTCGCGAAGGCTGCTCGGATTGGAGCCGCGGAACCTGATCGGACGCCATTCCCTCGATCGCATACACGCCGAAGACCGGCCGACGGTGGAAGACGAGATGCTGCGGCTGCGGGAGAGCGGCGGCGAGGCGGTGCTCTGCTATCGCGCCGCCCATCGGAACGGGGGCGAAATCTGGCTCGAGACGACCGTGCGCGTCCTGACCGACCCGACCACCGGCCGGTGCAACGGTGCGGTCACCAGTTCGCGCGACGTGACCGACCGCAAGCGCCTCGAGGCCAAGCTCCTGGAATTGGCCCGGACCGATGGCCTCACCGGGCTCGCGAACAGGCGCAGCTTCGACGAGGCGCTGTCCGCCGAGTGGCACAGGGCGCTGCGCATGGGCGCCCCCCTGTCGCTCGTGCTCCTGGACGTCGACCGGTACAAGCTCTTCAACGACGCCTATGGTCACCGGGCCGGCGACGAATGCCTCCGGTTCGTGGCCGGCGCGATCCGCAACGTGGCGACCCGCCCCGGCGATCTCGTCGCCCGCTACGGCGGCGAGGAAATTGCCCTGCTGCTTCCCGGAACCGATGCGGTCGCGGCCTACCGCATCGCCGAGCACGCCCGCCGGGCGGTGCAGGATCTCGGCCAGGCGCATTCCAGCAACGCACCCTACGGCGTGATCACGGCGAGCGTGGGCGTGGCGACGTTCCAGGCGCCGGCCCGCCGGCCTGGGGACAGGGCGGGCGCGGAGCCCGGCCCCGCCGACCTCGTCGAAGTCGCGGACCAGGCGCTTTATGCCGCGAAGCGGGATGGCCGGAACCGCGTTATCACGGCTCCCGCGCTCACCGGGACGGCGGATCCACAACTGCGAGCCGCCTAGGCCCGCAATCCGTACACCCGGGGAGATTGCGGCGGCGGCGTGATTGTTCTAGCCCCGCGTGGCAGCGTCGACGGCCAGGAGGGCGTGATCGAGAACGAGCTTCTCGAGTTTGTCCGATACTCGATCAGATCGGTTTGGAATGTCGAGCTTCTGCTTCACCTTCGGAGATCCGCGTCCCGGAGCTGGAGCCAGGAGGAACTCGTGCGCGAGTTGCGGGCAAGTTCATCCGTCGTGAAGGACGGTTTGGTTACGCTGCAGACTGCCGGGTTGGCGATGGCCGACGAGAGCGGAGCGTGGCGATATGCTCCCGCGTCGCCGGCCTTCGACCGCCTGACGAGCGACCTGGAAATCCTATATCGCGAGCGCCCGACAATCGTGACTCAGGCTCTCTTCGGCCGGGCGGACCGGCTCCGCTCCTTTGCCGACGCATTCAGGCTGAGGAAGGACTGACGCATGTCCGGCGCAAAGGCTGCAATCTACCTGCTCTGCCTCCTGGCGAGCGCCGGCTGCGCGGCGCTGCTCGTGCGCAGCTATCTCCAGACCGGGGGAAAGCTGCTGCTCTGGAGCGCGGGCTGCTTCGTCCTGCTCGCCCTCAACAACCTCCTGGTGGTGATCGACTTGCTCGTGATCGAAAGCATCGACTTCCTCGTCTACCGTCGACTGACCTCCATCGCCGGGATTAGCGTGCTGCTGTTCGGGTTCATCTGGGAAGCGGAGGAGCGCTGACCGTGCTCGACTTCAGCTTCGGCGCCGTCGCGATGGGGTACCTCATCGCCGCCGTCTTCTTCCTGAAATTCTGGTCCCAGACGCGGGACGAGCTCTTCGCCGTCTTCGCGGCGGCCTTTGCGCTGCTCTCGCTGGAGCAGGTCCTGATCGCATGGTCCGGGCTGCCGAAGGAGGAGCAGACCTGGTTCTACCTGATCCGTCTGTTCGCCTTCCTCCTGATCATCGCCGCGATCCTCCGCAAGAACACGCGCCGCGCCTCCTCTCGGTGACCCGGGGCTTGCGGCCGCAGTTTGGCCGTGCCCCGCCCGAGTGGCTTAGCTATAAAGATGGATCGAACCGGCTTTGATCTGGCCGGGCGGGAGCGGGAACATGGACCAGCCCTCCGAGCTCGCCGGCGACGGCGCGACCGAGACTGCTGCAAATCCGGCCGTGCCCCGGGGGGCGAGCCGGAACGGCGGCGCGCCGGCTTCCGGCCCGCATGGCAACGGCCAGGAAGCGGACAGCCACACGATCGAGCTGCTCGAGGCCCTGCAGGCGATGCGGCTGGGGGATTTCTCCGTCCGGCTGCCCACGCACCACACGGGCATCGCCGGCAAGATCGCGGACGCCTTTAACGACATCGTCGCCGCGAACGAGCGGATGGCGAAGGAGCTGGAGCAGGTCGGCCAGGTCGTCGGGCGCGACGGCAAGACCCGCAACCGGGTCCGGTTCGGCACGGCGCACGGCGCCTGGGGCGACATGGAGGAATCGGTCAACACGCTGATCGACGACCTCCTGTGGCCGACGACGGCGGTGACGCGGACGATCACGGCGGTCGCAAAGGGAGACCTTCTCCAGACCGTTCCGCTCGATGTCGACGGGCGCCCCCTCAAGGGCGAGTTCCTGCGCTCGGCCACGATCGTCAACGCGATGATCAAGCAGCTTTCCGTCTTCACGTCCGAGGTGACGCGCGTCGCCCGTGAAGTCGGCACGGACGGCAAGCTCGGCGGCCAGGCGCAGGTCTCCGAGGTGACGGGCGTCTGGAAGGACCTGACGGAAAGCGTCAACTCGATGGCGTCGAACCTGACCGCCCAGGTGCGCAACATCGCCGACGTCACCATCGCGGTCGCGAACGGCGACCTGTCCAAGAAGATCACCGTCGACGTGCGGGGCGAGATCCTCCAGCTCAAGGAAGCCATCAACACGATGGTGGACCAGCTGCGCTCCTTCGCGTCGGAGGTGACGCGCGTGGCGCGCGAGGTGGGCACGGAGGGCAAGCTCGGCGGCCAGGCGATCGTGCCCGGCGTCGCCGGCACCTGGAAGGACCTGACCGATTCCGTGAACGCGATGTGCGGCAACCTCACCGCGCAGGTCCGCAACATCGCCCAGGTGACGACGGCGGTGGCGCGCGGGGACCTCTCGCGCAAGATCACCGTGGACGTGTCGGGCGAGATCCTGGAGCTGAAGGAGACCATCAACACGATGGTCGACCAGCTGAACGCCTTCGCGTCCGAGGTGACGCGCGTCGCGCGCGAGGTCGGCACGGAAGGAAAGCTCGGCGGCCAGGCGCAGGTGCCGGGTGTCGCCGGTACCTGGAAGGACCTGACCGACAACGTCAACTCGATGGCGTCCAACCTGACGGGTCAGGTGCGCAACATCGCCGAGGTCACGACGGCGGTGGCGAATGGCGACCTGTCGAAGAAGATCACCGTCAACGTCTCGGGCGAGATCCTGGAGCTGAAGGAGACCATCAACACGATGGTCGACCAGCTGAACGCCTTCGCCGGGGAGGTGACGCGCGTGGCGCGCGAGGTCGGTACCGAAGGGCGCCTCGGCGGACAGGCCAACGTGCTCGGCGTCGGCGGCACCTGGAAGGACCTCACCGACTCGGTCAACTCGATGGCCGGCAACCTGACCGCCCAGGTGCGCAACATCGCGGAGGTCTCGACCGCCATCGCCAACGGCGACCTGTCGAAAAAGATCACCGTCAACGTCTCGGGCGAGATCCTGGAGCTGAAGGAGACCATCAACACGATGGTCGACCAGCTGAACGCCTTCGCCGGGGAGGTGACGCGCGTCGCGCGCGAGGTCGGGACGGAAGGCAAGCTCGGCGGGCAGGCGCAGCTCAAGGGCGTCGCCGGCACCTGGAAGGACCTGACGGACTCGGTCAATTCGATGGCCGGCAACCTGACCGCCCAGGTCCGCAACATCGCCGAGGTCGCGACCGCGGTCGCGTCGGGCGACCTGTCGAAGAAGATCACGGTCGACGTGCGGGGCGAGATCCTTCTCCTGAAGGACACCCTGAACACGATGGTGGACCAGCTTCGCTCCTTCGCGGGCGAGGTGACGCGCGTGGCGCGCGAGGTCGGCACGGAAGGACGGCTCGGCGGCCAGGCGCAGGTGCCGGGCGTCGCCGGCACCTGGAAGGACCTGACGGACTCGGTCAACTCGATGGCCGGCAACCTGACCGCGCAGGTCCGCAACATCGCGGAGGTCGCGACCGCGATCGCGAACGGCGACCTCTCGCGCAAGATCACCGTCGACGTGCGGGGCGAGATCCTTCAGTTGAAGGAGACGCTCAACACCATGGTGGACCAGCTCAACCGGTTCGCCTCGGAGGTGACGCGCGTCGCGCGCGAGGTCGGCACGGAAGGCAAGCTCGGCGGCCAGGCGCAGGTGCCCGGCGTCGCGGGAACCTGGAAGGACCTGACCGAGAACGTCAACTCGATGGCCTCGAACCTCACGGGGCAGGTGCGGAACATCGCGGAGGTGACGACGGCGGTCGCGAGGGGCGACCTCAGCCGCAAGATCACCGTGGACGTGAAGGGCGAGATCCTGGAGCTGAAGAACACCATCAACACGATGGTGGACCAGCTCAACGCCTTCGCGGGCGAGGTGACGCGCGTCGCCCGCGAGGTCGGCACCGAGGGCAAGCTCGGCGGCCAGGCGGAGGTGCCCGGCGTCGCGGGTACCTGGAAGGACCTCACCGACAACGTGAACTCGATGGCCGGCAACCTCACCGGCCAGGTCCGCAATATCGCGGAGGTCGCGACCGCGATCGCGGGCGGCGACCTCTCGCGGAAGATCACCGTGGACGTGCGCGGCGAGATCCTCCTCCTGAAGGAGACGCTGAACACGATGGTGGACCAGCTTCGCTCCTTTGCGGGCGAGGTGACGCGCGTGGCGCGCGAGGTCGGCACGGAAGGGCGCCTCGGCGGCCAGGCCGTGGTGCCGGGCGTGGCCGGTACCTGGAAGGACCTCACGGACAACGTGAACCTGCTCGCCGCGAACCTCACCACGCAGGTCCGCAACATCGCGGAGGTGACCACGGCGGTCGCGCGCGGCGACCTTTCGCGCAAGATCACCGTCGAGGTGCGGGGCGAGGTGCTGGAGCTGAAGAACACCATCAACACGATGGTGGACCAGCTGAACTCCTTCGCGTCCGAGGTGACCCGCGTCGCCAAGGAGGTCGGCACGGAGGGCAAGCTCGGCGGCCAGGCTCAGGTGCCCGGCGTCGCCGGCACCTGGAAGGACCTGACCGACACCGTGAACGTCATGGCGGCGAACCTCACCGAGCAGGTGCGCGGCATCGTGAAGGTCGTGACCGCGGTCGCGGACGGCGACCTGAAGCAGAACCTCACGGTCGCCTCGAAGGGCGAGGTCGCGGCTTTGGCCGAGACCATCAACAACATGACGGACACGCTCGCGACCTTCGCCGACCAGGTGACGACCGTCGCCCGCGAGGTCGGCGTCGAGGGCCGTCTCGGCGGCCAGGCGATCGTGCCGGGTGCGGCCGGCACCTGGAAGGACCTGACCGACAACGTGAACCTGCTCGCCGCGAACCTGACGACACAGGTGCGCGCCATCGCCGAGGTCGCGACCGCGGTGACGAAGGGCGACCTCACGCGCTCCATCCAGGTCGCGGCGCGGGGCGAGGTCGCCGAGCTCAAGGACAACATCAACACGATGATCGGCAATCTCCGTCTCACGACGGAGCAGAACACGGAGCAGGATTGGCTGAAGACCAATCTCGCCCGGTTCACCAACATGCTGCAGGGGCAGCGCGATCTCGCGACGGTCGGCCGGATGCTGCTGTCGGAGCTGGCCCCGCTCGTCGAGGCGCAGCATGGGGTGATCTACCAGGTCGATACCGGCGAAGGGGCCCCGACCGGGCTCCGGCTGCTCTCGGCCTATGCGGATGACGGGCTGGGCGGCCATCCCGAGCGCCTCGCCATGGGCGAGGGGCTGATCGGCCAATGCGCTCGCGACGCCCGCCGCATGCTCATCACGGAGATCCCCCCGAACGTGATGCCCATCGGCTCGGGCCTGTTCAAGGCCGTGCCGAGGAACGCGATCGTCCTGCCGGTGCTCTTCGAGGGGCAGGTGAAGGCCGTGATCGAGCTCGCCTCGCTCGGCACCTTCACGGACCTCCAGATGTCCTTCCTGGAGCAGCTGACCACGTCGATCGGCATCGTGCTCAACTCGATCGAGGCGACGATGCAGACGGAGGGCCTGCTGACCCAGTCGCAGCAGCTCGCGGCCGAGCTCCAGACGCAGCAGCGCGAGCTGCAGCAGACCAACGAGCAGCTCGAGCAGAAGGCGCAGCAGCTCGCCGACCGCAACAACGAGGTCGAGGCGAAGAACCAGGAGATCGAGCAGGCCCGCCGCGCATTGGAAGAGCAGGCCGCCGAGCTCGCGCTCACCTCCAAGTACAAGTCCGAGTTCCTGGCCAATATGAGCCACGAGCTGCGCACGCCGCTGAACTCGATCCTCATCCTCGGCCAGCAGCTCAGCGACAATCCCGACGGCAACCTCTCGGGCCGGCAGGTCGAGTTCGCGCGCACGATCCACGGCGCCGGGACCGACCTGCTCAACCTCATCACGGACATCCTCGACCTGTCGAAGATCGAGTCGGGGACGGTCTCGGTCGAGGCGGAGGAGATCTACTTCTCGAACCTCCTGGAGGTCATGGCGCGGCCGTTCCGGCACGAGGCGGAAAGCCGGCACCTCTCCTTCGACGTCAGGACTGCCCCGAACCTGGAGCGGAGCCTGATCACGGACGCCAAGCGCCTGCAGCAGATCCTGAAGAACCTCCTGTCCAACGCCTTCAAGTTCACGGCGGATGGGGGCGTGACCCTCAGCGTCTCGCCGGTCGCGAGCGGGTGGAGCCCGGACCATCCCATCCTGAAGCACGCGCCCTCGGTCGTCGCGTTCGAGGTTTCGGATACCGGCATCGGCATTCCGCCGGAGAAGCAGAAGATCATCTTCGAGGCCTTCCAGCAGGCCGATGCCGGAACGAGCCGGAAATACGGCGGCACGGGCCTGGGGCTGGCCATCAGCCGCGAACTCGCCGGCCTGCTCGGCGGCGAGATCCAGCTCCGCAGCGTTCCCGGCAAGGGCAGCACCTTCACGCTCTACCTGCCGCTCACCTATGTGGGCACGCCGGTGCAGCAGGCGCGGCCGGCCCGCCCACATGACGGACGCCGCGCGGACGTCCAGGAGCGGCCCTCGCCCCCGACCTCCTCGGCGCCCTGGGCCGTGGCGGCGCTCGCGAAGGCCGCCGGCGCCAAGCTGTCGGATGCCGCGACGAGCGTGGACCAGGAAGTCCCGGACGACCGCAACCGGATCGTCCCAGGCGACAACGTCCTGCTGATCGTGGAGGACGACGCCCATTACGCCCGGGTGATGATCGATCTCGCCCGCGACAACGGCCTGAAGGTGCTCGTCGCCCGCCGCGGCGCCGACGCCCTGGCGCTCGCGCGCGAATTCAAGCCGACGGCGGTCTCGCTCGACGTGTTCCTTCCCGACATGATGGGCTGGACCGTCCTCAGCCAGCTCAAGCAGGACCCGGCGACGCGCCACATTCCGGTGCAGATCGTGACCATCGACGAGGACCGGCAGCACGGGCTCGCCCGGGGTGCCTTCTCCTTCATGTCGAAGCCCACCACGGCGGAAGGGCTCATGAGCGCGCTCACGCGCATCACGACCTTCGCGCAGCCGCGCCGGCGCCGGCTCCTCGTCGTGGAGGACAATGCGGCCGAGCGGCTGAGCGTCACCGAGCTCCTGGGGCACGGGGATATCGACATCAGGACGGCGGAGACCGGGGAGGAGGCGCTGGAGGCGCTGCGGACCGAGCCCACCGATTGCGTCGTGCTCGACCTGAAGCTGCCCGACATGTCGGGCTTCGAGGTGCTCGAGCGCATCCGGGACGACGCGACGCTGGCCGACGTGCCCGTGGTGGTCTTCACGGGCCGGGAGCTCTCGGCGGAGGAGGATGCCCGGCTTCACATGCTGGCGAGCAGCGTGGTGGTGAAGGGCGTCGAGTCCCCCGAACGGCTCCTGGACGAGACGGCGCTGTTCCTGCACCGGGTGGTGTCGGACCTGCCTGTCGAGAAGCAGCGCATGATCGAACGCCTCCATTCCTCGGACGAGGATCTGGTCGGCCGGACGGTGCTGCTCGTCGACGACGACGCGCGCAACATCTTCGCTCTGTCCAGCGTTCTCGAGCGCCGGGGCATGAAGGTGCTCACGGCGACGACCGGGAGCGAGGCGATCTCCATCATCGAGTCGGAGCCGGATGTCGCGATCGTGCTCATGGACATCATGATGCCGGGAATGGATGGCTACGAGACGATGCAGGCGATCCGGGCGAACCCGTCCTTCCGTCGCCTGCCCATGATCGCACTCACAGCAAAGGCCATGAAGGGCGACCGAGAAAAGTGCCTCGAGGCAGGAGCCTCCGATTACCTCGCCAAGCCCGTGAACACCGAACAGCTGCTGTCGGCGTTGCGCATGTGGCTCCACCGCTAAGGCCCTGGAGACAGAGATCGTGCTCGTCCAGGACCCGGACCGGGTCAACATCCTGCTCGTCGACGACCAGCCGGCGAAGCTGCTGAGCTATGAGGTGATCCTCAGCGAGCTCGGGGAGAATTTGCTCCGGGCAAATTCGGCCCGCGAGGCGCTGGAGCACCTGCTGAAGACGGAAGTCGGCGTCATCCTCCTGGACGTCTCGATGCCCGAGCTCGACGGCTTCGAGCTCGCCACCATGATCCGCGAGCACCCGCGCTTCCAGAAGACCGCGATCATCTTCGTCTCGGCGATCCAGATCACCGAATTCGACAGCCTCCGCGGCTACGAGGCGGGCGCGGTCGACTACGTGCCGGTGCCGGTCGTGCCGGAGGTCCTGCGGGCGAAGGTGCGGATCTTCGCCGAGCTGTACCGGAAGACGCGCCAGCTCGAGCGCCTGAATGCGGAGCTGGAACAGCGGGTTGCCGAACGCACGGCCGCCCTGGAAGCGTCCGCCGCCCGGTTGCAGGAGAGCGAGCAGCGCCGAACGCTCGCGCTTGCCGCGGGCCAGATGGGCTCGTGGGATTGGGACCCGCGCACCGGCGAGGTCGCCTGGGACGCCGGCCAGTTTCGGATCTTCGGGCTCGATCCCGCGAAATTCAGGCCGACCTTCGAGGCCGTGCGGCCTTTCATCCAGCCGGACGACCTGAGCCGCGTCGAGGCGCTGATCGTCGCGGGCTTGCCCAGCTCCGGCACCTTCCAGACGGAAGTCCGGGTCCTGCGCCCGGACGGGGACGTCCGCTGGTGCATCTGCGCAGGCGCGGTGACGGGAGGGGGCGACGCGGGCGGCTGGAGCGGGCGCCTGGCCGATGTCGTCCGCGTCAGCGGCGTCACCATCGACATCACGGAGCGAAAACGGGCGGAAGACGCCCTGCAGCAACTCAACGAGGAACTCGAGCACCGCATCGAGGAGCGCACGCGCGAGCGCGAAGTGGCGCTGGCCCAGCTCTTCGAGGCGCAGAAGATCGACACGATCGGCCAGCTCACGGGCGGCGTCGCGCACGACTTCAACAACCTGCTCATGGCCGTGCTCGGGAGCCTGGAGCTCCTGAAGAAGCGCATTCCGGTCGATGATGCGCGCTCGCGGCGCCTGCTCGACAACGCCGTCCAGGGTGCCGAGCGCGGCGCGGCCCTGACCCAGCGGCTGCTCGCCTTCGCGCGCAGGCAGGAGCTGAAGCCGGAGACCGTCGACGTCTCGAAGCTCATCTCCGGCATGGAGGATCTGCTGTCGCGCGCACTCGGTCCCGCCGTGATGCTGAACAAGCATCTTCCGCAGGACCTGCCTGCCGTCAGCGTGGATTCGAACCAGCTCGAGCTGGCGATCCTGAACCTGGCCGTGAATGCTCGGGACGCGATGCCGCTCGGCGGCTCGCTGTCGATCTCCGGACGCGAGCACAGCGTTTCGCAGGGTGACGCGGAGGCGCCCCGGGAGCTCCCTCCAGGTCTCTATGTGCGCCTGGAGGTCGGGGATACCGGGCTCGGCATGGACGAGGCGACGCTTGCCCGCGCGACGGAGCCCTTCTTCACCACCAAGGGACCCGGAAAGGGAACCGGCCTCGGCCTGTCGATGGTCCAGGGGCTCGCGGTGCAGTCGGGCGGCGCCATGACGGTGACGAGCCAGCCGGGCCAGGGAACCACGATCGCGCTCTGGCTGCCGCAGGCGGAATTCGCCGAAGCGAAAGCGGTCGGCCAGGCTCCCTCGACGCCCGAGCAGGATTCCGTCCCGGCCCATCCCGAGCTGACCGTGCTGGTCGTCGACGACGACATGCTGGTGGCGGCCGGGACGGCCGCCATGCTGGAGGATCTCGGGCACCGGGTCGTGGAGGCGAATTCGGGCGCACAGGCGCTCGAAGCGCTACGAGGGCTCGGCCAGGCGATCGACGTCGTGATCACGGATCACGCCATGCCCGGCATGACGGGGCTGGAGCTCGTGCAGCACATCCAGGAGAGCCACCCCACGCTCCCGGTGATCCTCGCGAGCGGCTATGCCGAGATCGAATATACGGCCGGCCCCGTTCTGGTGCCGCGGCTCGCCAAGCCGTTCCGGCAGAGCGAGCTGGTAGCCGCGATTGCCGCCGCGCGTGGCACCGGGGCCGGTTCCGGGCTCGCCAGCAACGTCGTTCCGCTGCCGCTTCACGCCTGAGGGGGGGCGCCTTCCCGGGCGCCCGCGATGGGATGCGGGGCGTCAGCGCGGCTTGTCGGCAGCCAGGATCGCCTTGAGGCGCCCGCGGTCGAGGGACCGGTCCGGCTTCAAGGCCGTGCGGGTTTCCGGCTGCAGCGGCGGCTTCATCGACACGAGCCGGTCGAGTCCGCCGCGATCCAGGAACCCGCGCGCGCTCCAATCCGCCAGGGCCGTCAGGATGGTCACGAACAGGCCCGCCATGGCGACCCTGCTCGTCATCCTGGCGACGCCTCGCTTGGACAGGTCGGGCCGGACGGGCGCCAGCCAGGCCTGAACCTTCCGGGACCACGGTACCGGGGCGGGGGCACGGCGTGGGGCTGGGGCTTTGCTGCGAGGTTCGGGCACGCGCGAAGAGTGCCTCGAACTGGTTAAGCGAGGTTTGCAGAACTATCTCGCAAAGCGGATCCAACGCAGATCGATCGGATTGCAGCGATCGATTTTGCGCCACCTTAGCGGGAAGCGGAGACTATCCGCCCCGGGTTTCGTCGAGGCCGCATGTTCGGATTGTTTCGATCCAAGCCAAAGCCACTTTCGCTCATGGAGCGCAGGCGCGCGGAGCGCGTGCCCGTGCGCCTTCCGGCCACCATCGTGCTGTCGAAGAACAAGTCGCTGCCCTGCCACACGATCAACGTGTCGGCGAGCGGCGCGAAGCTCGAGGTGCCGCGGGATCGCATGCTGCCGAGCGAGTTCGAGGTTTTGGTCCCGGCCCGGAAGCTGCGGCGCCGGGCACGGCTCGTCTGGCGCAGCGAGGATACGCTCGGGGTGCAGTTCGTCTGACGGGGCGGGCGCGTCCCGCCGACCTCAGCGCCCGAGCTGCGCCGCCTCGCGCGCGAGGGTTTCGACGCGGCCCCAATCGCCCGCGCTGACGGCATCCTTCGGCACCATCCACGAGCCGCCCACGCAGGCGACGTTGGGGCAGGCGAGGTAGTCGGGCGCGCTCTTCAGGTCGAGGCCGCCGGTCGGGCAGAACCGGACCTCCGGGATCGGGGCCGAGACGGATTTCAGCCAGGCGGTGCTGCCCGAGGCGCCCGCGGGAAAGAACTTCAGGAGGTCGAAGCCGAGTTCCAGCAGGAACAGCGCTTCCGACACCGTGGCGCAGGCCGGCATGGCCGGCAGGCTCGCCTCGGCCAGGGCCTCCGCCATCTTGGGCGAGGTTCCGGGCGTGACCAGGAGCTTTGCGCCGGCGTCGGTCGCCTGCTCGATCTGCTTCGGCCGGATCACGGTGCCGGCCGCCACGATGGCGTCCGGCACGTCGCGCGCGACAGCCTCGATGCAGCGCAGAGCGGAACTCGTGCGCAGCGTGATCTCGACGACCGGAAGGCCGGCCGCGACCAGCGCCCGGGCCAGCGCGACCGCCTGATCGGCGTCGTCCACCGTCACGACCGGAATGACGGGAGCGAGCGCGGCATAGCCGGCGATCGTTTCGCGCTTGGTGTCGAAGCGGGGCATCGGCGAGCACTCTTAGGCGCGCAGGCGTGAAAGTCCACCCAGGCCGCCGGTGCCATGTGTCATCTGGAACGACCCGGCAATCACGCCGAAATGGCCCGCCCGTAGACCCTGCTCGTCCACGATCAGGGTTGCACATGACGAAGGTTACGGTCGCCTCTTCCGAGAAAATCCTGCAGCTCGGCATAGCATTCTGGGGATCGAAGACACTGCTCAGTGCCGTTGAGCTCGGGATCTTCACGCAGCTGGCGGCAAACGGGCCGATGACACTCGCAGACATGCGCGAGCGAGCCGGGTTGCACGAGCGCGGTGCACGCGATTTCCTGGATGCGCTCGTCGCGCTCGGAATGCTCGATCGCCTGCCGGACGGGCGCTACGCGAACACGGTGGAAACCGACCGGTATCTCGACCGCGCCAAGCCGTCCTATGTCGGCGGCCTGCTCGAGATGGCGAATGTCCGCCTCTACCCCTCTTGGGCCCGGCTGACGGACGCGCTTCGGACCGGAGGGCCCCAGAGCGAGTGTCGGAACGACGAGCCGGGGCTGTTCGAGGCGCTTTACGCCGATCCGGAGCAGCTCGAGCTCTTCCTCGGGGCCATGACCGGGCTCAGCCTGCCGACCGCCCGTGCGATGGCGACAGCCTTCCCCTGGCGCGACTGCCGGAGCTTTGCGGATATCGGCTGCGCCCAGGGCGGGCTCACGGCCGAGATCGCCCGTGCCCATCCGCATCTGTCAGGCATCGGTTTCGACCTGCCGCCTGTCGCGCCCGTCTTCGAGCGCTATGCCGCCCGGCACGGGCTCGGCGAGCGCCTCCGCTTCCAGTCCGGCGACTTCTTCAAGGATCCGCTGCCCCGGGCCGACGTGATCGTCATGGGAAACATCCTCCACGACTGGGACCTCGACGAGAAGCGGATGCTCGTCGCCAAGGCCTACGATGCCCTGCCGAGCGGCGGCGCACTCGTCGTCTACGACGCGATGATCGACGACGATCGGCGCGAGAACGCCTTCGGCCTCCTGATGAGTCTCAACATGCTGATCGAGACGCCCGGCGGCTTCGACTACACGGGCGCCGATTGCCGCTCCTGGATGGAGGAGGCGGGCTTCCGCGACGTCTCCGTCCAGCACCTCCAGGGGCCGTATTCGATGGCGGTCGGGCGCAGGTAGCCGCGCCCGCCGGGGGCTGCCGCGCCCGGCCGCCGATCACTCGGCCGGGGCCGGCAGGTGATCGGCGCCGCCCTTCGGCTCCATGCGGCCCGCCTTCCTGTCCGCCCGGCGGGCGCGCCGGGCAGCGCGCCATTCGGAGATGTTGGCGAGCCCCATCAGCATCGCGGGGGTCACGACCAGCGTCAGGATCGTCGCGAAGCCGAGGCCGAAGACGATGGCCGTCGACAGGTTGATCCACCACTGCGTCGACGGCGCGCCCATGGCGATGTCGCGGTGGACGAAGTCGATGTTGATGCCGAAGGCGACCGCCAGCACGCCGAGCACCGCCGTCACGGCCGTCAGCACCACCGGCCGCGCACGCTCGCGGCAGGTCTCGAGGATTGCGTCGCGCGCCTTCCAGCCCTCCTCGCGCAGCCGGTCGTAGGTGTCGATCAGCACGATGTTGTTGTTCACGATGACGCCGGCATTCGCGATCACGCCGATGCCGCCCATCACCACGCCGAAGGCCTGGCCCATCACCATGAAGCCGATGAGCACGCCGATGGTGGAGAGGACCACGGCCGAGAGCGTGATGGCGACGGACGAGAACTTGTTGAACTGCGCGAGCAGGATCGCGAAGATCAGGAACAGGGCCGCCCCGAACGCCTTGACCAGGAAGGCTCCGGCCTTCTCGCGCTCCTCGTCCTCGCCCTTCATCCTGAAGGTGACGCCCGGCCCGAGATCCGCCTGGCGGAGGGCGTCGGCGACCTCCTTCTGCACGACCGCGCTCTGGATCCCCTCCGCCACGTTGGACGTGACGGTGACCACGCGAATGGAGTTCACGCGATTGATCTGCCCCACCTTGGGGGCGGGCTTGCGGGCGACGAAGTTCCCGATCGGAACCGAGCCCGCGGGCGTGTTGATCCGAAGCTCGTCGAGCTGGTCGAGCGAGCGGCGGTTCTCGGGGAAGCGCACGAGCACGTCCACCGACTTGTCCGTCTCGATCGGCCGGTACTCCGTGACCTTGAGGCCGTTGGTCACGAGCTGCACGGCCGCTCCGACGGAGGCGGGGGTCGCCCCGTATTTGGCGGCTTCCGCCTTGTCGACCTCGAGCCGCCAGTCGATGCCCGGCAGCGGGAGGCCGTCGTCGACGTCGCGCGTATCGGTCCGGGCGCGCAGGATCTCGGCCGTCTTCCGGGCCGCATCCGGGAGGTGCGTCGGGTCGTAGGAGCCGAGCTGGACGGTGATCGGCTTGCCGGTCGCCGGCCCCGCCCGCGGCTTCGTCACCTCGATCATCACGCCTGGGATGTCGCGGGTACGCTCGCGGATGTCGTCCATGATCTTCGAGGCAGGACGGCGCTGGCGCCAGTCCACGAACTCGAACTGGATCGTCCCGACCGTGTCCTCGGTCACCTCGTTCGAGCCGCGCTGGCCCTCGCCCGCGCGGGCATAGATCGTGGAGAGCTCGGGCATGCCGAGGAGCCGCTCCTCGACCGTCCGGACGAGCCGGTCCTTCTCCGTGATGGCGATGTTACCGCGCGCACGGACCTGTACGAGGCCGTAATCCGGCTCGACATTGGGGAAGAACTCCACCCCGTTGCCGAACCTGCCATAGGCGAACATCACGCCTACGAGCATCGCGCCGGCGAGCATCAGCGTCCCGCCGGGACGCGCGATCGCCGCGCGCACGATGCGCATGTAGAGCCCGCGCTCGGCCATGCGCTCGTCGTGCAGATGCGTCGGGGCACGGCCGAGGAGCGCCCCGAGCGTCGGGGTGAAGAAGAGCGCCACCACGAGCGAAGCGGACAGCGTCGCGATCAAGGTGAGCGGCAGGTACTTCATGAACTCGCCGACGATGCCCGGCCAGAACATGAGCGGCGAGAAGGCGGCGACGCGCGTCAGCGTCGCCGAGATGACCGGCCCGGCCATCCGCTTGGCGGCGAGGGAATAGGCCGCCTTCGGCTCCATGCCCTCGGCCATCCGGCGTTCGGCGAATTCCGACACGATGATCGCGTCGTCCACCAGCATGCCGACCGCGAGGATGAGCGCGAAGAGCACGACGATGTTCACCGTCAGCCCCGCCATCTGCAGGCCCAGGATGCCGGTGAGGAACGAGGCCGGGATCGCGATGCCGATGAAGAGAGAGGCGCGGCCGCCGAGCACGACCAGCATGATCACGAAGACCAGGAGCACGGCCGTGATCACGCTGTTCTGCAGCTCGTGCAGCATGTCGCGGATCGTCTTCGACTTGTCCTGCGTGAAGGACACCTCGACCGTGCCGGGCCAGCTCTCCTTCATGCGGGCCATCGCGGCCTTCACGCCGTCGACCGTGTTGATGAGGTTGGCGCCGGTCCGCTTGACCACCTCGATCGTGATCGCGGTCTTGCCGTTGATCCGGGTGACGGAGGTCGCGTCCTTGAAGGTCGGCCGCACCTCCGCGACGTCGCCCAGCGTGACGGAGGCGGCGCCGGACGCGGCGATCGGGTAGCCGAGGATGTCCGTGGGGGTCTCGATGAGCGAGGGCACCTTCACGGCGAAGCGGCCGGACTGGCCCTCGATCGCCCCGGCCGCGACGAGGCTGTTGCTCGCCGCGAAGGAATTGATGAGGTCCGTCAGGTTGATGCCGTAGCTCTTCATGAGCATCGGCTCGGCGATGATCTCCACCGCCTCGTCGCGCGCGCCGCGGAGTTCGGCCGAGAGCACGCCCGGGAGCCCCTCCAGCACGGTCTTGGCCTGGCGGGCGAAGCGCAGCAGCGTCCGCTCCGGCACGTCGCCGCCGAGCGCGACCACGATCACCGGGAAGAGCGAGAGGTTGACCTCCTGCACGATCGGCTCGTCGGCGTCGCGCGGCAGGTCCTTCTTGGCCATGTCCGTCTTGGCGCGGACGTCGGCCAGGGCGCGGTTGGCGTCGAACCCGGCCTCGAACTCGACCAGCACGTAGCCGCCGCCCTCGAAGGCCTGGCTGCGCATCTCCTTGATGTTGGAGACGGATTTCAGCTGCGTCTCGAGCGGGCGCAGGATCAGCCGCTCGGAATCCTCCGGCGAGATCCCGCGCTGCGACACCATGATGTAGACGATCGGGACCTTGATGTCCGGTTCGGCCTCCTTCGGGATGGAGACATAGGCCGACAGGCCCGCCACCAGCAGGAAGAGCAGGACCGAGATCGTCAACCGCGCATGGCTGATCGCGTAATCGACGGGATTCTTCATGGCAGCTGTTTCCACCCGCTCACCCCGGCGGAAGCCGGGGTCCAGCGGCGGCGTGGCACCTGGATGCCGGCTTTCGCCGGCATGAGCGGAGGAGGGGAGATCACCCCTGCGCGCGGGCGGGGACGGCCTCGACCGTCTCGCCCTCCTTCACGAAGTCCTGGCCCTCGACGATCACGCGGGCGCCGTCCGGCAGGCCGCCGAGCCAGAGGCTCTGCGGGCCGTCTTCGACCACGGAGACCGGCGCGAAGGCGACCTTGCCGTCCGGGCCGACATGGCGGATTCCGAGCTTGCCCTCGGACGAGAACGTCAGGGCGGAGCGCGGCACGCGGGCGGCCGGCACGGCGGCGAGCAGCAGATCCACCTCGGAGGTGACGCCATCCGGGATCAGGCCGCCCGGGTTCTTCAGCTCGATATCGACCCGGTAGGTGCGCGTGCCGGGGCTCGCCTTCTTCGAGACGAAGCGGATCGTTCCCTCCGTCTTCTGGCCGGTGACGGTCCTGACCTCGGCCTTGCCGCCGGGCTGGACGCCCGGAAGCTGGCGCTCGGCCACCTCGATGACGGCCAGCATCGGGTCGAGCGCGATGATCTCCGCCACGTTCACGCCGGACATCATGACCTGCACGGCCTGGCCGACCTCGACCGGGACATCCACGACGACGCCGGAGATCGGCGCCACGACCTCGCCCTTCTTCTGCTCGAGCTCCGCTTGCGCCAAGCCCGCCTCCGCGGCGCGGAGCTCGGCCTCGAGCTGCGGCTTGTTGATGGACGGGTAGGAGCCGAGCTCGATCAGGCGCAGGCGCGCCTCGGCCTCGGACTTGCGCTGCTCCAGCCGCGCCTTGGCGCCAAGGACCTGCGCGATCCGCGCCTCGTCCGACAGCGTGGCGATCACGTCGCCGGCCTTCACGACCGAACCGCGCCGGACCTTCAGGTCGAGGATCACGCCGGAGACGCGGGCCACGGCCCAGACCTTCCGGTCGGCCTCCGTGCGGCCGGAGAGCGTGATGCGGCGCTGGTGCATGCGCTGCTCGGTCGGGACGACGGCGACCTTGAAGTGCGGTGCCGCGACCGGCTCCTTCATCTGCAGGGAGGCCTCCTTGGCGGAGTCGCGCCCGAGCACGCCCGATCCGATCCAGACGCCTCCGCCGATCACGAGCGCTGCGGCCGCAATGCGGGACGGTTTCATGGCCTGACCTTTTCGGGCTGGGTTGCGCACACCGCGGGAACGGCGCCCGACACCAGGGCGCAGATAAGGTGCATGATCGCCGGGATCTCGCGCGCCGGCTCGTAATCGGGGAGGGTGGCGCGACGGACCATCACGCCGTCGGCCAGCGTGCAGATGAGGGTCGCGATGGTGCGCGTATCCATGGCGGGGCTGATGTTCCCCGCCGCCGCCGCCGCATCCAGAAGCGTGGTGAGACGCTCGACGACCTCGTTCGCGAAATCAGCCGTGAGCTTCGCGCAGGCCGGGTTGCGGGTGGCTTCGCACCAGATCTCGAGGCAGAGCACCGCCTTCTCGCGCGGCTCGTCCTCGAAATGGCGGCGGCCGAGCTCGGCGAAGCCCGCCATGAAGTCGCGCCCCGCCTGGTCCATGATGGCGAAGCTCTCCGCCACCTCGCGCCGGTCGCGCTCGGACAGGCCGGCCACGATCGCATCCTTGGACGGGAAGTAGCGGTAGAGATTGCCCGCGCTCATCCCGGCTTCCGCCGCGACGTCCTGCATGGTCGTCCGGTGAAAGCCCGAGCGCACGAAGCAGGTCTCCGCCGCATCGAGGATCCGCGTGCGGCGGTCGACCCCGTTCTGGTTAGCCTGGAGCATGGTCGCCCAAATTGAGAATGAACGTTCATTCTCATTGACCTGGGTTTGTGTCAAGCCGCGCGCCGCCTGCCAACTCCACCCGCTCATCCCGGCGCAAGCCGGGATCCAGTTCCAAGGTGAGCCTGGGCACCGGCTTTGGCCGGTGCGAGCGGGGGCTTCACCACCGTCATTGCGAGCGCAGCGAAGCAATCCAGCTCTCCGCCCAGTCCCCTGGGTCGCTTCGCTGCGCTCGCGATGACGAGGCGCTTGACAGGTCCAGCATTTATTCCTATATCTCCGTCACTCGTCTCCGGCGAGGGAACGGCGGTCGACACCGGACACCGTTGGCGGAGGCGAGGGCGGGTCCCAGGGTCGCGGTCCGGTAGGCCGTGGCGCCCGGGCGGCTGACCGGGCGTGTGCCCAGGGGCCGAAAAGACCGCCGCGGGACGCCGGGAGGGACCTGGCAAATCCGCTATCCACCATCACCGAAGGCCGGAGAACCGGCGTCCCGCTTCCTCACACGATCAGCTCTTTGACAGCACCCGTTCTGACCGACCCCGGACCGGGGACGGACGGCGCGTGGGCGCTTCCCCGCTCATCCCGGCGAAAGCCGGGATCCAGCCCCTGGGCACCGGCTTCCGCCGGTGTGAGCGGAAGAGCCACCGCCGCCGCTTTCGAGGGGCAGGCTCTTCCGCCTTCAGACGAGCATCTCGGAGGAGATCACGCGGGTCCCCGGCAGCCCTTCGGCCACGCCCTCGACGAGCGCCGCCGCGATCCGGCCGGCCGGGTTGATGCGGTATCGCTGCGGCAGCACGGGGCCGAGAACCCCGAGCGCCACCGAGGCGATCGCCTCCATGGCGCGGAACTCGCCGCGCTCGCCGCCGATGAGGCCGGGGCGGACGATCGTGAGGGAGGGGTAGCCGAGCTCTCCGATCAGCTTCTCGACCTCACCTTTCGTGCGAGGGTAGAGCAGGCGGGACGAGGCGTCGGCACCCAGCGCGGAGTTGAGACCGAAACGGGTCGCGCCGGCCGCGCGCGCCAGGCGCGCGACGGCGAGCGGATAATCGAGATCGACGCGGCGGAACGCGTCCGCCGAGCCGGCCTTCGCCCGGGTGGTGCCGAGCGTGCAGATGGCGGCATCGACCGCCCACCATGCCGCCTCCCGATCCAGCCGGTCGAAGTCGACGAGAGGGTTCTCGAGCTTCGGATGAGCGGCGAGCCGGCGGCGTGTCGGCGCGACGACCGAGCCGAAGCGGGCGTCGGACAGGAGCTGGGCCAGCACGTGCCTGCCGACGAGGCCCGTCGCGCCCGCCAGCAGGACGGAAAGCGTCCTTCCACTCATGCCGTCCTCCCCTGAACCCTCCGCCCGCCGCGGAGCCGCTCAGTTGATAGGCTTGATGCTGCCGAGAATGGAATCGATGTCCTTGCCGTGCTTGGCCTGCTCCTCGTCCGAGCCCCACAGCGTCAGCATGATGACGCGCTCCTTGCCGGCCGGAATGAAGGCGAAATTGACGTTGGTCGGGCCGTTGTCGTCCTTCGCCTTGAACTTCAGCACGGAGCCCTTCACGCCGTTGAAGTCGAGCTCGAGCTCCTCGGGCTTGCCCAAGGTCTTGATGTTCATCTCCTTCAGCCATTGCTGGTTCAGGTCCGTCATGGCCTTCACGCGCTTGCCGGCCGCGTATTCGACATAGAATGTCACGTCATTTTCGGGCGACTGGGCCGAATAGCCGAAGTCGATCTCCTGCATCGTCCAAGTGTTCGGGATCGTGAGAGTGACGGCAGGATCGTCGGATGGCACGGCGAGATTCTTCGCCCACGCGGACGACACCAGCGCGACCGCCATGGCGGCCCCGATAAGCAGCTTCTTCATGACTATGTCCTGAGCTTGAGGCGCCGTTCTTGATGCGATCTCCCCAAAGACCGCGCGGCGATACGGGCGGTAGGGCGCTCGCTAGACTTCGTCAATACTGCAAATGCTTCACGGTCTCGGCATGATGAATGCGGCCGTGGATAGTCTTACACGCTGCCCACCGTCTTGAGCCGGACGCGCGAGTGGATCTCCGCCTGACCCAGCACGGGCGTCTCCCGCCGGAACCGCTCGATGATCGAGCGGACATAGGGGCGGGAGCTGGAAGAGGTGACGAGCACGGGCATCTCGCCCATCCGGGCCGCGTCCTCGAACCGCTCCCGAACCGCGGTGACGAACTCGCCGAGCTTGGACGGCTGCATGGCGAGGTGGCGCTCCTCGCCCTGGCCCACGATCGAGTCGAGGAAGGCCGTCTCCCAGGCGGGCGACAGGGTGACGATGGGCAGGTGCCCCTGCGGCGCGGTGTATTGCGCGCAGATCTGCCGGGCGAGCCGCATCCGGACATGCTCGGCGATGTCGCGCGGGTTCTTCACGACGCCGACCACATCGGCGACGCCCTCCAGGATCGTGCCGAGATCGCGGATCGAGACGCGCTCCGCCAGCAGGAGCTGAAGGACACGCTGGATGCCGGTCGTCGAGATCTGCGAGGGGACGAGCTCGCGGACGAGATCGCCGTGCTCCTTCGGCAGCTCCTTGAGCAGCTTCTGCACCTCGATATGCGACAGGAGCTCGGCCGTGTGCCCCTTGATGACCTCCGTCAGATGGGTCGAGATCACGGTCGCGGCGTCCACGACCGTGTAGCCGCGCAGCGAGGCCTCCTCGCGCAGCACGTCGTCGATCCAGGTCGCAGGCAGGCCGAAGGTCGGCTCCAGCATGTGCTGGCCGGGCAGCTGAACCTGGCCGCCCATCGGGTCCATGGCCATCCATAGATTCGGGAAGACGCGGCCCGTGCCGGCTTCGACCTCCTTCACCCGCACGATGTAGGTGTTGGGATCGAGCGTGACGTTGTCGAGGATCCGCACGGACGGCATCACGAAGCCGAGCTCCGAGGCGAGCTGGCGGCGAAGGGCCTTGATCTGCTCGGTGAGCCGGTCGCCCCCCTCCGTGCCGTTCACGAGCGGCAGGAGCGCGTAGCCGATCTCGATCTTCAGGTCGTCGATCTTCAGCGTCTCGGCGATCGGCTCCTCGGCGGCGGGTGCGCCCGGCTGGCCGGCAACGGCCTGGACGGCGTCGGCCAGCGCCTTGGCCTTGTTCTGGCCGTCGAGCTTGTAGGCGAGCCAGCCGGCCGCGGCCGCGAGCGTCGCGAAAGGCAGGATCGGGATGCCGGGCAGCAGGCCGATTCCCGCCATCACGGCCGCCGACATGCCGAGCGCCTTCGGGTAATGCGCGAACTGCTTGTGCAGGGCTCCCGCAGCCGCGCCGCGGACGCCCGCCTTCGAGACGAGGAAGCCTGCCGCGATCGAGACGATCAGGGCCGGCACCTGGCTGACGAGACCGTCGCCGGCCGTGAGCAGCGTGTAGCTCTGCGCCGCCTGGCCGAAGGAGAGGCCCTGCTGCGCGACGCCGATGATGATGCCGCCGACGACGTTGATGAAGGTGATGAGCAGGGCCGCGATGGCGTCGCCGCGCACGAATTTCGAGGCGCCGTCCATGGCGCCGTAGAAGGCGGATTCGTCCTCGAGGTTCTTGCGCCGCTCGCGAGCCGTGTCCTGGTCGATGAGCCCGGCCGAGAGGTCGGCGTCGATGGCCATCTGCTTGCCCGGCATGGCGTCGAGGGTGAAGCGGGCCGCCACCTCGGCGATGCGGCCCGAGCCCTTCGTGATGACGACGAAGTTCACGATGATCAGGATCGCGAAGACGATCACGCCGATCACGAAGCTTCCGCCCATGACGAAGTTGCCGAAGGCTTCGATCACGTGGCCGGCGGCCGCGCCTCCCTCGTGCCCATGCGCAAGGATCAGGCGCGTCGAGGCGAGGTTCAGGGCGAGCCGGAACATCGTCGCGATGAGGAGAACGGTCGGGAAGATGGAGAATTCGAGCGGGTTCTCGATGAACAGGGCCGTCATCAGGATGAGGACGGACATGATGATCGAGAGCGCGAGCAGCAGGTCCAGCAGCAGCGCCGGCATGGGGAAGACGAGCACCACCAGGATGCCCATCACGCCGACGGCAAGGAGGAGATCCGGCCGCCGGGTCAGCGCCCGCAGGTCGCCGAGGCTGGGAATGGGCACCGCCCCGAAGCGCGACGCCGCGGCCGGCGCCACACTGCGCGCGCCGTTGATTGCCGCCACTCCCTCGCTCATCCCGCGCCCGTTCGCACCGACCCCACCCGGCAAGTCTTGCCGACCGCATGGTTAGCGCGGAGTAAACACCGGCCGGCCGATGCGGGCTGCCGGAGCGGCAATTCGGGATTCGACCGCGCTTGAAGGAACCGGGCGCGCTCCCAGCGGTCATGTAACCGGATCGATGATGTCCACGCTCGAGCTCAAGCGAGGCGCCGGCGCGCCGCTCACGCCCGGCCTCACGGCTCGGGCCCTCTCGTCATTGCGCAGCCGCGTCCGGGCGAGCGAATTCTGGCTCGTGACGATCGCTGCCCTGATCGGGGCGGTGACGGCGCTCTTCGTGTCGGGCCTGAGCTGGGCCGCGCAGGCCATGCATCACGTTCTGTTCGGCATTGGCAGCGTCGAGCGGTTGTCGAGCGCGGTCCTGCTGCCGCCCTGGTCGCTCGTATGGCCTGCGGTCGGCGGGCTGATCCTCGGGGTGACCTCGCTCTGGGTCGTCCGCTGGCGAACGCGGCCCGCCATCGATCCGATCGAGGCGAACGCGCTCCATGGCGGACGCATGTCCGTCGTCGATTCAGGGGTGGTCGTCGGGCAGACGCTCGTCTCGAACGGCTTCGGGGCATCCGTCGGGCTGGAGGCAGCCTATACCCAGGGCGGCGCGGTGCTCGGCTCGCGTCTGGGTCTCGGCCTGCGGCTCCGCCGCGCGGAGGTGCGGGTCTTCGTCGGGTGCGGCGCCGCTGCCGCGATCTCGACGGCTTTCGGGGCCCCGATCACGGGCGCCTTCTATGCCTTCGAGCTCATCATCGGCACCTATTCGGTCGCGACGGTCGCGCCCGTCATGGCGGCCTCGCTCGCGGCCTTTCTGGTCGGGGATGCCATCGGGGTCGCGGCGACGCCGCTCGAGGTGGCAGCCCGGCCGCCCAACGAGGCCTTCGCCTACCTCATCTTCATGGCGCTCGGCTTCGCGTCGGGATTGGCGGGCATCGCCGTCATGCGCGGCGTGACCGCGGTCGAGCAGCTGTTCCAGAAAACCCGGATCCCGCCGACGGCCCGTCCGTTCCTCGGCGGCGCGATCGTCGGGGCCCTGGGCTTCATCACGCCGCAGGTGCTGTCTTCAGGGCATGGCGCCCTTCATGGGGTGCTGGAGAGCGATGCGCCTCTCTTCGCCTTCGCGTCCCTCTTCTGCCTCAAGATGCTGGCCTCCGCGGTTTCCCTCGGCTCGGGCTTTCGCGGCGGCCTCTTCTTCGCATCGCTCCTCCTCGGGGCGCTGCTCGGCCGCGTCTTCGCGAGCGCCATCATGCTGGCCGCGCCGCATCTGGCGATCGACCCCGTCACGACGGCGGTGGTCGGCATGAGCTCGCTTGCGGTCGCGGTGGTGGGCGGCCCGCTGACGATGACCTTCCTCGCGCTCGAGACTTCCGGCGATCTCCTGATCACCGGGATCGTGCTCGCGGCCGCCACCGTCTCGAGCGTCACGGTGCGCGAGTTCTTCGGCTATTCCTTCTCCACCTGGCGCCTGCACCTTCGCGGCGAAACGATTCGGTCCGCCCACGATATCGGCTGGATCCGCTCGCTCACGGCCGGACGCATGATGCGCCAGGACGTCAAGACGGTCCGCGAGGACATGCCCTTGGCGGAGTTCCGCAACAAGTACCCGATCGGATCGAAGCACCGCGTGGTCGCGCTCGACAGCGAGGGCCGCTATGCCGGGCTCGTGAACGTGGCCGACGCCTATGCGCCCGAGGAGGAGAAGCCCGTCAAGGCAGGCCGCGTCTGCGACCTCCTCCACCTCCGTCGCGACGTTCTCACGCCGAACATGAACGTCAAGGAGGCGATCGCAGTCTTCGACAGGACGGAGAGCGACGCGCTCGTTGTGGTGGAGGATCTCGCCAGCCGGAAGGTGCTGGGGCTGCTGACCGAGCAGCATGCGCTGCGGCGCTACGCCGAGGAACTCGACAAGGTGCGCCAGGGCCTCAGCGGCACGATCTAGCGCGACGCCCGCAGCTCACAGAGGGGAGGCCCGGTTGCCCAAGTGGCCTCCGGGCGTCCTGCGGCCTAAATGGGGTGCATGGACACGACCCCGCTCACCTGGACCCGCGACGAGATCGCCAGCGTGCCCTTGCGTCGGTTCAGGGCGCATTCCGGCGAGGTCGAGGTCGGCTATGTCGAGTACGACGGCGGCAACCGGATGTGGGTCTGGGCGAGCCCGCTCGCCGAGGACGCCTGGGGCTGGGGTGCCGACGAGAGCGGCGCCATGCAGGGGCTCGAGACCTGGTTGCGAGCCTGGCTCGAGAACTTCAGGCCCTTCTTCGCCCCCAGCTGACGCGGCCGCCCCGCTGCCGCCGATGTGATCGCCGCGGCAGGAGCTCAGGCGCCGGCCTCGACGAGGCGCATCGCCGCGATGATGCTGTCCTCCGTCGCCGGCTTGCCGAGGTGCTTCATATGGGGCGCCGCGAGCGTCGGACCGGCGATCGTCGCGTAATCGGACATGCTCGGGTCGCGCAGGCCCAGATCCACGAGCCGGCGCGGCAGGCCGCAGGCTTCCGAAAAGGCCGCAATGCCGGCCCGTTCCTCCGCCGCGAGGCCCTCGTGCGCCACCTGGACGAGGGTCCCATACGCGACCAGTTCTCCATGCAGGGCGCCCGCCAGCTTCGGATGGGCCGTCAGGCCCCGCGTGAGTGAATGAGCCAGGGACAGGCCACCGGATTCGAAGCCCAGTCCGGAGAGGAGCACGGCCGCCTCGACGACATTTTCCAGCGCCTGGTCGGGCTCGTTCCGGTCGCAGGCGGCGAGCGCCGCGACGGCATCGCGCCGGACGGTGGCGTAGCACGCATCTGCGAGCGCGAGCGCCGCAAGGGGTGGATTGCCGCCGAAGAAGTTGATCCCGCCCGCAGCCGCGCAGGCGCGCGCCTCGAAGGTCTTCGACATGCAGTCGCCGATCCCCGCCGCGAGCAGGCGCCGCGGTGCGCGGGCGATGATGGCCGTGTCGACCAGGACGACGTCCGGATTGGAGGCGAGCATCTCGACCCCGACGATGGCGTGTTTCTCGTCATAGACGACGATGAGCCGGCTCGTCGGGGCGTCATTGGAGGCAATCGTCGGCACGACGACGATGGGGCATCCGATGCGCTTGGAGACGCCCTTGCCGGCATCGATCGCCTTGCCGCCGCCCATGGCGACGACGACGTCAGCGCCCGCTCCGCGAGCCTCGGTCGCCAGCCTGTCGATCTCCGGATGCGTGATCTCGCCGCCGAAGCGCAGGACCGTGACGCCCGGAAGGGGCGGTCCTTCCCTGTCGAGCGCGATGGGATCGGCGACGACGACGGGCGAGCGGCCGAGCGCCGCCACGATTTCCGGCAGGCCGGACAGCGCGCCGGGGCCCTGAATGTAGCGGCGGGGAGCGCCCAGGATCCGTAAGCTCAAGGCGTTGTCTCCGGTTAGCCCTTGGTCGCCCCGGCCGCGAGGCCCTGGATGAAGTAGCGCGACAGGAGCGTGAACATGAGGAACAGGGGAAGCGCGATCAGCGTCGCGCCCGCCATCACCTCGCCCCAGCGCAGCTCGAACGAGCCCACCATGGAGGCAAGGCCGACAGGCAGGGTCTTCTGCGTGTCGGACGAGATCATCACGAGCGCATAGGCGTAGTCCGTCCAGGACAGCAGGAAGGAGAAGACCGCAACCGTCACGATGCCCGGAAGCGACAGCGGCAGCACGACCCGGACGAAGGAGCCGAGACGGGTGCAGCCATCCACCATGGCCGCCTCCTCCAGCTCGAACGGCATCGACTTGAAGAATCCCCACAGAAGCCAGACGCCGAGCGGAAGGGTCAGCGTGCAATGCGCGATCACGAGCGCGAACAGGCTGTCCGCGATGCCGAGGGTGACGAAGATGCCGTAGAGCGGGATCGCCAGAAGCATGGGCGGGAACATGTAGGCGTACAGCATCGAGCCGATGATCAGCATCTTGAACGGCATGCGGAAGCGCGT
Source organism: Enterovirga sp. CN4-39 (assembly GCF_049446235.1). Classification (NCBI taxonomy): domain Bacteria; kingdom Pseudomonadati; phylum Pseudomonadota; class Alphaproteobacteria; order Hyphomicrobiales; family Methylobacteriaceae; genus Enterovirga; species Enterovirga sp. CN4-39. The sequence continues at coordinate 102,782 of NZ_JBMSEF010000015.1, read as the reverse complement.
GACCGCGTAGGCGATCACCACCGACGCGACCAGCGTGATCGCGACGACGATCAGCGCCACGAGGATCGAGTTCCGGAACTGCTGCGGATAATCCGTCACCTCGAGGAGGTTCCGGTAGCTTTCCAGGGTCACGGTCTGCGGCAGGAAGGTCGGCCGGGCGAACAGGTCCTGGGGCGTTCGCAGGCTCGAGACGATCATCCAGTAGATCGGAAAGAACGACCACGCCGCGATCCCGAGCGCGGCGAGCCCGATCCCGATCCGTTGTGGGGCCGAGCGGCGCATCAGCGCTTCTCCTCCAGCGGGAAGAGCCGGATGTAGATCGTCACCACCGTCATCAGGATCAGGAAGGACACTGTCGCGACCGCCGCGCCGCCGCCGACGTCGAAGAGGGAGAACGCGCGCTTATAGGCGAGGATCGGCAGGTGCTCCGTCGCCCCCAGAGGCCCGCCGCGGGTGAGCAGCCAGATGATATCGAACTTGTTGAACATCCACACGGCCCGCAGCAGCACCACGACCGTGAGGACGGGCTTCAGCTGCGGCAGCGTCACGTGGAAGAAGCGCGCGACCGGTCCCGCGCCATCGACCTTCGCGGCCTCGTAGAGCGCCGGCGGGATCGTCTGCAGTCCCGCCAGGACGCAGATCGTCACGAAGGGCGTCCAGAGCCATACGGACGCGAAAATCACGGAGGCCCGCGCGGTCGCGGGCTGCTCGAACCACGGGATGGTGCCGAAGCCCAGGTCGCGGGCGAGAACCGTGAGCAGGCCGACGGAGCCGTCGGCAAGCCACTGGAAGGTGAGCGCCACGACGACCGTGGGCAGAAGGTAGGGCAGCGTTGCGAGGCCGCGGACCAGGCGCTGGCCGAAGAACGGCTGGTTCAGCACCATCGCGAAGGCGATGCCGATCACGACCTGCAGAGCGATCGCGGCGATTGAATAGAGCAGGCCGTTGCCCATGGCCCGCCAGAATTCCGGCTCGCCGACCACGCGGATGTAGTTGCCGAGCCCCACGAACCGGGGCTCGGCGATGAAGGAGGAGGCCTGGTGAAGCGAAAGCCAGATCGCGTTCAGGACCGGGCCCCCGACGAACAATGCCGTCAGGGCGACGCCGCTCCAGAAAAAGGCCCAGATGACCCAGTCGTGCCGCGAGCGCATTGATCAGTTGCTGGCCAAGGACCGTGGCGCTTGTTCCGGCCTCATCCTGCGATGCTCGCCCGAAGCGACCGCGAAAGACGCGCAACAGCAAGTCCTTCGCCGGCCGACCGGGTGCCCGGACGGAGCCCGGGCACGACGGCTAGCCTCGTCAGCATGAGAGCCACTTCGAACATCGTTACCCGGCAATGACTCGGTTCATCTTTGCGACCGCCTCCTCGACGCAGGCGTCCGATGCCATGTTCTTCAGGACCTTGTTCTGGATCATCTCGGGGATGATGAAGGACTCGAAGATCTTGGCCGGCCGGAGATCCGGCTTCGGTCCCTCCGTGTCGATCGACCGGATGGTGATGTTCGGATCTTCGAGGAAGCCCTGCATGGTCTTCACGGCGGCCGCGTGTTTCTCGATCAGCGGATGCGCCCGCCACCGCGGATCCTCGTAGATGTCGAGCCGCGGCGGCTGGAAGTGGAGCGGCGCCGAATGGAGGAAGTTGATGTAATGCGCATCCGAGAACCACTCGAGAAAGCGCACCGCTTCCTCCGACATGGGTGTCTTCCCGACCACCCAGCCGTCATAGCCGTGATTGACGGCTGCGCCTTTCCCGCTGCTGTCGGGATACGGCATCATTCCGTACTTGTCGGCCAGCTGGGGCGCGCGCTGCTCGAGGATCTCGATCATCCGCCCGGCATAGGGGGCGTGTGATGCCTGTCCGGACGAGAACGCTCCGGTGATCTGGCCGAATCCGGCCTGGGTCATGCCGGGCGGCATGGTCTTGTAGAGGTCGGCGAAGAAATCGAGATAGGCCGCCGTCCGCTTCTTGTTGGCGTCGCTCGCGAAGGTCAGGGTCCAGTTGTCGTCGAAGATCGACACGCCCTCGGCCCACATGTAGCCGATGCTCATCCAGCTCGTGGCATCGTTGCTGCCGATGGGCGTGGCCATGCCGAAGCGCTGATTGCCGCCCTCGTTCGACGACGTCTTGCGGCAGTTCTCGAGGAGCGCCGCCCAGGTCTTCGGCACTTCCAGCTTCTGCGCCTCGTACAGGTCCTTGCGATAGAACAGCCAGCAGAGATTGTAGTCGTACATGTACCAGTATTGCTGGCCATTGACGGGGAAGAGGATCCGCTTCCCCCACTTGTGCTTGTTGACGAGGTCGGTGATCGGCGTGAGCTGGCCTTCGTTGGCGAGCGTCAGCACGTGCGCGGCGAAGATGATGGTGGAGATGTCGTAAGGCCGGCCGCCTTTGATCGCCGCGACCGTGCGCGTGTAGGCATCGCCCGACGGAACGGTGTCGATGGTGACCTTGATCCCCTTTTCCTTCTCGTACTGAGCCGCCGCGACGCGGAGGGCCCGAACGGAATCCACGGCGGGCTCGCCGTTGAGGAAGCGCAACTCCTTCGTCTGCGCGTGAACGGCGGGCATCGGGAACGTGGCCGTGGCGGCGGCGCCGGCCCCGATCGTCAGGACCGTGCGGCGGGACGGACCTTGGATTGTCTTGCTCACCTGCGTCTCCTCCTCTGTGTGTTGTTTTGGTTCAGGCGGCGAGCGCCTGTCCGTCTTGGTCAAACAAGTGCAGCCGCGCCGGCGGGGCCCTGAGGCGGATGACGTCTCCCGGACCCACGGCGTCGTCCCTGTCGATCAGCGCGCGAACGGGCTGCCCCGCGTCGAGCAGGAGCACGCTCTCGGCACCCATGCGTTCGACGGCGACGACCCTGGCCGGGAAACCTGCCGGATCGCGTTCGAGATGCTCGGGCCTGATCCCGAGAGTCAGGGCCTGCCCCGGCCTGAGCGCCGAACACGAAGCCTCGAGCGGGATCGTGAGATCACGGGCGCGGAAGACGGGCCGGCCGGCTTCAGCCACGAGGCCGCCGCCATCGATGAAGTTCATCTCGGGAGAGCCGATGAAGCCGGCGACGAAGCGGTTCGCCGGCCGGTCATAGACCTCCAGAGGCCGGCCGACCTGCTGCACGACGCCATCCTTCATCACGCAGATGCGGTCGCCCAGCGTCATGGCTTCGACCTGGTCGTGGGTGACGTAGATCATGGACGTCCCGATCTCGCGGTGGAGGCGGGCGATCTCGTCGCGCATATGGACGCGCATCTTCGCATCGAGGTTGGAGAGCGGCTCGTCGAAGAGGAAGACGTCGGGCTCGCGGACCAGCGCGCGGCCGAGCGCCACGCGCTGCATCTGGCCGCCGGAGAGCTGGCGCGGCTTTCTGGCGAGAAGCGGCTCGATCTTCAGCATCTCGGCGGCGCGACGCACGCGCAGGCCGATTTCCGCCTTGTCGACACCACGCATCTTCAGGCCGAAGGCGAGGTTCTCCTGGACGGTCTTGTGGGGGTAGAGCGCGTAGTTCTGGAACACCATGGCGACATTCCGCTCGCGCGGCTCGAGCCGCGTGACGTCGCGCCCGCCGATGCGGATCGTGCCGCCGCTCGTCTCCTCGAGACCTGCGATCATGCGGAGCGTCGTCGACTTGCCGCATCCGGACGGCCCGACGAGGACCATGAACTCGCCCTCGGCGATGGCGAGATCGACCGCCTGGACGACGGTGAGGCCCGAGAAGCTCTTCGTGACCTGCTCGAGGGTGACGGAGGCCATGCTCAGGCCCCCGCCATGTGGGCGTGGATGCGGTGGTTCAGGGGCGCCAGCGCCGCCTGGATCTCGCGATAGAGCACGAAGCCGCGAGCGTAATGCTCGGCGCGCTCAGGATCCGACCTATGGGTCGCGACAACCCGGATGGCAGCCTCCGCGGCTGCCTCGTCCGAGAAGGCGCCGATGCCGACGCCGGCAAGGAGCGCCGCCCCGAAGCTTGCATCCGCGACGGCCGGCAACTCCACCGTCACGTCGAGGACATCGGCCAGGGTCTGGCGCCAGAGCGCGCTCTTCGCGCCGCCTCCCGTGAGCCGCGCCGTGGCGAAGCCGAGCCCGTTCGCGCGCAGCACCTCGAGGCAATCGCGCAGCGAATACGAGATCCCCTCGTAGAGCGCCCGCACAAAATGCCCGGGACCGTGATTGAAGCCGATCCCGACGAAATCCGCACGCAGGAGCGGGTCCCAATGCGGGCTGCGCTCGCCGTTCAGGTAGGGGTGGAAGAAGAGCCCTTCCGAACCCGGCGGGACTGCGCTGGCGAGACGTTCCATCTGGTCGAAGATCGCCGAGCCGTCCTCGCCGTCGCGACGGAAGAAGGTGTCGCGCAGCCATTTGTGCGCGGAGGCGCAGGAATTTGTCGCCGTGATCACGTACCAGTGGTCCGGGATCACGTGCGGGTAGTTGATCATCTCCTTGTGGGGAACCGCGTGCGGCGAGAGCACGCTGACGGTGGCCGCGGTCGCGAGCTTCGCAACCCCGATGCCGGGTCGCATCATCCCCGCCCCGTAGGTCTCGACGGCCGTATCCGACGTGCCGCAGATGACCGGAGTGCCTTCGGCGAGCCCCGTTGCGCGGGCGGCTTCCGCCGTGACGGAGCCGACCCGGCTCTTGGGCTGCACGATCGGGGGCAGCGAAGCCAGGGGCCAATCGATCAGGCCGCAGAGCTCGTCGGACCAGTCGCCCGTCCGGGCATCCACCATCAGGGTGCCGACGCCGTCGATGAGGTCGGTCTCGAACCCTCCCGTGAAGCGGGAGCGCAGCCAGTCCTTGGCCACGTAGAGGCGATGGACGCGCCGGAAAGCCTCGGGCTCGACCTCCTTCAGCCACAGCATCTGCGGCAGGGTCCAGGTCGGGTTGGCACGGTTGTAGCCGATCTCCAGGATGCGGTCGTCGGCTCGCTCGCGCAGCGCCCTCGTCTGCTGGCCGGAGCGCTGATCGTTCCAGAGGATGGCAGGGCGGATGACCTGACCGGCCCGGTCTTCCAGCACCTGCGTATGCGCGCCCGCCGAAAAGGAGATGGCGGCGATGCGCTTGGGATCGCCGCCGGCCCGCGCCAGGGCGGCGGGCACGGCTGCGCAGGCGGCGCGCCACCAATCCCAGGGGTCCTGCTCGCTCCAGCCCGGCTTCGGGGCCGATGTCGAGACCGCGTGGCTTCCCTCGCCGGCAAGCGCGCCGTCGAACGTGATCAGGCTCGCCTTCAGCGAGCCCGCCCCGAGATCGATCCCGAGAAGGAGATCAGGCGCCGGCATGGGTAAGCCCCGATTGCGCCGCGGCCTCAGCCATGCCCGACCTCGACGGCTCCGGGCGCAGGACGGAGGCCCAGCTTGCCGGGGTTCAGGCGATTATCCGGATCCAGCCCGTCCTTGATGGCCTGCAGGATGTCCATGCCGTGACCGAGCTCGCGGCGGAGCCAGCGGTTGCGGAACACGCCCGCCCCATGGTGGTGCGCAACGGTGCCTCCGCAATCGAGGGTCGCGCTCTCGAGCGCATCCCACAGGCGGGCGTGAAGCGCGAGACCCTCCTCATCCGGCATCGGGGGAAGGCGGATCGTCATGTATTGGCAGGCGCCCTCGGCATAGACGTGAGACCAATGCGCTCCGAAATGCATCTCGGGGCAGATGCCGAGGGCGGATGAGCGGCAGGTCTCGTATAGCTTCGCAAGGCTCGACCAGGGCGCGCAGACCTCGATCGTGTCCATGAAATAGCCGGCCGCCTGCCACTTGCCCGAATAGGATTCGTAGCGGACCTCACGCCAGTGGTTAAGCGGAGCGTCATCCGCACGGCTGGCGCCTTCGTCCTCGCAGATCGCCAGGGCTTCCGCCTCCTCGGCCGCAGCCGTCCGCGCCGTGCCGCAGAAGACCATGATGGCCAGGATCGGCTTCGACTCGAAGGCTGCGAGGCCGCCCGTTCGCTCCCGGCTCTCGGTCTCGTCGTAGATGCGCACCACCTGTGGCCGGAGCTCGGCCTGCATGATGCGGCGCGCTGCGGCGAGCGCGGCATCCTGGCTCGGAAAGGCGAGCACGATTCCATGCTCGACCTCGGGCTTGCGGAAGATGCGCAGCGTCAGCTCGGTGATCACTCCGAGCGTGCCTTCGCTGCCGACGAAGAGGTCGATGAGCGAGGGCCCGACGGAACGGCGCGCGACCGGGCGCACCTCGATCTGCCGGCCGTCCGGGAGCACGGCCTTCAGGCCGACGACGATATCCTCGATCTTTCCGTAGCGGGAACTCGCCTGGCCGCCGCCGCGGCACGCCGCCCAGCCACCGACGGTCGAGATGTTGATGGATTGCGGGAGGTGGCCGCAGGTCCAGCCGGCGGCGTTCAGGGCGCGCTCGAACTCGCCGCCGTTCATGCCGGCCTGGACCACTGCAAGCCCGTTGGTCTCGTCGATCTCGACCAGGCGATCGAGGCGGGTGAGGTCGAGCATGACCTCTCCGCCGAGCGGGATCGTGCCGCCCAGCACGCCGGATCCAAGGCCGAAGGGAATGACGCGGAAGCCGTCGCGCTGCGAGCGCGCGAGGAGCTCGGCGACCTCGCGCTCGTCGGCCGGCTTCGCGACCGCCACCGGCAGCGCGCCGGGAAGTCCGCCGGACCGGGCCTTGAAGATGCCGAAGGGGAGTCGATCCCGGGCGTAGCGGGTCAGGGTCTCGCCGTCGGTCGAAACGTGGTCCGCGCCCACGACGTCGGCGAGGGCGGCAACATGGGGGCCGGTACCGGAAACGGCCGCACTCATGCGGATCGGCCCCGCCGCGAGGCGTGGTAGCTGGTCATCGGCGTTCCTCCACGGCGCTGTTGCGCAATCGTTTGTTCTACCCTGCGGCCACTCGCCGGCTCTGTCAAGCGGGTAGGTCTATGCCCGCAGCATCTTCAGCTCGGGGGAGGGGCTGTGGATCGGCGCAGAATGAGGCCGTTCGGCGCGAGAAGGGGGGGAGCGTCCAAATGCTCACCCCCGATAAGACGAACGAGGAGTTCGACAGCCCGGGCGCCCATGCTTTCCGTCGGGGTCTGGACGGTCGTCAGTGCCGGATAGATCATTGCGGCAATGGGGGCGTCGTGAATGGCGACGACTGAGACGTCCGATGGGATGCCCAGGCCGGCTTCGTGGAGGGCCGCGAGCGCCCCGGCGGCAGAGACCACGGTTGCGGCGAGCACGGCCGTCGGCCTCGGATGGAGGCGGGCCAGGAGCGCCTCCATGGCCTCTTTGCCGCCCTCGACCGTGTAGCCCGCAGCCTCCACGAGATCCGGATCGAACGGCAGCCCGTACGCCTTCAGCCCCGCCTGGAACCCCGCAAGGCGTGCCCGGCCGTTGAACCCTTCGAGCCGGCCCGCGAGATGGGCGATGCGGCGATGTCCGAGCTTGAGGAGGTGCTCGACCCCGACCCGGGCGGCTTCCTCCGAGTCGAGGGCCACGGCCGGAGCGCTTCCGATACGCCGGTTCATGAGCACGAAGGGGACGCCGGTATCCTCGAGCGCTTCGATCAGGCCGCGATCCTCGTCGAGGCTCGCGACCAGAAGTCCGTCGACCCGGTGCGCGCCCGTGAGCCGCTTGTACTCGCCTTCCGCTGCCCTGCCCGGATCGCGGTGCGAGATGATGAGCGAGTAGCCGAGTGCGCTCGCCGCCAGCTCGGCCCCGCGAATGGCGGAGGAGAACACCGGATTGTCGAGCTGCGGCACAACGATCCCGAGTGCAAACACCCGCGACGTGCGCAGACCGCGAGCCAGGGAGTTGGGCCGATAGTCGAGAGCTTCGGCGACCTTGATGATCCGCGCCCGCGTCTCGTCGCTGACACGCTGCGTCGCGCTGCCATTCAGAACGCGGGACGCGGTCGAGACGTCCACCGCGGCGAGGCGCGCGACGTCCTTGAGATTGGGCCGTTGGGGATGCATCGTCGGAAGCTTGAGGATCGATCCGGTTCGGCGTCCAGGCCGTAAATGGTCCTACCTCAACTTGCGGCGGCAACGGTCCCAATGCCCCGGCGGCGAGACGGCCCAGGCGGGTGGAGCGCTGCGGAGAACAGTCCGACGGTCTCGAATATCTCCTGACTTCGCGGTGCTTCCGGCTGCATGAAGCGGCGTCTTGCGCGTATAGAAGTCGGTTACAGAAAATAGATCGTCATGCTAATCGTCATGAAGGCAGGATGGAAAAAGGGAGTACCCCTTTCGTATATTGGTGAGTTCATAATTTGAGGGCCTGATGTTGCCGATATACACCAGATCGAAACGGGATTTGGGTGCAGGATGGAAGCGTAGCAACTGAGAGGGCTCCATGCGTTTAAAGCTACTCACCGCAACGGCGCTTACCTGCATCTCAGCATCGGCCTTCGCTGCTGACCTGCCGACCCGCGCCGCTCCACCGCCCTACGTGGCCGTTCCCGTCTTCACTTGGACGGGCTTCTACGCCGGTGTGAACATCGGCGGCGGGTTCGGCGTGAATGGCGACCGAAACCGCATCGTTACGATCGCTCCGGGCGGCCTGCCGGGTCCGCTCGGCGGCTATGCCGGAACGGTAACGCTCAGCGGCAACAACAACCAGGATGGCATCGTTGGCGGCGGTCAGATCGGGTACAATTACCAGATCGGCAGCTTCGTCATCGGTCTCGAAGCTGACATCCAGGGCGCAGACCTGGCCGGTAATCGCGCCGGCACGGTGATTTTTGCGCCTCCTCCGATTATTCCTGGCGGAGGGATATTCGCTCCGGCCATCAACAACCGCGCGGGCGGTATCGAGTGGTTCGGCACGGTGCGCGGGCGTGTCGGTTACGCCTGGGATCGCCTGCTCGTATTCGGGACAGGCGGCTTCGCGTACGGCGACGGGCCGAACATCAATTGTGCGACGGCTCTCGGCGCCGTCGCCTGCGGCAGCAACCTCAACGATATCCGCACGGGTTGGACTGCCGGTGGTGGCGTGGAATACGCCTTCACGCCGAATTGGACAGGCAAGATCGAGGCACTCTACGTGAGCCTCGACCGTAACCGGGCCGGCAACTTCGTCGGCGCAACGTCCATCGGCGGGGTCGTCACTCCGGTGTTCGTCGCGGGCAATCGCCAGCGGACTGCCGACGAGTTCGTGGTCGTCCGCGCCGGCGTGAACTGGAAGTTCAACACGTTCTGATCGCGAGAAACTCGGAAACGAGGGCCCGGCGGCAACGCTGGGCCCTCTCGCTTGATTGAGGCCCAATCTCGCCTGGCCGTGTTCGCTTCGCATGACAGCGGGCAGCGGCAGATTTTGCGTTGCCGTTATCAGTAGCGATGGTTCATTGGTGCAGCTTTATGTCGACGAGCGCCATGTTTTTGCCAATATAACGGCCAGAAAATGTCAGCTAGCATCAACAAGAAGGCGCAAATTATTCTAGAAATGAATGTCATTGACTTGACATTTGTGCTGGACGGAGCGGGAATGGCGCGTGTTCCGAAGCATCATTCGGGCGGGACACGTGGAGCAATCTGAGGAAACTTAGATCCCGGCCCACAACGATGGGTCGGGATTTTTCTGAGTGGCGAGCGCTGCGGGCTCAGGCGCTGTTCTGTCCTTCTTGGATTTTCAAGCCTGCCCTCGCCCGCGAATTTACTCCCGACTTCTGCGTCTGTTTCTCGGCGTTGTGCCTGAACGGCGCATTTAGGTAGGCCAGTCTCACCCCGGCGCGAAGTGAGGTGAAGGCCGGTCGGATCTCACGGGGCGACTGCGACCGTGCTGCTCTGGCCAGCTTCGCGGGGCTGTGGTCAAAGTCGCGCGCTGGTTCGTGGGCAGAGGCCGGATGCTGCGCAAGACTTATGACTGGATGCTCGGCATCGCGGCGCGGCCGAGCGCGCCTTACGCGCTGGGCGCGGTGTCCTTCGCGGAAAGCTCGTTCTTCCCGGTTCCGCCGGACGTGATGCTCGTCCCGATGGCGCTGGCGCGCCCGAAGCGGGCCTGGTTCTACGCTGCCCTGTGCACGGTGACGTCCGTGGCCGGCGGCCTGCTCGGCTATGCGATCGGTGCGCTGCTCTACGATTCGGTCGGGAAGTGGCTGTTCCAGCTCTACGGCCTCGAGGCCGGGGCGGAGGCGTTCCGCGCCGCCTATGCCCAATATGGCGCCTGGATCATCCTCCTGAAGGGCTTCACGCCGATCCCGTACAAGCTCGTGACGATCACGTCCGGCTTCGCGGGCTATGATCTGCTCGCTTTCACGATCCTGTCGCTCATCACGCGCGGCGCCCGCTTCGCGCTCGTGGCGGCGCTGCTCGGGCGCTACGGCGATATCATCAGGGGCATTCTCGATCGGCACCTGGGGGCCGTTGCGGCCCTTCTGGTCGTGTTCGTCATCGGCGGCTTCGCCGCCATCAAGTTCCTGTACTGAGCCCGACGATGATCGACCGGCTGACGCCACGGGCGATCGCGGTCCTGATCGTCCTCGTCGCGCTGGCGACGATTGGCGGCGCGCTGGTATCGGAGCACGTCTTCGGGCTGGTCCCCTGCAAGCTGTGCCTGCTCCAGCGCCAGCCGTATTACTGGGGCATCCCGCTCGCGATCCTGGTCGCCCTCGCGCCGCAGGGGCTGCTGCGGCCGGGGCTGCTGGTCCTGTCGCTGGTGTTCCTCGTCAGCGCGGGCCTGGGCGCCTACCATTCCGGTGTCGAGTGGGGCTGGTTCCTGGGGCCCTCTGATTGCGGGGGAGGGAGCGGCGCCGCGCCGGGTGCCGTCGGGGATTTCCTCCAATCCCTCAACAACGTGCGCGTGGTGAGCTGCACGGAGGCGGCTTGGCGCTTTCTCGGCCTTTCGCTCGCGGGCTGGAACGCGCTCGTCTCGCTTGCCCTGGCGGGCCTGGCGGTGCTCGGGGCAGCGCGCGCTCAGGGCTCCAGCTCGGTGTCCCAGTACAGGTAGTCCAGCCAGCTTTCGTGCAGGAAGTTCGGTGGGAAGTGGCGTCCTGCCCGATGCAGGTCGTGGAGGTCGGGCGCGTAGGGTGCCTGCCGGGGCCACATCTCGGCGTCGCGGGGGAGTTGGTCGCTCTTTCTCAGATTGCAGGGAGAGCATGCGGCGACGACGTTCTCCCAGGTCGTGAGGCCGCCCTTGGACCGGGGAATGACGTGGTCGAAGGTGAGTTCGTCGCGCGCTCCGCAATATTGGCAGGTGAAGCGGTCGCGAAGGAAGACGTTGAAGCGGGTGAAGGCGGGGTTGCGGGCGGGCTGAACGTAGGTCTTCAGGGACACCACGGAGGGAAGTCGCATCTCGAAGGAGGGACTTCGCACCATCCGGTCGTATTCGGACACGATGTTCACGCGGTCGAGAAACACCGCCTTGATCGCGTCCTGCCAACACCAGATCGACAGGGGAAAGTAGCTGAGCGGTCGGTAATCGGCGTTGAGCACCAGCGCCGGGCACGCTTCGGCGTTCACAGTAGGCTGCACGTGAACCGTCAAAACACCTCCTCCGGTTGGATGAGAGGCCACGGGGCTCGCACTGCGGGCAATCTACCGTTTTCATGACGGGGTTGTGAAGCTTTCCCGGATCGGCAGAGTTGCCGCATTCACAAGGTGTGACTGGAGGAGACCAAACGATGTCCCTCACGCTCGTCGGATCGTGCCACTGCAGGGCAGTCCGCTTCTCCGTCGCGACCCACACGCCCCAGCCCTATCAGCTCTGCTACTGCTCGATCTGCCGCAAGACGGCCGGCGGGGGCGGCTATGCCATCAATCTCGGAGCCGATTCGGCCTCTCTCGTCGTCGAGGGACGCGACGCGCTCGGGATCTACCGGGCCGAGATCGTGGGCGAGGACGGGCGCTGCGAGGTGAGCGAGGGCCAGCGGCACTTCTGCCGTCGCTGCGCCTCGGCCCTGTGGCTCTACGACGAGCGCTGGAGCGAACTCGTCCATCCCTTCGCACCCGCGATCGAAACGCCGCTCCCGGTGCCGCCGGAGCGGGTTCATATGATGCTGCGCTACAAGGCGAACTGGGTCGTGCCGGCGATCGGGGAGGGCGACACCACCTTCGATGAGTATCCGGAGCAGTCGATCGAGGACTGGCACCGCGCACGGGGCCTCTGGGTCGACTGACTCAGACGCTGACGTCGATCAGGGTTCCCTGGCCGGGAGGCGGCCTTGCGGCGCCTTTCGTGGCCTCGAGCGCCTGCTCGACGAGGCCCACGACCGACGCTTCCGCATCGGCCTGCTGCTTCACCATGGCGGTCGCGAGCGCCTGGCCGGTCGCGGCGCCCTGCATGGTGACGAGGGAGGCCGCGAGCGAGACAGGCGAGAGGGACATGCCCCGATCCTTGCCGCGGCAGCTTTCGGGGCGGTTAACCGCGGGGTCGCTCAGCGCGTCGGGACGGGATGCTCGCCGCGGTAATCGTAGAAGCCGCGCTTCGTCTTCCGGCCGAGCCAGCCGGCCTCGACATACTTCACCAGGAGAGGGCAGGGCCGGTACTTCGAATCGGCTAGGCCCTCGTGCAGCACCTGCATGATCGACAGGCAGGTATCGAGGCCGATGAAGTCGGCGAGCTGCAGCGGGCCCATCGGATGGTTCGCACCGAGCCGCATCGCCGTGTCGATCGCGTCCACCGATCCGACGCCCTCGTAGAGGGTGTAGATCGCCTCGTTGATCATGGGCAGCAGGATGCGGTTGACGATGAAGGCCGGGAAGTCTTCCGCGACCGTCGAGGTCTTGCCGAGCTTGGCGATCAGCTCGCAGGCCGATTCGAAGGTCGGCTCCTCCGTCGCGATGCCCCGGATCAGCTCGACGAGCTGCATCACCGGGACGGGATTCATGAAGTGGATGCCGATGAACTTCTCGGGCCGATCGGTGGAAGCGGCGAGGCGCGTGATCGAGATCGACGAGGTGTTCGTCGCAATCATGGTCTCCGGCCGCAGGACCGGACACAGCTTCTGGAGGATCGCCCGCTTGACCTTCTCGTCCTCGGTCGCAGCCTCGATCACGAGCTCGCAGCTGCCGAGTTCCTCATAGGTTTCGGCGGGCGTGATCCGGGAGAGGGCCGCCTTGCGGTCCTCTTCCGTGATGGCCCCGCGCGACACCTGCCGCGCGAGGTTGCCGTTGATCGTGGCGAGGCCTTGGTTGATGCGGTCCAGGGAGAGATCGTTCAGGCGGACGTTCAGCCCGGCCCGCGCGCAGACATGGGCGATGCCGTTGCCCATCTGGCCCGCGCCGATGATGCCGACCGTCTTGATCTCTGTAGCCATGATCCCCTTCACCTGCCTCGCTTTGCGAGCGCCCGGTCAGCGTTGCGTCTTGCCCAGCTCCTGGTCGAGCTCGGGCAGGATCTTGAACAGGTCGCCAACCAGTCCGTAGTCCGCCACCTGGAAGATGGGGGCTTCCTCGTCCTTGTTGATGGCGACGATCACCTTGGAATCCTTCATCCCGGCGAGATGCTGGATCGCCCCGGAGATACCGACCGCAATGTAGAGGTCGGGCGCGACCACCTTGCCGGTCTGCCCGACCTGCCAATCGTTCGGAGCATAACCCGCATCGACGGCAGCGCGCGAGGCGCCCATGGCGGCCCCGAGCTTGTCCGCGATCGGCTCGATATAGGTCTTGAAGTTGTCGACCGAGCCGAGCGAGCGTCCGCCCGAGATGATGATCTTCGCAGCGGTCAGCTCCGGCCGCTCGCTGTGAGCGATCGCCTCGCCCTTGAAGGTCGAGACGCCCGGATCCTCGCCGCCGGAGACGGCTTCCACGGCAGCCGAGCCACCTTCGCCGGCGGCCTTGAAGGCTGCGGTGCGAACCGTGATCACCTTCTTCGCATCCGTCGCCTGGACGGTCTGGAGAGCGTTGCCGGCATAGATCGGCCGCTCGAAGGTGTCGGCCGACTCGATCTTGGTCACGTCGGAGACCTGCATCACGTCGAGCAGGGCGGCGACGCGGGGCATCACGTTCTTTCCCGTGGTCGTCGCGGCGGCGACGAGCGCGTCATATTGCGGGGCGAGCGACACGATAAGCGCGGCGAGAGGCTCGGCGAGCGCATGGCCGTAGCGGGCGTCATCGGCGAGGAGGACCTTCTCCACACCCTCGAGCTTCGCGGCGGCGTCAGCGGCGGCCTGGCAGCCCGAGCCCGCAACGAGGATATGGACGGGCGCGCCGAGCGCCTTGGCGGCGGTCAGCGCCTTCTTGGTTCCATCGGCCACGGACGCGTTGTCGTGGTCGGCGACGAGCAGCGTTGTCATCTATCCGTTCCTGTCCGCGTAGCCGTCAGAGGACGGCCGCCTCGTTCTTCAGCTTTTCCACGAGCTCGGCGACGGAGCCGACCTTCACGCCAGCCTTGCGGCCACCCGGCTCCGTGGTCTTCAGCACCTTCAGGCGAGGCGCGATGTCGACGCCCAGCGTCTCGGGGCTCGTGTCGGCGATCGGCTTCTTCTTCGCCTTCATGATGTTGGGCAGCGAGGCGTAGCGCGGCTCGTTCAGGCGCAGGTCCGTCGTGATGATCGCGGGGAGCTTCAGCGTCAGCGTCTGCAGGCCGCCATCGACCTCGCGGGTCACATCCACCGAGCCGTCGGCCAGCTCCACCTTCGAAGCGAAGGTGCCTTGCGGCCAGCCGAGCAGGGCGGCGAGCATCTGGCCCGTCTGGTTGGCATCGTCGTCGATCGCCTGCTTGCCCAGGATGACCAGCTGCGGGCTCTCCTCGGCCACCACGGCCTTCAGGAGCTTGGCGACGGCGAGCGGCTCGACGGTCTGGTCCGTCTTCACCAGGATGCCGCGATCGGCCCCCATGGCGAGCGCGGTGCGGATCGTCTCCTGCGCCTGCTGCGGGCCGATGGAGACCACGACGATCTCCGTGACCTTGCCGGCTTCCTTCAGCCGGATCGCCTCCTCGACGGCAATTTCGTCGAAGGGGTTCATCGACATCTTCACATTCGCGAGTTCGACACCGGAGCCGTCCGGCTTCACGCGAACCTTCACATTGTAATCGATGACCCGCTTGACGGGCACGAGCACCTTCATCGGAGATACGTCCTTCGATCTCGACCTGTGAAATGGGCGCGCAGCTTTTCGGCCTTGCCGCCGCTTGCCGGACCCTCAATCACGAAAGGGGGCGGACGGTAAAGGCGCCACTGCACGAAAGCAACGCGAAGAGCCCTGCCCAGCCTAGCGATTCTGCCCCGGGACCCAGAGGACGTCGGCCGCACCGCGACCATTCGCGTGCCGGGCGGCGACAAAGAGCAGGTCCGAGAGCCGGTTCAGGTATTTGATGGTGGTGGGGGACACGAACTCGTCGTCCTTGGCGGCCAGCGCGGTCACGAGACGCTCCGCGCGCCGGCAGACGGTGCGGGCGAGGTGCAGGTAGGCCGATGCCGGCGACCCGCCAGGGAGCACGAAGGAGCGGAGCGGCTCCAGCCCGTCGTTCATCGCGTCGATCTCGGCCTCGAGCCGCTCCACCTGCGCGTCCGCGACGCGGAGATCCTCGCGGCCCTTCCGTTCCACCTGGGGCGTGGCGAGATCCGCTCCCAGATCGAAGAGGTCGTTCTGGATGCGGGCGAGGATCCGGTCGAGCTCCGGATCGGCGCCGGTATGGAGGCGGGCGAGACCGATCGTGGCGTTCGTCTCGTCCACGGTCCCGTATGCCTCGACCCTGAGATCGTGCTTCGGCCGGGTCTCGCCGCCGATGAGAGCGGTGCGGCCGCCGTCGCCGGCGCGCGTGTAGATGCGATTGAGCGCTACCATCGGTCTTCGTCTCGGTTCGGCAGGGTACCGGACGCGTTGTCTACGAACCGGACCCGCCGCGCCACCACAGGACGAGCATGATCAGCACGATCGCGGCGAATTGCAGCATCACGCGCAGGCGCATCAGCTTCTGCGATTTCTGCGCCGGGCCGCCCCGCATCATGTTGACCAGGCCGAGCAGGAGCACGCCGGCGACGGCGAGCGTGGCGAGAAGAACCAGAAGGCTCGATCCTGACAAAGTCTTTGATCCTGAAACTCAGTTCCGCCGGAGCAGGCGTTCGAAATAGTCGAGCTCTTCCTGCGGACGCGTGGGGTCGCCGAGCTTGCGCCGAAGCTCTTCCAGGATTCGCCGCGCCCGTTCAACGGCCGATTCGTTGACGCCCGGGATTCGGACGCGACCATCGGAGAATTCCCGGCTCCGGGTGGGGCGGCCGAGCGGGTCGTCGTTGCGGGGATCGTTCTGGGCCCGTCCCTGCGGATTGCCGGGCCCGGTAGGCTCGCCGCCTTCACCCTCGCCCTCGTTCTGGCCCATCATGCGCTGCATCTGCTGGGCCATGCCCTGCATGCCGCGCTGAAGGCCTTCGAGCGCGCGGCCCTGGCTCTCGACCGCACTGCCTTCGCGGCCCTGGCCGAGCTGGCCCTCCGCCTCGCGCATCGCGCCTTCGGCATCCGAAAGGCCCTGCTCGCCCTGCATGCCCATCCCGCGCATGCGCCGCTGCATCTCCTGGAGGCGCTCGCGGAGGGCCTGCTGGCGGCGGCTCAGGCCCTGGCCCTCCTGGCCCTCCTGGCCGTTCTCCGCGCCTTCCTGCTCGCCCTCCTCGCCCTCCTGACCTTGCTGGCTCTGCTGCCCGGGCTGCTGCCGCTGTCCCGGGCCGCGCTGCCGCTGGCCTTGGCGCGTGCCCTGGCGGTCGCGCCGGTTCTGTCCCTGGCGGAAGGTTTCATCCCGGAGCTGCTGCTGCTCCCGGATCATGTCGTCCATGTCCTCCATCTGGCGGTTCATCTCGCGCGCCATCGGGTCGCTCATGCGGGAGTTCGGCCGGGCTGTGCGGAGGTTCTCGAGAATGTTCTTCAGCTGGTCGAGCAGGCGCTGCGCCTCGGCCATATCGCCCCGGCGCATCGCGTCCTGCATCTCGTTCAGCATGCGGTTCAGGTCGTCCTGGCTGATCGTGCGATCGAGCGCGCGCGACGACTGCTGCTGATTGTCCTGCGGCTGGTTCTGCATGCGCTCGGCGAATTCGCGCAGGAACCGGTCCATCGCCTGCCGCAGCTCTTCCGAGAGGCGCGCGATCTCCTGCTCGCCGGCTCCGCGCTCCATGGCCTCGCGCAGGCGCTCTTGCGCGGCCCGCAACTCGCGCTCGGCATCCGAGAGATCGCCTTCCTCGATCTGCAGGGCCATGGCCCACAGCCAATCGGCCACTTCGGTCAGGGCCGCGTCGTTCCGGGCACGGCGGAAGCGATCCGAGGCCGCCCGCAGGCCGAGGAAGACGCCCCATTCGGGCGTGAACCGCTCGGGTGCGATGAGAAGCGAATCGAGCGCGATCTGGACCGGCCGGCGGTTGTCCGGATCGAGGATGATGTTGCGGCGCTGCTCGACGAGCGCCTTTGCGAGCGGCTTCGTGAAGGGACGCTGCGGCAGGGTGAAGTCGATCGTGGCGCTGCGGCCCTCCTGATCCGCTTCGTCCTTGGCGACGAGCGTGATCTTCACGCGGGCGCCGGCCCAGGGATGGGCCGTGAGATCCACCCCGGCCTTCGTCTCCTCGCCGGACCGCGGGTCGGCCGGGAGCGTGAGGGCGATCCGCGGCGGCGGGACGAGCGACCGGCGGCCGGCGCCTTCGGGTTTTTCGACCAGGCCCTCGGCGCTGCCGATCCCGTAATCGTCCTTCATCGTGTAGGCGAGGGAGAAGGTCCCGCGGGCGTTCACCTCCGGCGGGCCGGCGATCGCGACCTCTGGCGGGCGATCCGGGATCGCCTCGACCAGGAGCCGCATCCCGCCGGTCAGGCCGGTCTTGATCCCGAGATCCGTCGAGCCCGTGATCTTGAAGCGAGTCTCCTTGAGGTCCGGCTTCTGGTCGTCGGCTCCCTTCAGGGGCGCAAGGCCCGGCCCGGGCTGAAGCTGGGCCTCACCGCGTCCGGCGACTCGGATCACGAGGGTCGAGCCGACAGGCGCCTTCAGGTGCTGCTCGCCCGCCGCAAGGTCGATCATCAGCGGCGGCAGTCGCGTGTAATGCGGCGGATCGATCCAGCCATCAACGCGGAACATGGCGCCGGCTTCGGCGGGACCGCGCCAGTCGAAGGCCGCGCCGATCCGTCGTCCGGCTTCCGGGCCCGCGACGAACAGCGCCGCGACGGCCGCGACGAGGGCGGCTGCCCGAAACGCGCGCGGATCCCGGCGGGGCATGTTGGGATGGGGCGGCGCCACCTCCAGCCGACGAATGGCGGCTTCGGCCCGCTTGCGATGCAGATCCCAGAGCGCGCGGCTCGCCGGGTCGTCCGTTCCGAGCGCGAGACTGTCCTCGAAGCTCCGCGCCGGGCGGTGCCCGACCGGGGAATCACGGTCGAGCCGGTCCAGCGCCTCCTCGCGCGGCGGGGGACGGACACGCAGAAGCGGGTATAGCGACGCCAGGAACAGGAGGCCGAAAGCCGCGAGCCCGACCTGCTTCCAGAGCGGCGTGAGGTCGAGCCAAAGCCCCAGCCAGGACGCCGTCAGGAAGGCGAGGACAACCGTGATGGGCGGCCAGAGCGCGGGCCAGAGCCGCTCCCACAGGAGCGCCCGGCTCGCGCCCGAGACGAGCGCGTCGAGCCGTGCCCGCGCCGGAGGTTTCGCAGGCGTAGTCGAGGTCGAGCCGCGCGTCAGGCGCATCTCGGCCTGGGAAAAGCAGAAGCGCTCACCGGCCGACGATAGCAGCTTTCGCGGCCCTGGCCAGCGCGGCGGACGGGCGCGGCCCCTACCGTACGGTGTGCCCGGCTCAGGAGAGCCAGTTCGGCAGCCGGTCCATGCCGATCAAATCCTCGTAGGTCTGGCGCGGCCGGACGACCGAGAACCTGTCGCCGCGCACCATGATCTCGGGCACGAGCGGGCGGGTGTTGTAGGTACCGGCCTGAACCGCCCCGTAGGCTCCCGCCGTCATGACGGCCAGCAGGTCGCCGGGCTTCACCTCGGCCATCTCGCGTCCGAGCGCGAGGTAATCGCCGGTCTCGCAGACGGGGCCGACCACGTCCGCCCTGATGCGGGCCGTACCCTCGCCGGGTTCGGCGACGGGCACGATGTCGTGATGGGCCTCGTAGAGCGTCGGGCGGATGAGGTCGTTCATGCCCGCGTCGACGATCACGAAGGTGCGGTTCTCGCCCTGCTTCACGAAGACCACCCGCGTCACGAGGATCCCGGCATTGCCGGCGATCATGCGGCCGATCTCGAAGACCAGCTTGAGGCCGAGGCCGCGGGTCTTCTCCTTGACCACGGCCGCGAAGGCCTCCGGGTCCGGGGGAGGGGGATCGTCGTGGCGGTAGGGGATGCCGAGCCCGCCGCCGAGATCGAGATGGTGCAGCCGGTGGCCGTCGGCCATGAGGTCGCGGGCGAGCTCGACGAGGAGTTCGGTCGCGTTCGCGTAGGGCGCGAGGTCGGTGATCTGGCTGCCGATATGCATGTCGATGCCGGCGACCCGCAGGCCCGGCAGCCGCCCCGCCGCCGCATAGGCGTCGCGGGCGCGGGAGATCGGGATCCCGAACTTGTTCTCGCTCTTGCCGGTCGAAATCTTGGCGTGGGTCTTGGCGTCGACGTCCGGGTTCACCCGCACGGAGATCGGCGCGACCTTTCCCTTCGACAGGGCGACCTCGGAGAGGGCTTCCATCTCGGGCTCGCTCTCGACGTTGAAGCAGAGGATCCCGGCATCGAGCGCCGCGGCCATCTCCGCCCGGGTCTTGCCGACACCCGAGAACACGATCTTGTTCGCCGGAACGCCCGCGGCGAGAGCCCGTCGCAACTCGCCCTCGGAGACGATGTCCGTGCCGGCGCCGAGCCGCGCCAGCGTCGCGATGACGGCCTGGTTCGAATTCGCCTTCACGGCGTAGCAGACCAGCGCGTCCGTATCCGAGAAGGCCTCCGCGAAGACGCGGTAGTGCCGCTCGAGCGTCGCCGTCGAGTAGCAGTAGAACGGCGTGCCGACCTCGTCGGCGAGCGCGCGCAGGTCGACGTCCTCCGCGTGGAGGACGCCGTGCCGGTACTGGAAATGGTGCATGGCTAGGGGTCTGGACCCGCTTTCCTTCTAGAGCAGCGGGTCGAGGATGAAGGGCTCGTTCGGGACCACGTAGGCGCGGTTGCGCTTGCGGGGCGTCGGGTTGGGCGAGGGCACGACCGACTGCATGTCCGTCTCGCTCTCGTCCTCCTCGGGCGTATCCTCGACGAGGGCGGCCGGGCTGGTGGACAGGGCCGTGCTGGGGGCGGTGCCCTGGACGGCGCTGCTCCGGTTTCGCCGCAGCCGCGGATCCGCCGGAACCGTGGTCTGCGCAGGCGGGGAGACGCCCGCAGCCTCCGGCGGCTCCAAGGGCCCGCGCCGGCCGCAACCGGAGAGCACCAGCGCGATCAGGATCGCCGTGGAGGTGACGAGCAGGCCTCGTCCGGGTGAGCGCATCTGTCGTGTCATCGGATCGTTCCGGCGGTCGCCGCGCAGCTTAAGCACAGGGCGACGACGGAGGCGAGACTGCTCAGGCCTGGGCGCTGGCGCGAAGCCGGCGGAGCCAGCCCTCGGCCTGCTCCCGCACGTTCTCCGGGGCGGTTCCGCCATAGGAGCGGCGGCTGCGCACGGACGCATCGACGCCGAGCACGCCGAAGACCTCGTCCGTGATGCGAGGCTCGACGCCCTGCATGTCCGCGAGGGTCAGGTCCTCCAGACCGACGCCCCGGCCCGACGCGATCCCGACGATGCGTCCCGTGACATGGTGCGCGTCCCGGAAGGGCAGGCCCAGCGCCCGGACCAACCAGTCGGCGAGGTCGGTCGCGGTGGCGTAGCCGGCTCCCGCGGCCTTCCGCATCGCCTCCGCATTCGGCTTCATGTCGCGCACCATGCCGGCCGTGGCGGCGAGGCAGAGCGACAGCGTCTGCATGGCGTCGAAGGCGCCTTCCTTGTCCTCCTGCATGTCCTTGCCATAGGCGAGGGGTAGGCCCTTCAGGACCATCAGCAGCCCCTGCAGGGCGCCGGCGACGCGACCGGTCTTGCCGCGCACGAGCTCCGCCGCATCCGGATTGCGCTTCTGCGGCATGATCGAGGAGCCGGTCGTGAAGGCGTCCGACAGCGCGATGAAGTTGAACTGGGGCGTCGTCCAGAGGACGATCTCCTCGGCGAAGCGCGAGAGGTGAACGGCCGTGATCGCGGCCGCCGAGAGCGCCTCGAGGGCGAAGTCGCGGTCGGAGACGGAATCCAGCGAGTTCGCGGTCGGACGGTCGAAGCCGAGCGCCTGCGCGGTCATGTGGCGGTCGATCGGGAAGGAGGTTCCGGCGAGCGCGGCGGCGCCGAGCGGACATTCGTTGAGGCGCTTGCGGGCATCTGCAAATCGCCCGCGGTCGCGCGACAGCATCTCCACATAGGCCAGCATGTGGTGGCCGAACGTCACGGGCTGCGCCGACTGGAGATGGGTGAAGCCGGGCATGACGAGGTCGGCATGCGCCGCGGCAGCCTCGGTGAAGGCCAGCATCAGGTCGGCGATCTGCCCGTCGATGGCGTCGAGCGTGTCGCGCATCCAGAGCCGCATGTCGGTCGCGACCTGGTCGTTCCGGGAACGGGCCGTGTGGAGGCGGCCGGCATCGGGGCCGATCAGCTCCTTCAGCCGGCTCTCCACATGCATGTGGATGTCCTCGAGCGAACGCGACCAGGTCATTTGGCCGGCCTCGATCTCGCCGCGGACGGTTTCGAGCCCCTTCGAGATCGCCTCGACGTCCGCCTGAGGCAGGATGCCCGTCTTGCCGAGCATGGCGGCATGCGCCAGGGAGCCACGGATGTCCTGCGGCGCGAGCTTCTTGTCGAAATCGATGGAGGCGTTGATCTCCTCCATGATCTCGGCCGGGCCGCTCTCGTAGCGCCCGCCCCACATCCGGTTAGACATGTCGAAAACCCTCGCCCGCACGCCTCGCCGCCGGCCCGTCCTGGCCGGCATCGCCGTGCTCGCACTCGCAGCTGCAGGGGCCGGCCTATACGGGACTGGCTTGCTGTCCGGCAACAGCGCCGAGGCGAGCTGCTCGGCTTCCGCGCCTGTGCTGGAGCGCTTGCGGCCCCTCGCGCAAGGGGAGGTCGCCGCCTTCGAGGTCTCGCGCGAGCCGGTCCGTTCTCCCAGCCTCTCCTTCATGGCTCCCGACGGCAGCCGGCGCGATCTCGACAGCTTCCGTGGCCAGACCGTTCTCCTGAACCTCTGGGCGACCTGGTGCGAGCCCTGCAAGCGCGAGATGCCGGCGCTGGACAAGCTCCAGGCGGAACTCGGGGGGGCGCGGTTCGAGGTCGCGGCGGTGAATATCGACACGCGCAACATCGAGCGCCCGAAAGCCTGGCTCGATCAGGCGGGGATCAGGAGCCTCGCCTATTACACCGACCACGAGGCGAAGATCTTCCAGGAGATGCGCAACGCCGGGCTGGCGGAGGGCATGCCCACGACGATTCTGGTGGACGCGAATGGATGCCGGCTCGGCCGCCTGTCCGGGCCGGCCGAATGGGCCTCGCCCGACGCCCTGAAGCTCATCCGCGCGGCGATCGGCTCCTGAGGCGCTCGCCGTCCGCCCGGGAGCGGACGGGATCGGTTCCGGCCGCTGCGCGTTGCCTGCGTACGAAACAGGCCGGAGACGACCTATGAACCTGGACACGCAGAAATCGGGCGAGGCCGATGCCCATCGCAAGACGGGCTTCGGCGCGAAGGCGAGCCCGAATGATCACAAGCTGCCCGAGAACTCCAAGGAGAACCTCGACGAGAAGCTCGACCACGCCGTGGACGAGACGTTCCCGGGGAGCGACCCCGTCTCGGTGAAGATCACGAAGTGACGGGCAACGCCCCTCGCCGTCCTCGGGCCTGACCCGAGGATCTCGGGACGGAGATGGAGATGGCCGGGTCAAGCCCGGCCATGACGGGGCGCGGTGGGGCTACTGGCTCTCCAACAGCCGCCGCGCGATGACCTGGGCCTGGATCTCGGCCGCGCCCTCGAAGATCGACAGGATACGGGCGTCGCAGAGAAGGCGGCTCACCGGATATTCGAGGGCGAAACCGTTGCCGCCGTGGATCTGCAGGGCGTTGTCTGCCGCCGACCAGGCGATGCGGGCGGCGAGCAGCTTCGCCATCCCGGCCTCGAGGTCGCAGCGCCGTCCCTCGTCCTTGGAGCGGCCGGCAAAATAGGTGAGCTGGCGGGCGATGTGGACCTCGACCGCCATCATGGCGATCTTGTCGGCGACGCGCGGGAAGGCGATCAGCGGCCGCCCGAATTGCTGCCGCTCCTGCGCATAGCGGAGCCCGACATCAAGGGCCGATTGCGCGACCCCGACCGCCCGGGCCGCCGTCTGGATGCGGGCCGATTCGAAGGTCTGCATGAGCTGTCGGAAGCCCTGCCCCTCGACCTCGCCGAGGAGGTTGCTGGCCGACACGGCGAAGCCGTCGAAGGCCAGCTCGTATTCCTTCATGCCCCGGTAGCCGAGGACCTCGATCTCGCCGCCGGTCAGGCCCTCCACGGGAAACGGGTCGGCATCGGTGCCGCGCGGCTTCTCGCCGATGAGGATCGACAGGCCCTTGTAGCCGGGCTCGTCGGGGTTCGTGCGCACCAGGACCGTCATGATGTCGGCGCGGACCGGATGCGTGATCCAGGTCTTGTTGCCGTGGATGCGCCAGGTGTCGCCGTCCTTCACGGCGCGGGTCTTCAGCGAGGCGAGGTCGGAGCCCGTGTTCGGCTCGGTGAAGACGGCCGTCGGCAGGAGCTCGCCGGACGCGATGCGGGGAAGGAAGCGTGCCTTCTGCTCCTCCGTTCCGCCGCCGAGGATCAGCTCGGCCGCGATCTCGGACCGGGTCCCGAGCGAGCCGACGCCGATATAGGCCCGCGACAGCTCCTCCGAGACGACGCACATGGAGACCTTCGAGAGGCCCATGCCGCCATGCTCCTCCGGGATCGTGAGCCCGAAGACGCCGAGCTCGGCCATCTGCTCGACCACCGGAAGGGGGATGTATTCGTTCTTCAGGTGCCAATGATGCGCGTGCGGCTCGACCTCGGCCTCCGCGAAGCGCCGCATCTCCGTGCGGATCGCCTCGAGCGTCTCGTCGAGCCCCGGATCGCCGATCACGCCGACGCCGACCTGGCCGATCAGCTCGACGAGGCGCGCCCGGTTCTCGGCCGTGTTGCCGGTCTCGATCAGGGTCTCGATCGCGTCGGTGCGGAAGCGGGCGGCTTCACGGCCAGGCAGGCCGACATCGGCGAGCCGCGCCGTCTCGACCTGGCTCATCGGGATGCCCGAGAAGGCCTGCTCCAGGTACTCGCCGAGACCGATGCGGACGAGCAGCGATTCCGTTTCCCCGAACCGGCCTTCGGCGCTCATCCGCTCGGCATAGGAGGCGAGCTCGCCGATCGCGGTGGCGTAGGTCGAAAGCCAGGCGAGCGCGTGCGCGGCATGCTGCTCCGCATCGAGGCGAGCCGACGACAGCCGGCCGTTCTCCACGAGCCGATCGCGCAGCCGGCGCCCCGCCTCGGCGACCAGCGCCTGTACGTCGATGGCGGCCGTCCGGGCGAGTGAGACCAGATCCTCGGCTGGCGGGGCGGACGATGGAACGGCGGACATGGACTGACCCTCGAACGATGTGCGCCGCACCATACGCGGATTGATCCCGATCGGTAGTCAGGCTCTCGCGGCCAGCGCTACGCCAAAAGCAGCAAGCAGCATTCCGAGGAGCTGTATCCCGCTCAGCGTCTCGCCGAACAGCGCATAGCTCATCAGGGCCGAGACGGGAGGCACGAGAAAGAGCAGGGACGACACGCCGACGGCGGCGCCACGGCGGAGCATGATGAGGAGAAGCGCGATCGCCCCGATCGACAGAGCGAAGATCGACCAGGCCATCCCGAAGAGCAGGGGAGGGGCAGGCTCGATGCGCATCTCCTCCGTCGCAAGGCTTCCCAGCCCGACCACGACGGCCGCGCCGACATATTGCAGCGCCGTCCCGGAGCGGAGATCGAACTTCGTGCCGGTTCGCTTCTGCCAGAGCGTGCCCGCGGTCATCCCGGCGAGACTCAAGAGGGAGACGACGAGCGTCGCGGCGGGATACCCGCCGTCCCCGCCGATCTTCGGCCCGAGCACCAGGGTGATTCCGACAAAGCCGATCGCAACGCCGACCCAGCGGCGCAGCGAGACGATTTCCCCGAGCAGCGGGCGAGCTAGGAGGGCGACGAGGAGCGGCTGTGCGCCGGCGATCAGGGCGGAAATCCCGGCCGGCAGCCCGTGCCCGATCGCCCAGAACACGCCGCCGAGGTAAATGCCGTGGAGGAGGACCCCCGCGATGAGGGCGTCACGCCATCCGCGCCTGCCCTTCGGCCATGGCGCACCTGCAAGCAGCGCAAGGCTCGCCAGGATCGCGGCCGCGAGAATGAACCGTACCGTGAGGAAGATCAGCGGCTCGGTATAGGGCGCGACAAGGCGGGCCACCACGAAGCCGGTGGCCCAGATCAGCACGAACGCGCCGGGAATCAGGATCGTTTCGAGGCGCGCCGGCATGTCGGAGCGCGCATAGCGCAGCGGGGGGCCGCTGGCGAGCGCGGTCGCCTTCCCGACTTGCACGCTCGGGCTCCTCCTGCCATCTGCCCCGCGGAAGGCCGACCGTGTTCCGTCCACGCATCTTTCTCGAGCTCCTCTCGCTCGCCTTCCAGCGCTTCGTGCTGCATGACGGCTGGGCGATCGCGAGTCATATTGCGCTCTCGGCGCTGACCTCGCTGTTCCCGTTCCTGATCCTGCTGACCGCCCTCGCGCCGCTGTTCGGCACGGCGCCGCTGGCGGACGAGGCCGCCAACATCATTCTCGAAGCCTGGCCGAAGGAGGTCGCCGGCCCGATCGCGAACGAGGTCCACAGCGTCCTCAGCCAAAGCCGGCGGGACGTGGTGACCTTCGGCGCCATCCTGGCGCTCTACTTCTCGTCCTCGGGCGTCGAGAGCCTCCGGGTGGGCCTGAACCGCGCCTATGGCATCCGCGAGGTGAGGGCCTGGTGGGTCACGCGGCTCGAATCCATCGCCTACGTCATCCTGGGGGCCTTCGCGATGCTCGGCTTCGCCTTCCTCGTCGTCCTCGGCCCCTTCTTCTACCGGTGGATATCCGCGCGGCTCCCCGCGCTCGAACCTTTCGACGTGACCATCGCATTCCTGCGCTATGGCATCGCCACGACCCTGATCGTCGGGGCGCTCGCGGTGGCGCACAAGTTCATCGCCGCGGGGCGGCGGCGGATCCTGGACATCCTGCCCGGCATCATGGTGACGCTCGGCTTGTGGCTCCTGGGCGGGCTCGCCTTCAGCCGCTACCTGGAGAGCTTCTCGGGGGCGTATTTCACGACCTATGGCGGCCTCGCGACGGCCATGATCGCGCTCGTGTTCCTCTATTGGCTCGCGGCCATGTTCCTGTTCGGCGGAGAGCTCAACGGAACCGTGATCGCAGCCAAGCGGCTGAAGCTCGGGCACAATCCGGACCCCGCCAAGCTCGGCGCCCTGATCGAGATGCCGTGACGATGCCCGGAGCAGCCGGCCGGCCCGAGGGGCCGGCGATCATCCTCGTCGAGCCGCAGCTCGGCGAGAATATCGGCATGGCGGCGCGGGCCATGGCCAATTTCGGCCTCCGCGAGCTCCGTCTCGTCGCGCCGCGGGACGGCTGGCCCAACCCGGCCGCCGCGGCGGCCGCGGCCGGCGCGACCGGCCTGCTCGACGCGGCCCGGGTCTACCCGAGCACGGCCGAAGCCGTCGCCGATCTCCATTTCGTGCTGGCGACGAGCGCCCGCTCGCGGGGCCAGATGAAGCGCGTCCTCGCGCCCGATGCGGCGATGGCCGAGCTCGCCGAGCGCGGCGGGAGCGGGCAGGGCGTCGGCATCCTCTTCGGACGCGAGCGGACGGGGTTGGAGAACGACGACATCTCCCTCGCCGATGCGCTGGTCACCTTCCCGGTCGATCCCACCTTCGCGTCCCTCAATCTGGCGCAGGCCGTGCTGCTCGTCGGCTATGAATGGACGCGAGCCCGGACCGGCCTTGCGCTGCCATTCGCCGCCAATCCCTCGGCGCCGCCGGCGAGCCGCGCGTCCCTGATCGGCCTGTTCGAACACATGGAGGCGGAGCTCGATGCGGCGGAGTTCTACCCGGCCGACAAGAAGCCGGTCATGAGCCGCAACATGCGGGACATGTTCCACCGGATGAGCCCGACCGAACAGGATGTGCGGACCTGGCGCGGGGCGATTCGCGCGCTCGCCGAGCTGCGGCGCAAGCGAAAAGCGTAACGACCCTTCAGACAATCTCTGTTAAAGAGGGCGCCTCCCGTCGACGGACCCATCGCCTCTCGAATGCAAACGCGTTTCGCCATCGGTCTCGCTGCGCTCCTGGCGCTGTCAGGCCCTGCCCTTGCGGCAAACCCGCCGCCTCAGCCGAAGGCCGGAATGCCGGGCGGGGCCAACAACCCCGATGCGGAGGTCGTGAAGCGCTCGGTCGGGCGAGCGAGCGCGGTCACCTATGTGTTCCACCTCGCCAAGGAGCCGGAGCAGCCGCGGCCGGTGGTCGTGTTCCTGCACGGCTGGGGCGCCGTGAACCCCTCCGTCTATGGCGGCTGGATCGATCACCTCGTCCGCCGGGGCTATCTCGTGCTCTATCCGGCGTTCCAGACGGTCGGGCGGACGCGCCCGCCCGACGCGACCAAGAATGCGACGGCTCTCGTCAAGGACGCGCTGGCGGCCTTGGAGAACGATCCCAAGGCGAAGCCGGACCTCTCCAAGCTCGCCTATCTCGGCCATTCGGCCGGCGGCGGCGTCGCCGTGAACCTCGCGGCCGATCCCGCCGCGGCCGGGCTGCCGGTGCCGAAGCTCGTCTTCATCACCATGGTCGGGGGGATCGCGTCCGACGAGAAGTCGCGGGGCATCCAGCTCGCGGACCTGTCCAAGGTGGATCCGCAGACCTCGATCGTCGCCATGATCGGCGACCGCGAGTTCCAGGCGAGCGACCGCGCCTCGCGCCGCATCCTGCGCCAGGCATCCGAGGTTCCGCAGACCAAGAAGCTGTTCATGCGGGTCGCCTCCGACGACCATGGATTCCCGAGCCTGTCGGCGACGCTCGCGAGCCCCGGCTCGCCCATGTCCGCCTATGATTCCGCCGGCATCAAGGTCGAGCCCGATCCGCCCGTGGATCCGCGGGCGCCGCGGGTGCCGCAGCCGAAATGGTCCGCCGACATGGTCCTGTCGGGCGAGCAGCACGTCCTCCTCGCCCAGCTCGGCCGCAACCCGATCGACACGCTCGACCATCTCGCCTTCTGGAAGACCTTCGACATGGCGGCGGATACGGCCTTCAACGGGTCGGGCGACCTCGCCGCCCTGCGCAACGATCCGGCCTTCCTGGACATGCAGCGCTGGAGCGACACCTGGCCGATCCGGCGTCTGCATGCGGAGCATCCCCGCCCGGTGGACGCCACCGCGACGGCTCCGGTCGTCCGGGCCGCGCCGGCGCCGACGAAGATGCCCGTGACCCGGCAGCGCAAGCGCGAGCGCGACCGCGACCGCCGCTGAGGGTTCGGGGATGTCCGGATGGAGCGCCGCGGCGCTCGCGTTCGCGATCGTGTGCGAGGTCGTCGGCACGACGGCGCTCGCCGCGTCCCACGGCTTCACGCGCCTGGTGCCGTCCGTCGTCTGCGCGGGCTCCTATGCGCTCGCCTTCTATGCGCTCTCGATCGCCCTCAAGGGCATGCCCGTCGGCATCGCCTACGCGATCTGGGCAGGGATCGGCATCGTCCTCATCTCGCTCGCCGGCTGGATCGGCTTCGGCCAACGGCTCGATGCCCCGGCCATCGCGGGCATCGGGCTGATCGTCGCGGGCGTGCTCGTGATCAACCTTCTCTCGGCGAGCGCGCGGCTCCATTGAAGCGATTGCTCGCATTCGTTGCGTCCTGTTAACCGGGCGGGCCTAGGCTCCCGGAGCTTGTCTTCGGCTGTCTCCCGCCATGTTCGCCGACCTCCTCGCCGGAACCTCGCAAACGCCGATCACCGTGCCGAGCCGC
This sequence comes from Enterovirga sp. CN4-39, assembly GCF_049446235.1. Taxonomy (NCBI): domain Bacteria; kingdom Pseudomonadati; phylum Pseudomonadota; class Alphaproteobacteria; order Hyphomicrobiales; family Methylobacteriaceae; genus Enterovirga; species Enterovirga sp. CN4-39. The sequence goes on along the minus strand of NZ_JBMSEF010000015.1, from coordinate 73,889 downwards.
ATTCCCTCCATTCTCGCCTTCGATTCCGGGCTCGGCGGGCTGACGGTCTTCTCCGAGCTCGTCAGGGCCTGGCCGGACGCGGACTTCGTCTACGCGGCCGACGATGCCGGCTTTCCGTACGGCCGGCTGCCTGAGAGCGAGCTGACGGCTCGCGTGCTGGCCGTGATGGACCGCCTCGTCGCGGTCCACCGGCCCGATCTCGTGGTCATCGCCTGCAACACGGCCTCGACGCTCGTCCTGCCGCATCTTCGGCGGCGGTTCGACATGCCCTTCATCGGTACCGTGCCGGCCATCAAGCCGGCCGCGTCCGCGTCCCGGTCCGGCCGCATCGCGATCCTGGCGACGCCCGCCACCGTGGCGCGGGACTACACGCGCGGGCTGGTCGAGGCCTATGCCGCGCAATGCCGGGTGGAGCTGGTCGGCTCGCGCCGCCTTGCGGGTTTTGCGGAAGCCGAGCTGCGCGGACATCCCGTGTCGGACGAGGAGCTCATGGCCGAGCTCGCGCCCTGCTTCGTCGAGGACGAGTCCGGGCGGACGGACGTGGTCGTGCTGGCCTGCACGCATTACCCGCTGCTTCTCGAGCGCTTCCGGCGCCTCGCCCCTTGGCCGGTGACCTGGATCGACCCCGCCCCTGCGATCGCGCGGCGCATGCGCGACGTCCTGCATCGGCCGGCTGCGCACGAGACCGTGCCCGAGGATCATGGCGGCCGCCTCGCGATCTTCACGGGCGGGGAGGGGCTCGACCCGCCGCTCCGGGCCGCGCTCGCCGCCCGCGGGCTCGGGCAGGTCGTGGTCGATCCCATCCCGCTCGTCGCGGGACATTGACTTGAGCGCCCAAACGGCTAGATAGGCCCGGTTCGCGCGGTCCCACTGGACCGCGCGTGCTTTTTTGCGCACCCGAGACCCGGCAAAGCCGGATCTGTCGTCCCCCCGGCCTGAAGGCCGGCCAGGGAAGAGGAGGGCGCGTTCAAACAGCGAACGCGACAGAAGGACACGAGATGTCGAAGCGAGTTACGGCGAAGCACAAGCTCGATCGCCGCATGGGCCAGAACATCTGGGGCCGCCCGAAGAGCCCCGTCAATCGCCGCGAATACGGCCCCGGCCAGCACGGACAGCGCCGCAAGGGCAAGATGTCCGACTTCGGCACGCAGCTGCGCGCCAAGCAGAAGCTGAAGGGCTACTACGCCAACATCACCGAGAAGCAGTTCCGCCGCTATTACGGCGAGGCGATCCGGATGAAGGGCGACTCGGGCGAGAACCTGATCGGCCTCCTGGAGCGCCGCCTGGACGCGGTCGTCTACCGCTCCAAGTTCGTGCCGACCCCCTTCGCCGCGCGCCAGTTCGTGAACCACGGCCACGTGAAGGTGAATGGCCGCCGCGTGAACATCCCGAGCTTCCTCGTGAAGGCCGGCGACGTGGTCGAGGTGAAGGACGCCTCCAAGCAGCTCGAGATCGTCGTCGTGGCGAGCCAGCTCGCCGAGCGCGACGTGCCCGACTACATCGAGGTCGACCACTCCAAGATGACGGCGCGCCTCACCCGCGTCCCGGGCCTCAGCGAGGTGCCGTACCCGGTCCAGATGGAACCGAACCTGGTCGTCGAGTTCTACTCGCGCTGATCCGGTTCACCCGGCAACGAGATCCGAGGCCGTCCCTTTGGGGCGGCCTTTTTCTTTGGCGCCGTCGGTTGCGCGCCTTGCGAAGCGAGGTTGCGTTCTACTCTGAAGGCGTAGACAGTGACGCTATCGCTGGCATTCCGAAACGTAGGCGCCGGCGGCTGAGAGAGGCGTGTGCTCCCGCTTACAGCGACCCGGAGCACATCCATGTCCTTCCGTGAAAGGCGCGAGAGCCTTCCTGCTTCCGATACCCGCATCATCGAACACTCGAGAGAAGTGATCCGGCGCTCCTATGAGCTGCTCGCAGAGTCCCGGGCCCGCGTCGGCGTGTCTCCGGGGAGCCGGGCAACCCGGGAAGGACAGCGGGAGTGGGGCGGGCAGGCTAACCAGCGCATCGAGGCGATGGATCGGAATGGCTCCTGACTATCGGCCGTTCGCGCCGACCATCGATGATTATCAGACGCTGGAGCGGTTCAAGCGGGCGATCAACCTGTCGCACGAGCTGCTTGCCGCGACCGTGGCGCATCGAGACTACCTGGCTCACGCCTCCACGATCGCAATCCTGTCCACGTTGCAGCCCGCGCCTGCATCCGACGCCGAGATCGAGCGGGATTGGGCCGAACTTGCCGCTGATGTCTGGCAGGGCGGACCGGGCGCTATCGCGCGATGACGTAGGCGGTCTCCGACTTGATGCGCTCCATGGCGAAACGGGAGGTGACGCTCTTCAGCGCCACCGTCCCGATGAGGCGCTTGTAGAACGCATCGTAGGCGGCCATGTCGGACACCACCACGCGCAGCATGTAGTCGACGTCGCCCGCCATCCGGTAGAATTCCATGACCTCGGGCATGGCCGCGACCTTCTCGGCGAAGTTCGACAACCACTCCTCCGAGTGGTCCGGGGCCTGGATCGACACGAAGACCGTGATGCCGAGTCCGATCTTCTCCGGGTTCACGAGCGCCACGCGCTTCTCGATCACGCCGGTCTGTTCGAGCCGGCGGATACGCTTCCAGCACGGCGTCTGCGACAGTCCGACCTTGTCCGCGATCGTCGCGATCGGCACGTTCGCGTCTGCCTGCAGGATGCGCAGGATGTCACGATCGATCCGGTCCATGTGACCTCGTGAGCGCCCCGGAACGGGTCGGCGCCTTCTCCTGCGATTTAGCCTTGTCGCTCTGAGCCTGCAAGCAAGCGTTCTTTCTGTAGAACGAGCCCTGGGAGAAGTTTGTTCTCCATCCTGAGCGCGTTCGACGAGATCCGCCGCAGGGCGGGATGGTCTCCAGGTCCGGTTTGACGAACGATCCGCTGCCCGGTGCGGGCGCGGAAACGAGGGGAATGCGCCCGGTCACCGCCGTGAGCTTGCAGCAATATCTTCTCTGAGCCCCTCGCCGACATAGATCGTTCACTCTGCCTGAGGTGCAATAAAGCCTGTTTATACTCGTTGACTTGCGGGGGATGAAGACGAACATTTTGGAGCAAGCGCGGCAGAGATGTTGCTGTGAAGTCGATCGATCCGATCGATGAGCGAAGAAGATGACGATCTGTGCTCGCTTCAGTTTGGCGAGTCATGCGCGCCATCGAACGGATGCCTGGATGCACATGGTTCGTCTGGTTGGAATAGCGGGCAATACGCGGCGGCCGTCACGAACGCGTGCTCTCGTCGAGCGGATCGGGCGCGAGGTTGCGCGCCAGCACCCGGCGCGTTTCGAGTTGCACGACCTCGTGGATGCCGGGCCGGGTCTCGGGGCGTTCTCGCGGCAGGATCTTCCCGATCGGGCGAGGGCCATCCTCGAGGCGATCGAGAACGCCGATGCCCTCGTGATCGGGAGCCCGGTCTTCAAGGGCTCCTATTCCGGCCTCTTCAAGCACCTGTTCGACTTCGTCGGGGCCGAGGCCCTCGCCGGGGTGCCGGTGATCCTGGCCGCGACCGGGGGCGGCAGGCGCCACGCGCTCGTCGTCGAGCACCAGCTGCGCCCGTTGTTCGGCTTCTTCTCGGCCCTCACGGTCCCCACCGCGATCTACGCCAGCGACGAGGATTTTCGCGATGGCGAGCTGTCCGATCCCGTCACCCTCGCGCGGGTCAGCCAGGCGGCGGACGAACTCGCCAGGCTCGCCCGACCCGTTCCGCCCAACGCGGCCCTGACCCGAGCCGCCTGAGAGATCAGACCATGCTGAACCGTCGAACCGCCCTTGCCGGCCTGCTCGCAGCCCCGGCGCTCGTCTCCGCCTCGCGTTCCCGGGCCGCGAACGCCCCGTCCGAGTTTCGGATCGGCTACCAGAAGAGCGGCGTCCTGGTCGTGGCCCGCCAGCAGGGCACGATCGAGGCGCGCCTCAAGGCCCTCGGCGTGCCGAGCGTGAAGTGGGTCGAGTTCCAGTACGGGCCGCCCATGATGGAGGCGCTCGGCCTCGGCTCGATCGATTTCGGACAGGTCGGCGACACGCCGCCGATCTTCGCCCAGGTGGCCGGCGGAAAGGTCGTCTACGCGGCCGCGACGCCGGCCTCGCAATCCGCCATCCTTCTGCCGCAGGACAGCCCGATCCGCACGCTCGCGGACCTGAAGGGCAAGAAACTCGCCTTCGCGCGCGGTTCCAGCTCGCACAACTTCGTCGTCCAGGCGCTCGCGAAGGCGGGCCTCGCGCCATCCGACGTGCAGCAGACCTTCCTCAGCCCGGCCGATGCCGTCGCCGCCTTCTCGCGCGGAAGCGTGGACGCCTGGGCCGTCTGGGACCCGTATTTCGCCATCGCGGAGAGGCGCCACAACGCCCGCATCCTCACGACGACCGAGGGGATCCTCGATTCGTATTCCTTCTACCTGGCCAATCGCGACTTCGCGGCCCGGCATCCCGAGGTGCTGAAGGCGGCGATCGCCGGGCTCGGCGAGACCACGGCCTGGGCTGCCCAGAACCGGGACAAGCTCGCCGCCGCGCTCTCGGAAGAGACCCGGGTCGAACTGGACCTGCAGAAGGCGTCCGTCGACCGCCAGAAGATCGAGATCGGCCCGATCACCGATGCCGTGGTCCAGAGCCAGCAGACCATCGCGGACAGCTTCCACAAGCTCGGCATCGTGCCGCGCCACGTGACCGTGCGCGACATCGTCTGGACCGCCCCGCAGAGCTGACCGGCACAGGATCACAGGACGACAGGAGACATCCCATGAGCGTGACGGCTCTCCGGCGCGGCGGCGCCGACCCGATCAGTTTCTTCTGGTTCATCCCGACGCATGGCGACGGCTCGTATCTCGGGTCCGAGCGGCAGCAGCGGCCGGCCGAGTTCCCGTATTTCAAGCAGATCGCCCAGGCGGTCGACCAGCTCGGCTACGAGGGGGTGCTGCTTCCCACCGGGCAGAGCTGCGAGGATTCCTGGATCACCGCGACGGGTCTCGCGACCGTCACGGAGCGGCTGAAGTTCCTCGTCGCACTGCGCCCCGGCGTCGTGACGCCGAGCTTCGCCGCGCGGCAGACGGCGGCGCTCGACCGCCTCTCGAACGGGCGACTGCTCCTGAACGTCGTGGTCGGAGGCAATCCCGTCGAACTCGCCGGTGACGGCGTGTTCCTGCCCCACGACGAGCGCTACCTGCAGGCCGACGAGTTCCTGACCATCTGGCGCCGGCTCCTCTCCGGCGAGAATGTCGACTTCGACGGCAAGTACTACCGGGTCCAGGGCGGCCGGCTCGACTTTCCGCCCGTCCAGGCGCCGCACCCGCCGCTCTGGTTCGGGGGCTCCTCCGATGCCGGCCAGGCGATCGCGGCCGAGCATGTCGACACCTACCTCACCTGGGGCGAGCCGGTCGCGGGTGTCGCCGAGAAGGTGGAGCGCGCGCGGCAGAAGGCGGCCTCGCGCGGCCGCAAGCTGCGCTTCGGCATCCGGCTCCACTTCATCGTCCGCGAGACGGAGGAGGAGGCCTGGGCGGCCGCGGACCGGCTGATCAGCCGGATCAGCGATGCCCAGATCGAGGCGGCCCAGAAACGCTTCGCCGAGCAGATGGATTCGGTCGGGCAGAAGCGGATGGCGGAGCTGCATGGTGGCCGCCGCGACAAGCTCGTCGTAGGCCCGAATCTCTGGGCCGGCGTCGGCCTCGTCCGCACCGGGGCCGGCACCGCGCTCGTCGGCACGCCCGAGCAGGTGGCGGAGCGCCTGCGCGAGTACCAGGCGGTTGGCATCGATACCGTGATCGGCTCGGGCTACCCGCATCTCGAGGAGGCCTACCGGGTCGCCGAACTGCTGTTTCCCGAACTCGGGATCGAGAACCGCCTGCGCCGGCTCGGCGCCGCGGTGGCGAACGAGTTCACGGTCGGCCAGCATGGCCGGGCAAGGGTCGCGGCGGCATCGTGAAAACCCTCAAGCCTTTCATCTCGGGCAGCGCGATCGGCTGGCTCCTGCCCGTCGCGCTCATCCTCGTGTGGGAAGCCGCCTCCCGGCTCGGCGGCATTCCGCCGAACGTGCTGCCGGCCCCGTCCGACGTCGTCGCGGCGGCGGTCAAGCTCGGCCGCTCGGGCGAACTCGCGCAGAACATCTGGGTCTCGACGCTCCGCGCCGTCTCCGGCTTCCTGGTGGGGGGCGGAATCGGGCTCGCGCTCGGCCTGGCGAACGGCTTGTCGAGCCTGTCCGAGAAGCTGACCGACACCACGTTGCAGATGATCCGCAACGTCCCGCACCTCGCCATGATCCCGCTCGTCATTCTCTGGTTCGGGATCGACGAGGAGGCGAAGCTCTTCCTGGTCGCGCTCGGGGTGTTCTTCCCGATCTACATCAACACCCTCCATGGGATCCGGGGCGTCGATCCGCAGCTCGTGGAAATGGGCCGCGTCTACGGCATGTCGCCCTCGCGCCTCTTCTGGAAGGTGATCCTGCCCGGCGCGCTGCCGTCCATCTTCGTCGGCCTGCGCTATGCCCTCGGCATCATGTGGCTCACGCTCATCGTGGCGGAGACGATCTCGGCCTCCTCGGGCATCGGCTACATGGCCATGCAGGCGCGCGAGTTCCTGCTGGTCGACGTCGTGGTGCTGTCCATCGTCATCTACGCGCTGCTCGGGAAGCTCGCCGACACGATCGCCCGGGTGCTGGAGCGCCTCTCCCTGCAATGGCACCCGGCCTTCCAGGCCAAATCGTGAGGATCTGCGGATGTTCGCTCAAGCTCTGCGGCGGCAGGCCGACCTTCCGGCCGATGCCGGCCTCCGCACCGCTCCCGGCCGCGCCGCCGGCCCGGCAGGAGGGCTGCCGATCACGGTCCGGGGCCTGGAGAAGTCCTTCGGACCGAAGCGGGTGCTGTCTGGGCTCGATCTCCACATCCCGGCCGGGCAGTTCGTGGCCATCGTCGGCAAGTCGGGATGCGGCAAGTCCACCTTGCTGCGTCTCCTCGTCGACCTCGACGAGCCCACGGCCGGAACGATCCGCGTCGGCGAGGAGAGTGCCCCTCGCAGGGCCGCCCGCCTCATGTTCCAAGAGCCCCGGCTCCTGCCCTGGGGGCGCGTGCTCGCCAATGTCGAGGTCGGGCTCGACCCCTCCGTTCCGGCCGCGACCCGGCGCGAGAGGGCCCTGGCGGCGCTCGATGCCGTGGGGCTCGCGGATCGCGCCGGCGAATGGCCCTCCGTCCTGTCCGGCGGGCAGAAACAGCGGGTGGCGCTCGCCCGCGCGCTCGTGAGCCAGCCGCGGTTCCTGGCGCTCGACGAGCCGCTCGGCGCGCTCGATGCCCTCACGCGGATCGAGATGCAGGGGCTCATCGAGCAGATCTGGCGCGAGCAGCGCTTCTCCGCCGTCCTGGTGACGCACGACGTGGGCGAGGCGGTCGCGATGGCGGATCGCATCCTGGTCATCGATGCAGGCCGCATCGCGCTCGACCTTCCCGTGGACGTCCCCCGGCCGCGCCGCCGCGGAGACCCGGACCTCGCAGCCCTGGAGGGCCGCATCATCGAGCACCTCTTCAACGACCAGGGCGCCGGCATCTGACACCCCGTCGGCACGGCGCCGGAACGCTGGAACAGCTTTGTACGTTACGAGACTGAGGGAGAGGCGTTCTCCCTCGCGATCTTGTAATTTCGTAACCCTTGGTCGCTCCCGTACTTGGAACCTGTGCAGAGGCAGGGCAGTGCTCTGCCGTGGGATCATCGAACGATCAGGGTATGTCGGCGAAGCTGCGGCAGCTCGAGGACACGGACCGGCCGCAGGCGCCTGAGGAGGCACAGGCCGACCTTGGCGGTCGGAACTGGTCGGAACTCCCCCTGGGGGAGCCCGGGACATGGCCCGCCTCCCTTCGCACGATCGTCGACCTGATGATCCACTCCCGCTTCCCCATGTTCCTCGCCTGGGGGCCGGAGCTCGCCTTCCTCTACAACGATGCCTACCGGCCCATTCTGGGGACGAAGCATCCCGACGCGATGGGCCGGCCGTTCCGGGACGTGTGGCCGGAGATCTGGGACGACATCTCGCCCCTCGTCGAGGCGGCGCTGAAGGGCGAGGCGACCTGGTCGGAGGACCTGCCCCTCGTGATGCTCCGCAAGGGCTATCCGGAGCAGACCTACTACACCTTCTCCTATTCGCCCGTTCGGGACGAGAGCGGCCAGGTCGCGGGCATGTTCTGCGCCTGCACGGAGACGACGAGCGAGGTGTTCAACGAGCGCCGCGCCAGCTTCCGGATCGCGCTGGACGATGCGCTCCGGTCGATCACGGATCCCATCGAGATCACGCGGACGGCGGCCGAAGCTCTCGGCCGGGAACTCCGGGCCTCCCGCGTCGGCTACGGCGAGATCATCGAGGGCGGGGCCGTGCTCGCAGTCGAGCGGGATTGGGTCGGCAATTCCGACGTCGCCAGCCTCGCCGGCGAGACGCGCGTCCTGGATTCCCTCGGCCCCGATCTGGCGGCCGTTGTGCGGGCTGGCCAGACGGTCGTCGTCGAGGATTGCCGCTCGGACCCGCGCGTTCCCGGCGAGAGCGCCTGGGCGAACTGGGACAGCATCGGCTGCCGCTCCCTCATCGCGGTTCCGCTCTATCGCGACGAGGATCTCGCGGCCCTCCTGTTCGTCCATGAGCCGGGGCCGCGCCGCTGGACGGCGTTCGATGTCGGGCTGACGGAGGACGTCGCCCGACGGACCTGGGATGCCGTCGTCCGCGCCCGGGCGGAAGCCGCCCTCCGGGAGAGCGAGGCGCGTTTCCGGCACATGGCCGACAGCGCCCCGGCCCTGATCTGGATGACGGACGAGCGGGGCAAGGTGACCTTCGCCAACCTCCATTTCGACCACGTGCTCGGCCGTCCCAACCGGGCGATGCATGGCGACGGCTGGATGAACGTCGTCGATCCCGCGGATCTCGAGCGGTTCCGCGCGATCATGCGCGACGCCTTCCACAAGCAGGCCCAGTTCAGGGCCGAGGTGCGCGTGGTGGCCCGCGGAGGCAATGTGCGCTGGCTGCGCTGTGAAGGCGTCCCGCGCACGTCGGACAGCCACGCCTTCCTGGGCTACACGGGCTGCGCCGTCGACATCACGGACGTGAAGCGCGCCGAGGAGCACCAGACGCTCCTCATCCACGAGCTCAACCACCGCGTGAAGAACACGCTCGCCACCGTCCAGTCCGTCGCCGGGCAGACGATGCGGAATGCCGGATCGCTCGAGGCTGCCCGGGAATCCTTCGAAAGCCGGCTGCTGGCGCTGTCGCGCGCGCACGACGTCCTGACGCGGGAGAACTGGGACGGCGCCAGCCTGCACGAGATCGTCGCTCAGGCGCTCGAGCCGTACCGGGCCCATGGTGCCGACCGCTTCGTCCAGCGCGGTCCCGAGGTGCGCCTCATTCCCCGCACGGCGCTCGCCGTCGCCATGGCGCTGCAGGAGCTGGCGACCAATGCCGTGAAGTACGGCGCCCTCAGCAATCACACCGGGTCGATCACCGTGGAGTGGCGCGTCGATCCAGCCTCGCCTTCGCCCCGCCTCCATCTGCGCTGGGAGGAAAGCGGCGGGCCGGACGTGAAGCCGCCCTCCCGGCGCGGCTTCGGCACGCGCCTGATCGAACGGAGCCTGGCTCAGGAGCTGGAGGGAGACGTGAAAGTGGCCTTCCGGCAGACGGGCGTGGTCTGCACGATCGATGCCCCGCTGCCGACCGGGTGAGCGGGCGGGCCCTACTTCTCCAGGACGTCCGCGATCTGCTTGAGCTTCCGGCTCGCATCCTCCAGCTCGTAGAGCGCGATGGAGCGTGTCCCCGCCTTGATGGCCCGGTGGCAATCGTCGAGCTGTGCCTTCACGATCTTCCGGATCTCGGCCGCTGCGAGCTGGGCCTTCTTCTGCACGCGAGTACCTCCGACACGGGCGCGTTCCGACGTCCCGAACGTGATGAACGAAGGGTTGCTACGGCTCGGTTAATGCCTCGCTTCGGGGCTGCCCGGTGCCGGCCTGCCGCGCGAGGCCGGCCGCGCGGAAGGTTGCCGCGGGACAACCGCCGCGCCCTCGCGCGCGACCTCTTCTGGTCCGGCACGTCTTCTGCTTACATCCGGGCGAGGGCCCGCCAAGAAGGCCCTCGGGTGGCCGGCCCGCGCCGGCCCTGACAGGGCGTCCGATGATCGAAGCTTCACCCCATCCCCGCCGGCCGCGCGGCGCCCGGTTCCTGGCCGCGTGCCTCGGCGCCGCTCTCACGGCCCTGGCCGGCGCCGCGCAGGCGCAGACGCCCGTCAGGCTGTCGCTGGACTGGCGGTGGGAAGGACCGGCCGCGCCCTTCGCGGTCGCTCTCGACAAGGGCTACTTCAAGGCGGAGGGCCTGGACGTCACGATCGACCCGGCCGCGGGCTCGCGCGAGCCGATCTCCCGCGTCGCCTCGGGCACCTACGATGCCGGCTTCGGCGACATCAATTCGCTGGTCAAGTTCCGCGACGAGAATCCCGGGACGGACCTGAAGGCCGTCATGATCCTCTATGACCGGCCGCCCTTCGCGATCATCGGCCGGAAGAGCCGCGGCATCACGCCGGATCTCGCGAGCCTCAAGGGCAAGAAGTTCGGCGCGCCCGCCGCGGACGGGGCCTATGCCCAATGGCCGATCCTCAAGGCCGTCAACAAGATCGACGATGCCGGCATGCGGTTCGAGAATGTCGGCTTCCCGGTGCGCGAGCCGCTTCTCGCGCAGGGCGAGGTCGACGCCGTGTTCGGCTTCTCCATGTCGTCCTACATCAACCTGAAGTCGCGCGGCGTTCCGGCCGACGACATCGTCGTCCTGCTCATGTCCGACCACGGGGTGGAGCTCTACGGCAACGCCATCATGGTCTCGCCGAAATTCGCGGCCGAGAAGCCGGAGGCCGTGAAGGGCCTGCTCCGCGCCATCGCCAAGGGCACACGCGACACCGTCGCCAATCCGAGCGCGGCCGTTGACAGCGTGATCAAGCGCAACGACGTCGCCAAGAAGGATGTCGAGCTCGAGCGGCTGAAGATGATCCTCGACCAGAACATCCTGACGCCCTGGGTGAAGGCGAACGGCATCGGCGGCATCGACAAGGCGCGGTTCGAGCGCGCGCTCGATCAGATCGGCCTGACCTTCACGTACAAGAACAAGCCGAAGCCCGAGGACGTCTTCAACGACGCGTTCCTGCCTCCGCCGGCGGACAGGAAGGTGATGTGACGGCACCACGAAGGTGACCCCCTTCATCGAGATCCGGGACGTCACGCATGTCTATGGCGGGGCGCCCGGCGGAAGTCCTGCCGTGCAGGACCTGAACCTCGCGGTCCGCGAAGGCGAGTTCGCGGCCGTGGTCGGCCCGTCCGGCTGCGGCAAGTCCACCCTGATGAAGCTCGCCACGGGGCTGCAATTCCCGCGCACGGGTACGACGATCGTGGCCGGGCAGGAGGTCCGCGCGCCCGTGAAGCTCGCCGGAATGGCGTTCCAGAATCCCACCATGCTGCCCTGGCGGACGACGCTCGACAACCTGCTGCTCCCGCTCGAGATCGTCGAGCCGCACCGCTCCCGCATCCGCCGGCACAAGGCCGAATATGTCGAGAAGGCCGAACGGCTGCTCGCGCAGGTGGGCCTCGCCGGGCAGGGGGCCAAGTATCCCTGGGAACTCTCCGGCGGGATGCAGCAGCGCGCTTCGCTCTGCCGGGCGCTGATCCACGAGCCGAAGCTCCTGATGCTGGACGAGCCCTTCGGGGCGCTCGACGCCTTCACGCGCGAGGAGCTCTGGTGCGTGATCCGCGACCTCCACGCCGAGCAGCGCTTCACGGTCGTGCTCGTCACCCATGACCTGCGCGAGGCCGTGTTCCTGGCGGACAGGATCTTCTGCATGAGCGCGAGGCCCGGCCGGATCGTCACCGAGCGGGAGGTCGACATTCCCCGTCCGCGGGACCTCGAAGTGACCTATACGCCCGCCTTCTCCGAGATCGTCCACGAGCTCCGGGCGCATATCGCCCAGGCCCGGATGGCCGCCGCGTGAGGAAAGCTGCCCTCTCACGCTCCGACGCCACCCTCGCGCTCGCGCCGTGGCTGTTCACGCTCGGCTTCTTCGTCCTGTGGGAGCTGGCGTGCCGCCTCTTCGGCATCTCGGCCTTCGTCCTCCCGGCGCCGAGCACGATCCTGTCGGCCGTCTGGGAATACCGGAGCCAGCTCGCCTTCCACGCCGCGCACACGCTCTGGATGACGCTGGCCGGCTTCCTCCTGGCGACCGGCGCGGGCCTCCTGCTCGGCATGCTGTTCGGCGCCTCACGCCTCATCAATGCCGGGACCTACCCGCTGCTCGTCGGCTTCAATTCGATCCCGAAGGTCGCCGTGGTGCCGATCCTCGTCTTCTGGTTCGGGGTGGGGTGGCTTCCGCCCGTTCTGACTGCCTTCCTGATCTCGTTCTTCCCCATCGTCGTGAACGTCGCGACCGGGATCTCGACCATCGAGCCGGAGACGGAGGATGTGCTGCGGGCGCTCGGCGCCTCGAAGCGGGACATCATCGTGAAGGTCGGCGTGCCGCGCGCGATGCCCTATTTCTTCGGCTCGCTGAAGGTCGCCATCACGCTCGCCTATGTCGGATCCGTCATCGGCGAGCAGAACGCCTCCAACGTCGGTCTCGGAAACCTCTTGACCCGCGCCTCGGCCGCCTTCGAGGTACCGCTCGTCTGGGCGGCCCTGATCGTCCTCGCCGTGATGGGCGTCGTCATGTACGTCGCGACCGTCCTGGTCGAGCGCTCCATGACCGGCTGGGCCCAGCGCTCGCATTTCGCCACATAGGGCGCCGCCATGATGCAAGCACAGACACCTCGCGAGGCGGGCCCGGTCCGGCGGCTGCTGGACGGGCTCTATCTTCTGGCTGGCTGGCTCGCCGGCCTCTTCCTGATCGCGATCCTCCTCCTGATGATGGGCCTGTCGCTCGGGCGCGAGGTGGGCTTCAACATCCCGGCCGGCGACGATTTCGCATCCTGGTGCATGGCCGCGATGGCCTTTCTCGGCCTCGCCCACACCTTCAAGCACGGCGACATGATCCGGGTCGGGCTTCTCATCGACCGCCTGAAGGGTCGGACCCGCTGGTTCTTCGAGATGTTCTCGCTGCTGATCGGCACCGGCTTCGTCGGCTACTTCGCCTGGTATGCGGCCGTCATGACCTGGCAGTCGTGGGAGTTCAGCGACACCTCGACGGGCGTCGTCGCGGTTCCGCTCTGGATCCCGCAGCTCGGATTCTCCGGCGGCCTTGCCATCCTGCTCGTCGCCTTCGTGGACGAGCTCGTCCATGTCGCGGCCGGCGGAATGCCCCGCTACGAGAAGCCGCCGCCGCAGAGCGCCGACGAGGTCATCGAGCGCGCGATGGAAAGTGCGGTCTGACCATGGCGATGATCGAAATCTCGGGGCTCCTGCTCCTCTTCCTCCTCGGCCTGCTCGCCGGGGGCGTATGGATCGCGATCGCGCTGCTCGCCTGCGGCTGGGTGGGGATGCAGTTCGTGGCCGGCGGTATCCCGGCGGGCTCGGTCCTGGCGACCACCATTTGGGGCAATTCCGCCTCCTGGACGCTGGCGGCCCTGCCGCTCTTCATCTGGATGGGCGAGATCCTGTTCCGGACGCGGCTGTCGGAGGAGATGTTCCGCGGGCTCGCCCCCTGGCTGAACCGGATCCCCGGCCGGCTCATGCACGTGAACGTGCTCGCCTGCGGCATCTTCGGCTCGGTCTCGGGGTCATCGGCCGCGACCTGCGCGACCGTCGCCAAGATCGCGCTGCCGGAATTGAAGAAGCGGGGCTACGACGAGAAGCTCGCGCTCGGCTCGCTGGCCGGCGCCGGCACGCTCGGCATCCTGATACCGCCCTCGATCACCATGGTGGTCTACGCGGTCGCCGCCAACGTCTCCATCATCCAGGTCTTCCTGGCCGGCTTCCTGCCGGGCCTCCTCGTGATGGTGCTCTATTCCGGCTACATCGCGATCTGGTCGATGGCGAACCCGGATAAGGCGCCGCCGCCCGAGCCGCCCTCCACCTTCCGGCACAAGCTGAAGGAATCGGCCAACCTCATCCCGGTCTCGCTGCTGATCGCCCTGATCTTCGCCGCGCTCCTGTTCGGCTGGGCGACGGCGACGGAATGCGCCGCCTGGGGCGTCGTCGCCTCGGTCGGGATCGCCTGGTGGTCCGGAAGCCTGTCCTGGCAGGCGTTCTGGCTATCTGTGATGGGCACCGTCCGGGTGACCTGCATGATCATGCTGATCCTCGCGGGCGCGTCCTTCATGTCGACCTCGATGGCCTATACGGGCATCCCGGCCGCGCTCGCGACCTGGGTCGACGGCCTGCACTTGTCGCCCTACGCGCTCGTGGCGGCGCTGACCGTGATGTACATCATCCTCGGCACGGCGCTGGACGGCCTGTCCATGATCGTCCTGACGACGACCGTCGTCATCCCGATGATCAAGTCGGCCGGGTTCGATCCGGTCTGGTTCGGAATCTTTCTCGTCCTCGTCGTGGAGATGGCGGAGGTGTCCCCGCCCGTCGGGTTCAACCTCTTCGTCCTCCAGACCATGTCCGGCAAGGACTCGAACTTCGTCGCGCTCGCCTCGCTTCCGTTCTTCTTCCTGCTCGTCGTGGCCGTCGCGATCATCACGATCTTCCCGGACATTGTGATGATCCTGCCGAGACTTGCTTTTCCTGCGTGAGACCCGGAACTTGCATCAATAGCAACAGAGGGAACGTAGATGAGATTGAAAGCAGTCGTCTTCGGTTTGTCCGTTGGCCTGCTTGCGGCGCTGCCCGCGAGCGCGCAGACCAAGTGGAACCTCCCCAACGCCTATCCGACCGATAATCCCCACACCGAGAACCTGTCCGCCTTCGTGAAGGACGTGGCGGATGCGACCGGGGGCAAGCTCCAGATTACGGTCCACGCCAACGCCTCGCTGTTCAAGGCTCCGGAGATCAAGCGCGCCGTCCAGACCGGCCAGGCGCAGATGGGCGAGGTGCTGATCTCCATCCACGAGAACGAGGATCCGATCTTCGGCCTCGACGTCGTCCCCTTCGTGGCGACCTCGTTCCCCGAGGCGAAGAAGCTTTGGGCGGCCCAGAAGGCGGCCGTCGAGACGAAGCTCGCGAGCCAGGGTCTCAAGCTCCTCTTCGCCGTGCCGTGGGCCCCGCAGGGCATCTATTCGAAGAAGGACATCAACTCGGTCGACGACATGAAGGGCCTCAAGTGGCGCTCCTACAATGTCGGCACCGCGCGCATCGGCGAGCTCGTCGGCGCCCAGGCCGTGACCGTGCAGGCGGCCGAGCTGCCGCAGGCCTTGGCGACCGGCGTGATCAACGCCCTCATGACCTCCGGCGGCACCGGCTACGACGCCAAGATCTGGGAATCGCTGACCCACTTCTACGACGTGCAGGCCTGGATCCCGAAGAACCTGACCTTCGTGAACAAGGCCGCCTTCGACGGGCTCGACAAGCCGACGCAGGACGCGATCCTGAAGGCTGCCGAGACCGCCGAGGCGCGCGGCTGGAAGGCCTGGGAGGAGAAGGCCGGCTGGTATCTCGACCAGCTCAAGTCGCGCGGCATGAAGGTGCAGCCGCCCTCCGAGAAGCTCGCCACCGACATGCGCAAGATCGGCGACCAACTCACGGCCGACTGGACCAAGAAGGCCGGCGCGCCCGGCCAGGCGATCATCGACGCTTACAAGAAGATGTGAGCCTCGCGATCCGAGCAGCTGGGGCGCGGGGGCGCGCCCCATCCGAGACTGGAAGCGGCCGGGATCGCGGGATCCCGGCCGTACTCGCATCTGCGATCCGCCCGATGGCTAGCTCCCCCTGAGTATTGAGAAGACGTTGCCGCGGCTGTCATTCCCTCCAGGGGTGCGCTGAAAGAGACTACGCCTAAATAGCCTTTGCCGATCTGGAATAGTCGTCGCAAGAACTCCGTTCTATATGGGGCGGATTCGGCGCGCTGCGTTGGTCCGTGGTCCGTGCTTCTGACGTGGCGTCTCGATGATTTGGGCAAGTGATGCGGAAGGGCATGCAACCTTCGTCAGCCCGGAATGGACGGCGCTGACGGGGCAGCCCCGGGACAAGGCCGAGGGCTGGGGGTGGCTCGAGATGATCCACCCGGCCGATCGCGACACCGCGCGGAACACCCTCACGGAAGCCAGCAGGGCGGCCGCCGCCTTCACCATGCAGCTCCGGGTGCGCGACGCTGCGGGCGACCACATCTGGGTCACGAGCGGCGCGATGCCCTCGTTCTCGCGGCAGGACGGCCGGTTCCTGGGGTTCCTCGGATCGCACTCGGAAACCGCCCCTCCCGTGCCGGAGAAGGCGCAGGGCAGGGTCGGCCTCTATAATCCGCCCTCATCGGGGTCGCCGGGCCGGCCCAACTCGGCGCTGGAAGCCATTGCCGACCACCTGCTGCTCGCACGGGCGGCGGCCGCCGAGGCCGGCGAGGACATGATCCGCAGCATCATCGACATGTGCCTGCTCGAGACCGGGCAGCGCCTCGCGTCGTCGCAAGGACCCGCCCCGAGCGGCGGCTGAACCGGTCCGTCCGGCCGATGCGGGCGTCCCGGCATCCGCTTCCCAGCAGCGGGGCGCGGGATTATGACCGATCCACGCCGGGCAGCCGGACAGTCGCCCTGGCGGTGACGGAGAGACGACCTTGATGCGTCAACGCCCCCCTTATCGCGCCGACATGGTCGGAAGCCTCCTGCGGCCCGCCCGCCTGAAGGAAGCCCGGGAGAAACACGGGGCCGGCAAGATCGATCAGGCGGCCCTGACGGCGATCGAGGACGAGGAGATCCGCAAGGTCATCCGCAAGCAGGAAGAGGTCGGCCTGCAGGCGGTCACCGACGGCGAGTTCCGGCGCGCCTTCTGGCATTACGACTTCCTGGAGCATCTGGACGGCGTGCAGGGCGTCTGGCTGGACCAGGGCGTCCAGTTCAAGGGCATCCAGCTCACGCCCAAGGGCCTGCGGGTCGTCGGCAAGATCGGCTTCACCAGCCACCCGATGATCGAGCATTTCCGGTTCGTGAAGGAGAACACGACCCGGACGCCCAAGATGACCATCCCCGGCCCCAGCATGCTGCACTACCGGAGCGGCCGGCAGATGATCAATGCCGGGCTCTATCCGGACATGGACGAATATTACGCCGATCTCGGCGCCGCCTACGCCAAGGCCGTGAAGGCGTTCTACGATGCCGGCTGCCGCTATCTGCAGCTCGACGACATTTCCTTCGCCTATCTGTGCGATCCCGAGCAGCGGAAGATGCTGGCAGATCGCGGCGACGATCCGGAGAAGCAGGGCGAGATCTATGCCGGGATGGTCCGCCGGGCGCTGCAGGACAAGCCGGCGGATCTCACCGTGACCATGCATCTCTGCCGCGGCAATTTCCGCTCCACCTTCATCGCCTCGGGCGGCTACGAGCCGATCGCCGACCTCCTGTTCAACGCGATGCCGGTCGACGGCTATTTCATGGAATGGGACACAGACCGGGCCGGCGGGTTCGAGCCTCTCCGTTTCCTGCCGAAGGGCAAGACGGTCGTCCTCGGGCTGGTGACCTCCAAGACCGGCCAGCTCGAGAAGCCCGAGGACGTGAAGCGCCGGATCGAGGAGGCGAGCAAGTTCGCCGATCTCGACCAGCTCTGCCTTTCGCCCCAATGCGGCTTCGCCTCCACGGAGGAGGGGAACACCCTCGCCGAGGACGAGCAATGGTCCAAGCTCCGGATGATCGTGGATGTCGCCCGGGAGGTCTGGGGCGATCCGGCGGCACCGGCGAAGGCCGCCTGAAGCCACGCCGCGCGCGGCACCTTGGCCCGGAACGATCGGCGCGGCCGGGCGTCAAGCCAGATCAGAGTGGAGTTCGAGATGGCAAAAGGCTCAAAGACGAAGCTCCCGAAGACGGTGGCGGGGATCAAGATCCCGAAGGGATTGCGGAAATCGGGCGTTCTCGAAACCCTGGTGGGAAGCCAGGCCGGTCGGCAGCTCCTGGCGGACGCGATCATGGCGGCGGCGACCGCCGCGGCATCCGTGCTGGCCGGGAAGGCCGTCGCGTCGGCTGCCCAGGCCCAGGAAGGCACGGCTCGCCCAGCTCAGAAGGGCAGGGAGGGCGGAGCCGGCGACGGACCCGGGGGCGCGATCGCGGGCCTGATCACGGAGGCCGCCGAGGCCATGCTGTCGCCCCGATCCGAAGCGCCCGAGAGCGAGAAGACCGAGAGCCGCAAGCCCAAGAAGAAGGGCAGCGAGGCGGGAGCGCCGAAATCGCTCCATAGCTGAGACGTCGCGCCGGGGACTTCGCCGCGCCGGGAGGCGCGGCCCGGCCAGCCCGCGTCGGCCTAGTTGGCGCTGGCGCCGGCGCGCAGCTCCGCGGCCTTCGTCCTGACCGCCATGGCGTTGCCGCGCCACTCGATCCGGACGGCCACCCAGGCATAGGCCCACATCGGCAGCAGCATCGCGTCGCGCACGAGGAAGATGAAGGGGGAACGCCAGGAGAGAGGCCACCCTTTCAGGCGGCTGATCGCGAACTCGGGCAGGTACCAGGCGAGCGCGACCCCGAGCACGGCAAGGGGCACGCTCGCGCCGTAACCTGCCGCCCACACCCCGCCGGCAATCATCGGAAGGAAGGCCCCGGAGGAGATCTCCGGCGCGAAGAACAGCGGGAAGGTCACGCGCCGCAGCCTCGCCCAGCGCAGCTGGCGGTACCAGACCTCGGACGCGGTCCGGCGCCCGAGCGGCTGCTGGAAGGGCGCATCGACCAGATGGACATGCAGGCCGGCCTTGCGGACGAGCTTGGTTGCCGCCGCATCCTCGGCGATCTCGGCGGCGAGAGCCCGGATGCCGCCGCGGCTGTCCAGGATGCTCTTGCGCCACAGCATGCTCTTGCCCTGCGCGAAGCCGAAGCCCAGGGCCTCACCCGCATATTGCCACCGGGCCTGCAGGCTGTTCAGGAAGGCGCATTCCACCTCCGCCCAGAAGCCGTCCGGATGCGAGCCGGCGGGGGTCGAGCAGACGAGGCCCGTATCGGGCCGCCATGAGGCCTGCAGCCGCTGGACGTAGTCGCGCGGCATCAGCACGTTCGAGTCCGCGAGGATCACCCATTCGTGCTGGGCCTCGTCCCAGCCGCGCACGCAATTGTTCAGCTTCGGATTTTCGCTGATGCGCTCTTCCCCGATGACGAGCTGGGAGGGGATGGCCGGATACGCGGCCATGAGCTTCTGCACGATCGGGATGATCGGGTCGGACGAGGATGCGACGCAGAAGATCAGCTCGTAATTCGGGTAGTCGAGCTCGAACCCCGAGCGCAGCGTCTGCTGGCTGAAGCGCTCGATCCCGCAGACGGGCCGGACGATGGAGACCGGCGGCGGATCGGGGGGGACCGGCAGCGGCGCGCGCGGACCCTTGATCCGGATGGTCGCGACGAGGAGGCTGACGAAGTTCACGAGGGTTGCGGCGAGACAGAAGGTGCCGGCCCAGAAGGCTACCGTCATCAGGCTCTCTTTCTGAGGATCCGTGGGGACTTAGAGACGCGACGGGACCGCCACAAGGCTCGTGGTGCAACACCCGCGCCTGAGTCTATGATCGGCCGGTCGCAGTATCGCGGGATGCATCATGCAGCAGGCTGCCGGCACCGGGGCTCAGGACGGCGAGCAGGCCGTCACGATCGAGGAGGCGCTCGACATCGCGGTGAGGGCGCACCGGTCCGGCGACCTCCGGACGGCGGAGGCCGTCTATGGCCGCATCCTGGCGGCGGCACCGGATTATCCGCCGGCGCTCCACTTCTACGGCCTGCTCCACCATCACACCGGCCGGTCCGATACGGCAGTCGAACTCATCCGCAGGGCCATCGTGCAGCAGCCCGACGATGCCGGCATGCACAACAATCTGGGAAACGTCCTCAACGAGCAGAACCGGCACGGCGAGGCCGAAAAGGCCTATGCCGAGGCCGTTCGGATCCAGCCGGATCATGCCGACGCCCTCAGCAACCGCGGCGTCGCCCTGAGGACGCTCGGGCGCCTCGACGAGGCCGAAGCCTGCTACCGGCGCGCCATCGCGGTCGATGCCGGCCATCGCGAGGCCTACGACAATCTCGGCCGCCTCCTCACCGGACGCGGGCGCGTCCAGGAGGCGATCGGCTGCCACGTGCGCGCGATGGAGCTACAGCCGCGCAACGCCGATACGCGCCGGCTCCTTGCCGCCGCCTATGCGGCGACGGGTGAACTGGCGAAGGCCAAGGACATCCTGGAGGCCTGGCTCGCGGACGAGCCGGGCAGCGCGACCGCGCGCCATCTCCTGGCTGCCGTCTCGGGCGAGAACGTCCCCGGGCGCGCCGACGACGTCTATGTCGAGACGATGTTCGACGGGTTTGCCGCGAGTTTCGATACCAAGCTGGCGAAGCTCGGCTACCGGGCGCCCGCCCTGGTGTCTGAGGCCGTCGCGCGGGCATGCGGAGAGCCGGCGGGCAATCTCTCCATCCTGGACGCGGGCTGCGGCACGGGGCTCTGCGGCCCCCTGCTCAAGCCATACGCGTCCCGGCTGGAGGGCGTCGATCTGTCGTCGAAGATGCTGGACGGCGCGAGGGCGCGCGAGATCTACGACGAACTCGCCCATGAGGAGCTGACGGCCTTCCTCCTGCGTCAGCCGGGCCGGTACGACCTCGTCGTCTCTGCCGACACCCTCTGCTATTTCGGGGCGCTGGAGACCGTGCTGGCCGCCGCCGCACAGGCGCTCCGGCCGGGCGGCGTCCTCGCCTTCACGCTGGAGGAGGAGATGGCAGCCGGCGAGGTGAGGCTGAACCCGCATGGCCGCTACAGCCACCGCGAGGATTACGTGCGGGCGGTGCTCGTCCAGTCCGGCCTGGCGGTGGCCGGGATCGAGCACGAGGAGTTGCGGCAGGAACGTGGTCTTCCCGTCGCCGGGCTGGTCGTGACGGCACGGAAGCCGATCTGACCGGATGCGTTCCGCATCTCGCGGGTGAGATTTCTGTCCGCAACGTGGACAGTTTCCGGATCAACTTGGATCATCGGGCGCCAGAAACGAAAAACCCGGCCACTTGGGCCGGGTCGACTTTGAGCCAGGGGTGGGCTCAGCTTTCGGCGGTCGCCTTCGGGCGGCCGCGGCGCTTCGGGGCGGCAGCCGCGGGAGCTTCCGCAGCCGGCGCTTCCGCCGTCTTCTTGCGGCGCTGCTGGCCAAGGCCGAGGGCCTTCGCGAGCTCCGAGCGCTGCTTGGCGTAGTTGGGGGCGACCATCGGGTAGTCCTTCGGCAGGCCCCACTTCTCGCGGTATTCCTGCGGGGAGAGGCCCCGGCCCGAAAGGTGACGCTTCAGCGACTTGTAGCGGCGCCCATCCTCAAGGCTCACCAAGTAATCCGGCGTGATCGTCTTCTTGATCGGCATCAGCGGAGTCGGCTTCTCCGGCTCCGGCGCCTTCTTCTCGTCCAGCTTGCGCAAGGCAGTGTGAACCGAGGCGATCACCTCGGGCAGCTCGGCGGACGGAATCTTGTTGTTGGCGACGTAGGCCGAGACGATCTCGCTCGTGAGCTCCACCAGTTCTTGCGGCTGGATGTCCGTGGCGGCTTCCATGTTCAAACTCTCGTCGATTCGTATGCACGATACTATGGTGGGGGTCTGTATAAGGGCTTCTCTCACGATATCCAGACGTGAATCGCGGGTTTTTGAAATATTTTTGGGTTGCCGCACGAATTCCTGTGAGAGGATGAAGATCGGTCCCGGGATTGGGCAAGTTGTCGCGATGCTCGGCGGCGGGGCGACCAAACCTTAATCCGCCTTCAGCTTCATGGGGACCCGCCGCAGGGGCGGGTAGCCCCTTGATCCAGGGGCCATGACCGGCGCGCGAGCGCCAGCGGAGCCTCAGGTGTTCGCCGGCCGGATGACCCGCGGGGAGGGCGGCTCCGCATAGAGCTCCTCGACCAGCGCGGCCCGATTGCGCAGGACGGCCCGCTGGTTGATCGAGCCCTTGTCCGTCATCTCGTTCAGGTCGATCGAGGGCGGGCTTTCGAGCAGCATCACCGCGGCGATCCGGTTGGAGGAGCCGGTGGATGCTTGGGCGAGGCGGGCCAGCACCTCGGCGAAAGCCTCGCGCACCCGGGCATGCGCGAGGAGATCGAAGGCCGAAGCAACCGGGTCGAGATCCGGGCAGAGCGCGCGGCATTCGTCCAGGTCGGGGACGATGAGGCCCATCACGGCATCCCGATTCTCGCCCGAGAAGGCGATGTCGCGCGCCAGCGGCGCGGCGGCGTTCAGGAACTGCGCCCGGAGCGCCCCGACGCTCACCCAGACGCCCGTCGTGAGCTTGAAATCCTCGTTCAGCCGGCCGTCGAAATAGAGCCCGATATCCGGGTTCTCCGGATCAACGAAGCGCAGCGCATCGCCGAACCGGTAAAACCCTTCGTCATCTTTCGACGCATTCGTCAATTCTGGGTTGCGCCAATAGCCGGGCGTGATGTTCGGGCCCTTCACCCGCGCCTCGAGCTTGTCCTCCACGGGCGCGAGCTTCAACTCGACCCCGCGCGCCGGGAGGCCGACCCGCCCGGAGCGGCACTGGTCCGGCCGGCAGACGAGCGCGAAGGGCGCGCTCTCCGTCGCTCCGAGGCCGGTCAGCATGGGAATGCGCTCGCCGGCATGGGCGACCGCGATTTCGTCGAGCGCGTCCCAGATCGGCTGCGGCAATCCGGCCGCCGCGAAGAAGGTCAGCCCGAGCCGGCGGAAGAAGCTCTCCCGGAGCACCTCGTCGGATCGAAGATGCGGGATCAGCGCCTCGTAGCCCTTCGGCACCGTGAAGTAGGCCGTCGGCGAGACCTCGCGCAGGTTCCGGACGGTCTCGCCGATGAGCGCCGGCACCGGCCGGCCGTCGTCGATGAAGAGGGATCCGCCGTTCGACAGGACGATGTTGAAGTTGTGGCTCCCGCCGAAGACGTGATGCCAGGGCAGCCAGTCGACCAGGACGGGCGGCTCCTCGGTCAGGCAGGGGAAGCTCGCCTGAAGCTGCGCGGCGTTGGCGCAGAGCATCCGGTGGGTGGTGATGACGGCCTTCGGCAGCCCGGTCGAGCCGGACGTGAACAGGAATTTCGCGATCGTGTCCGGCGTGACGCTCCGGTGGGCGGCGCGGGCGGCCGCGCGCTCGCCGGCTGCCTCCGCCTCGAAGCGCTCCAGCGGGATCGCCTCCCGGTCCGACAGCGCGCCTTGGCCGAGCACGACGGGGATTTCTGGCGCGACCGCGGCTTCGATCGCGCGCCCGAACACCGCCGGGTCCGAGGCATAGACGAGGCCGGGCGTCAGGATGCGCAGCACGTCCCGCAGGCGCTCGAAGCCGCCGCCGACCGTCGAATAGGCCGGCGAGACCGGGGCATAGGGGATCCCGACATGCATGGCGGCGAGGGCCAGTGCCGCATGATCGAGGTCGTTTCCGGACAGGATGACGAGCGGGCGGTCGGCGGAGAGCCCGCGCGCCAGCAGCGCCGCGCCGATGGCCTCGGCCCGCGCCAGCGCCCCGGCATAGGTCAGCTGCCGCCAAGCCTCCGTCCCGTCCCGCTTGGCCACGAAGATCCGGTCCGGCGCCGCCGCGGCGTGGCTCAGCAGCCAGTCCGTCACCCGGTCGGGATAGGGGCCGAGCGGCTCGATGCAGCGGATATGGACCGTTCCGTCGGGGCGGAAGTCGAAGGCGTGCTGGTCGGAGGCGAGACGGACCGGCCGAAATGGGGCGCTCACGAGCTCGATCCTCCGTGCAAGGGCGGGGCCGCGGGGGCCCCGGCTGCCCTTATCCCTTCACGAGCGGGCAGCCGCCCTCCGCCAGCGGTCTCCAGGCCTGCTCGGCCGGGATCGTGCGGACCGGCTTGAAGACGTCCCACTTGCCCGTCGACTCGGCCGGCGTCTTGGTGGTGAGGAGATACATCGGGTGGAGCTTGCGGCCATCCTCCCGAATGGAGCCGGCGCCGAAGATCGGATCCTCCGTCGGCAGCGATTTCATGGCCGCGACCACCGCCCGGCCGTCGGCGGGGCCCCCGGCCTTCTCCACGCCCTTCAGGTAATGCAGGACGGCCGAGTAGACGCCGGCCTGCATGTCGTTGGGCGCGTTGCCGCGCGGGTGGCGCTCCATGTAGCGCTTGGCGAAGGCGCGCGAGCCGTCGTTGAGGTCCCAGTAATAGGGCGTCAGGATGTAGACGCCCTGCGTCGCCTGGAGCCCGAGCGAGGGCATGTTCGTCACGTTGAGGATCAGGCCCGCGAGCTGCTGCTTGCCGCCGATCCCGAACTCGGCCGCCTGCTTGAGCGTGTTGGACATGTCGTCGCCCGCATTGGCGAGGCCGATCACCTGCGCGCCGGAGGCCTGGGCCTGGACCAGGAACGACGAATAATCCGAAGCGCCGAGCGGATGCCGGGCGGCGCCGATGACCTGCCCGCCCTGGGCCTTCACCTCGTCCGCCGCGCTCCCCTCGAGGTCCTTGCCGAAAGCGTAGTCGGCCGTGATGAAGAACCAGCTCTTGCCGCCGTTCGCGACGAGCGCCCGGGCGAGGCCGTGGCCGAGCGACCAGGTGTCGTAGGTCCAGTGCACCGTGTTTGGCGAGCACTGGCGCCCCGTCAGTTCCGCCGTGCCGGCGCCCGAACCGACGAAGACCTTGTTCTTCTCGCGGGCGAGGCTCGAGACCCCGAGGGCGATGGCGGAGTTCGGCACGTCCATGATGGCGTCCACGCCCTCCTGGTCGAACCAGCGGCGGGCGATGCCGATGCCGACATCGGTCTTGTTCTGGTGATCGGCCGTGACGACTTCGATCGCCCGGCCGGCAATGGTCTTCTTGCCGAAATCCTCGACCGCCATGCGGGCCGCGATCACCGAGCCCTCGCCCTGGTAGTCGGAGAAGACGCCGGACTGGTCGTTGAGGATGCCGATCCTGATCGGCTTCTCCTGTGCCGACACTGCGGTCGCGGCCAGAGCACCGGCGAGCGCCAAGGTGAGACCCAGCTTCCCCATCAGCGTTCCTCCCGACGCGGTTCCTTCTTCCAGGGCGCCGCGGGCGGGCCTGGCCGAACCGTCCTTGGTATTCCGAGCAGGTTTTTGGAGGGCGCGCAAGCCGGTTGCCTTGGCAACGGTTATCGGGCGATATCAAGGGCAAGAGGGTGCAGAAAACCCGCGCGGGAGGATCAGTGGCTCAGCGGACCATCAGGCGGATCGCCGTAGTCGGCACGGGCGTCATCGGCGCGAGCTGGGCCGCCTGGTTCCTCGCGCGCGGCTTCGATGTCGTGGCGACCGACCCCGCACCGGATGCCGAGCAGCGCCTGCGGGACTACGTGGCTTCCGCCTGGCCCGCCCTCGAGACGCTCGGCCTCCAGGCGGGCGCCTCGCGCGACCGCCTCCGTTTCGTGCCCGAGCTCGAGCAGGCCGTCGCCGAGGCCGACTTCGTCCAGGAGAACGGCCCCGAGCGGGAGGACGTGAAGCGCGAGCTGTTCCGGCGGCTCGGCGAGGCGACCGGGCCGGACGTCATCCTGGCATCGAGCTCCTCCGGCTTCGGGCCGAGCGTCTTCCAGGACGCCGCCCGGCACCCGGAGCGCGTGCTCGTCGGCCATCCGTTCAACCCGCCGCACCTCATCCCGCTCGTGGAGGTCGTGGGTGGAGCGCGGACCTCGGAGGAGGCGATCGACGCCGCGATGGGCTTCTACGCCGCCATCGGGAAGCACCCGATCCGGATCCGCAAGGAGCTCGTCGGCCATGTCGTGAACCGCATCCAGGCGGCGCTCTGGCGCGAGGCGTTCCACCTCGTCGAGTCGGGAGCCGTGACGGTCGCGGAGGTGGACGCCGCGATCGCGCATGGTCCGGGCCTGCGCTGGGCCCTGATGGGGCCGTGCCTTCTGACCCACCTCTCCGGCGGCCCGGGCGGGATTGCCTACACGCTGGATCATCTCGGCCCCCTGATGGAGCGGATGTGGGCCGATCTCGGCGACACCCATGTCACGCCCGAGCTGAAGGCGAAGCTCGTCGCCGGGATCGAGGACGAGTTGTCGCCGGTCGACCGCACCGCGATGCTGGCGGAGCGCGACAGGCTCCTGATCGATCTCGTCTCGGCCAAGGAGCGGGCGAAGAACCTTCCATAACGGGGCGCGGGTCATGCGCCAGCGGGACCGCAGGCCGCCATTCAGGAGAGCGACATGTCCAAGGTGATCGTCACGGTGGCCCCGACGGGCGGGATGGCGTCGAAGGCGCAGAATCCGAACTTGCCGACGCAGCCGGACGAGATCGCCGAGTCGGTCTACCGGTCCTGGAAGGCGGGGGCCGCGATCGCGGCTCTTCATGCCAGGCGGCTCGACGACGAGGCGACCTGCAACGACGCGATCTACCGCGACATCAACACCCGCGTCCGGGCCAGGACGGACATCATCATCAACAACTCGACCGGCGGCGGCTCGTCGGGGGACATGCTCGTGCCCCGTCCCGACGGGCTCTACGAGTCGAATTTCGAGGAGCGCCTGAAGGGCTGCGAGGCCGGCGCCGAGATGGCCACCTTCGACGGCATGACCTTCGCCGACGTCCATGGCGGCAAGGAGATCCTGGTCGTGACCACCCCCTCGCGCTGCGAGTTCCTCGCCAAGCGCATGCAGGAGCGGGGGATCAAGCCGGAATGGGAGGTGTTCGGCCCGCAGCACATCCTGCAGGACGTCACGCGGCTGATCGAGAAGGGCTACGACAAGCCGCCCTACTACATCAACATGGTGCTGGGGGCGGACAAGGGCTTCCAGGGCGCGATGCCCTATTCGCACGACATCCTGGCCGCCATGATCCGGCTCCTGCCGCCGCAATCGATCTTCTGCGTCTCCGGGATCGGTCCGGCCCAGCTTCCGGCCACCACGCAGGCGATCCTGCTCGGCGGCCATGTCCGGGTGGGGCTGGAAGACAACAACTACTACGCGCGCGGAAAGCTCGCGACCAACGAGATGCTGGTCGAGCGGACCGTGCGCATCATCCACGAGCTCAACATGGAGCATGCCTCGCCCGGAGAGGCGCGGGAGATCCTGGGCCTGCCGCCGGTGCGGATCGGCGGGTGACGCTCAGCCCCGCACGCTGTGCACGAACTCGGCGACGCCCGTGAGGGCGATCTGCGTGCCGATGCAGAGGAGCAGGAAGGCGGACAGGCGCGAGACGATGCGCGCGCCTGACTGGCCGAGCAGCGCAACGAGGCGGTCGGCCGACCCGTAGGCGAGCGCGACGGTGACGGCCATCGCGAGCGCTGCCGCGGACGCCGCCGTAACGAAGCCCAGATAGCCCGGCGCACCCGGCGCCACGGTCGAGCCGAGCGCGACCGCAACCGAGATCGTGCCCGGGCCGGTCGTGAAGGGAAGGGTAAGGGGGTAGAACGCGATCGCCTCCAGCCCCTCGGATTCCTGGGCCTGGTCGGTCTTGGCGCCCTCCCGCTTCTCCGGCTGATGCAGCAGCTGCCAGGCGAGGCTCGCCACGATCAGGCCCCCCGCAAGCCTCAGGGCCGCGAGGCTCACGCCGAAGAACGACAGGATCGGGCCGCCCGCCCACAGCGCGACCAGCATCACGAGGGCGGAGTAGATCCCGATCCGGCGCGAGAGGGCCACCCGCTCCCCATGCGTTCGGGTCGCCGTGACCTGGCTGAAGATGATGGCTCCGCCGATCGGGTTGATGATCGAGAACAGGGCCGAGAAGACGAGCAGGAAATTCTGGACCACCCCGTTCACTTTCCTGCTGTGCCCCGCGCGATGTCCGGGCCGACTTGGTAGCCAATCCGCCAGCATCAGCAAAGCAAGGCTCCGGCCCTCTCACGGTCCCAAACCGTACGAAGACCCGAAAGTCCGAACGAGACCCGGAAGGGCAAGTTGAGCCTCACACGGGCGGTCGGCGACCGCCTGCCCGGCATCGAGCCCGCCACAGTCCGTTTGAAGCCTGCCCGCGAGGAGACAGCCACTATGAAAGCGCTCGTTTGGCACGGAACGCAGGATGTCCGCTGCGACAGCGTTCCCGACCCCGAGATCGAGGATCCCCGTGACGCCATCATCAAGGTGACGAGCTGCGCGATCTGCGGGTCCGACCTCCACCTCTACGACCACTTCATGCCCGGGATGCAGAGCGGCGACATCCTGGGCCACGAGACGATGGGCGAGGTGGTCGAGGTCGGCTCGGCCGCAAAGAGCTCGCTGAAGGTCGGCGACCGGGTCGTGATCCCTTTCACGATCTTCTGCGGCGAATGCGACCAGTGCAAACGCGGCTTCTACTCTGTCTGCGAGCGCTCCAACCGCAACAAGGCCATCGCCGACAAGGTCTTCGGCCACGCGACGGCGGGGCTCTTCGGCTACTCGCACCTCACGGGCGGCTATCCGGGCGGCCAGGCCGAGTATCTGCGCGTCCCGATGGCAGACAAGACGCATATCAAGGTGCCGAAGGGGATCCCGGACGAGAAGCTCCTCTTCCTGTCCGACATCTTCCCGACCGGCTGGCAGGCGGCCGTCCAGTGCGAGATCGAGCCGAACGACACGGTCGCGATCTGGGGCGCCGGCCCCGTCGGGCAGATGGCCGTCCGTTCCGCTATCCTGCTCGGCGCCAAGCAGGTCGTCTGCATCGACCGGCTGCCCGAGCGCCTGTCGATGGCGGCGGCCGGCGGCGCGATCACGATCAACTTCGCCGAGGAGAGCGTCGTCGAGCGGCTGAACGAGCTGACCGGCGGCAAGGGCCCGGAGAAATGCATCGACTGCGTCGGCCTCGAGGCGCACGCCACCGCGACGCTCGATTCCATGTATGACCGGGCCAAGCAGGCGATGTTCCTGGAGACGGATCGCCCGCACGTCCTGCGCGAGATGATCTATGTCTGCCGGCCGGCGGGCGTGCTCTCCGTGCCCGGCGTCTATGGCGGGCTGCTCGACAAGATCCCCTTCGGGGCGGCCATGAACAAGGGCCTGACCTGGCGCATGGGCCAGACGCACGTGAACCGCTGGACGGACGATCTCCTGAAGCGGATCGAGGAAGGGCAGATCGATCCCTCCTTCGTCATCACGCACAAGGTCGGGCTCGAGGACGGGCCCGAGATGTACAAGGTCTTCCGCGACAAGCAGGACGGCTGCATCAAGGTCTTCATCCAGCCCTGACGAGGTGATCCCATGGCCAACACGCTTCCCCGGACGGCCCTGAAGGGTCGCTCGCAATCCGCCAACGACAAGCTCGCCTCCGGGCTCGGCTGGTTTTCCATCGCGCTCGGCGCGGCCGAGCTCTTCGCCCCGCGTGCCATCTGCCGCTGGCTCGGCATGGAGGGGCACGAGAACCTGGTCCGCGCCTATGGGGTCCGGGAGGTCGCGACCGGCGTCGCGATCCTCGGCAGCCACGATCCCCAGCCCTGGGTCTGGGGCCGGGTCGGCGGCGACGGGCTCGACCTCGCGACGCTCGCGACGGGGCTCCACGGCGACAACCCGAACAGGGGCAACGTCATGGTCGCCATGGCGGCGGTCTCCGGCGTGACGGCGATCGACGTCCTCTGCGCCAATGGCCTGACGAGCGAGAAGGGCGGTCCGGACACGGCGATCACCGACTACTCGGATCGGAGCGGCTTTCCGAAGGGCATCGAGGCTTCGCGCGGGCTCGCGCTCGACGTGCAGCCGCAGAACCGCCTCACCACGCCGGAGACGCAGCGCGCCTTCCCGCACGCGGCGGCCTGACGCTCGCAAGCGGGCCGCGTCGGAGGACTGGACGCGGCCCGCCACTCGGCCCACCGTAGGACGTGGTGGGGGGTGCCGAAGGTGGTGTCGTGGATGCCGTAGGCGGGCGAGGGCGGCTGGCTGGTGTGTTTGCCACGGCCGTTCTTCTGGCGATGTCCGGCGCCGGTCCGGGGCGACATGCCTCCGCGCAGGAGCGGACGTTCCGGCTGGCCGACGCTGCCGACGACGAAGCCTGGAAGGCGCTCGAGGCCGAGCAGGAGCGCCGTCGCCGCGCCCGCCAGCCACCGGCCGCGGCCGAGCCGGCTCCACGAGCCGAGCAGCCACGGGGGCAGGTGGGGAGGAGCCCCGCGCCCGCTCCAACTCCCGCGAAGCCGGCCCGCCGGCCGGAGCGCCCGAAGCGCGAGGCTCGCCCCGCCGCGCCTGAATCACGGCCTGCCGTCAGGCGGCCTGCACTTGCGCCGCAGGTCGCCCGGCCGAGGCACGTCCCCGAGGAGAGGGCACGCCCGGTCCAGGAGCGGCGTCCGGCCCCGGTTGCCGCCCGTCCTGCAGCCACGAGCAGGGCCGCGGAATGCTACCGGGCGGTCGGCATCCAGACCGATGCGAGCGGGAGGCCGCTGCGAGATGTCGGCGCCCTTTCCGACGAGCGCTCGCAGGAGGCCTTCATCCGCTGCGTCGACGGGCGGTGAGGAGGTCGCGCTAACCGATCGGCAATCCCTGCGCGGCTACCCCTGGGCGGGTATTCGGGGAACGACCATGTCGAACGACGATCTCGCGGCCTGCCTGCGCATGCGAGCCAGCCTGGCCGGAATCATCGATCTCGACCCCGAGGGCGTGGCCGCGAGGCTCGCCGAGATGGACGAGCAGATCGCGCGCCTCCGGACCCAGCTCGGCATCGAGGAGAAGCGCCCGGCGGCCGGCGGCTTGCCGATCGAGGTCATCCCGATCGGCGCGCGGGTCAGAGCTGCCTGAGAAAGCCGGCGAAGCGCATCAGGCCTTCCGGCCAGGGGCCGTAGCCGCTCTCCGTGTTCATGTGCCCGGCCTGGCCGGCATCCACGATGAGCGCGCCCCAGGCATAGGCGAAATCCTCCGCCCGCTCATAGGCGCAGAACGGATCGTCGCGGCTGGCGACGAGCAGCGACGGGAAGGGCAGGGGATCCCGCGGCAGCGGCCGGAAGCTCGGATCGATCTCGGGCGGCACGTCGGGCCGCTCCACGTCCGGCAGGCCGACCAGGAAGGCGCCCTTCACGGCTCCGGCCGGCAGCAGCGGGGCCGCATGCGCGACCAGCGCGACGCCCAGCGAATGGGCCACCAGGACGACCGGCCGGCTGCTCGCCTCCACCTCGGCCACCAGTCGGCGGGTCCAGCTCTCACGGACCGGCCTGTCCCAATCCTCCTGCTCGACCCGGCGCGCAGTGGAGAGCTTCTGCTCCCACCGGGTCTGCCAATGGTCCGGGCCCGATCCGGAGAGACCGGGCACGATCAGGATGTCGGCATCGGATGTGCGCATGGGCCGGAGGTAATGTGTCTCCGGGCGGAGGTCGAGCCGGCTATTCCGCGGCCACCGGCATGGCGGCAAGTTCGGAGGCCCGGAGGGCCGCCTCGCGCTCGCCGATATAGTCGCGCGTGATCGGCAGGACGTCGTTGCGCCGGCCGAGCTGGATCTGGAAGACGACCACGTCCTCCCAGCGGAACGCCGCCTCGCAGAGCGAGAGGTAGAATTCCCACATGCGGCAGAACCGCTCGTCGTAGAGCCGCATGGCTTCGTCGCGGCGCGCCATGAAGCGCTCGCGCCAGGCCTTCAGCGTCTCGGCATAGTGGAGCCGGAGCACCTCCACGTCCGTGACCATGAGGCCCGAGCGCTCGATGGCCGGCATCATCTCCGTCATCGTGGGCAGGTGGCCGCCGGGGAAGATGTACTTGCGGATCCACGGATTGGTGTAGCCCGGCTCGCCCGTGCGCCCGATCGTATGGAGCAGCATGACGCCGTCCTCGGCCATGAGCCGGGCGCAGGACTCGAAAAACGCCGGGTAGTCCTTCGGGCCGACATGCTCGAACATGCCGACCGACACGATGCGGTCGAAGGTGCCCGCGGTGGCGCGGTAATCCTCCAGCTCGAAGGCGACCCGGGGGGCGAGGCCTTCGCGTACAGCCAGGCGGCGGGACGCCGCGAGTTGCTCCTCCGAGAGAGTGATGCCGCGCACCCGCCCCGCGCCGGCGTGGCGGGCGAGGTAGACCGCAAGGCCGCCCCAGCCGCTGCCGATCTCCAGGACGCTGTTGCCGGGCTGGACGAAGAGCTTGGCCGCGATGTGCCGCTGCTTGGCGCGCTGCGCGTCGTCGAGCGGCCCGTCCCCATGCTCGAAATAGGCGCAGGAATATTGCCGGTGCCGGTCGAGGAAGAGATCGTAGAGCGTGCTGGAGAGATCGTAATGGTGCGCGACATTGGCTTTCGACAGCCGCGCATCGTTCCGGCCGGCGAGGCGCCAGGCGATCGAGCGGAGCGTCGCCGTGGTCGGGATGGGTAGCTTCGACCGTTCCGCGTGGCTGTCCTGCAGGAGCAATTGCAGGAACTCCATCAGCGTGCCCTGCTCGACGAGGAGGCGGCCGTCCATGAACAGCTCGCCGAGCGCCAGTTCCGGATCGAGCACGAGCGTTCGCGTCGCGCCCTCGCCGACGAGCCGGACGGCGACCTCGGGCTGCCCGCCATCGCCGGCGCGCAAGATCTGGCCGGCCTCTGTCGTGACCCTGAGCGTGCCGCGCCGGACGATGGTCGCCAGCGCTCTGGCAAGAAGGCGATCGAACACCATGGCGTGGTCCCGACAGCAAACCCGACGACGATAAGATTCGCCGACGCTTCCCTTTCCGCAAGAGAGAAGGTCATGCGCACGCGGCATGACTGCCGGTTGTGTCAGGGGTCGAACATGCAAATCACCGCGGGATCGTCCACCGGCGAAGCCCCGATGAGGGATTGCTCGTTGCGACTTAAGGTTGCAATATCCCTGCCTCGCGGGTGGGATTGCCGATAATGCAGCAGAGCGCGCGGCCGGGCACGTCATCTCCACGCAACATCGTCCTGTTCTCGGACGGCACGGGAAATAGTGCCGGCAAGCTGTTCAGAACCAATGTTTGGCGAACCTATCAGGCGCTCGACCTGAAGGACCCGCAGCAGCCTCTCCAGCCCCGCCAGTTTGCGCTTTATGACGACGGCGTGGGCACGTCCTCCTTCAAGCCACTTGCGGTGGTGGGAGGGGCGGTCGGCTTCGGGCTCGCGCGCAACGTGCGCGACCTATACGCCTTCGTGTGCCGGACGTACCGGCCCGCTGGCGCAGTCTCCCCGGATCAGCCTGCTGATAGGATCTACGGCTTCGGCTTCAGCCGCGGTGCTTTCACGATCCGCGTGTTGATGGGGCTCATCCTGACCCAGGGACTGGTCGAGTACGATGGGGACGAAGCGAAGCTCGAGCGGGATGTCGCGGCCGCCTGGCGGCAGTACCGGCGGGAGCGATACACCTCGGCGTGGCCCTTCGTGGATCTCTTCCGCGGTGCGCGGGACGCGGTGATCCGGATCCGAAACGGGCTGATGCGCTACCAATCCTATGCGCAGGTTACTCGGATCGGCACGCCGTACGGCCTGAACGGGGATCCTATCGAGATCGAGTTCCTCGGACTGTGGGACACGGTCGACGCCTATGGCCTGCCCGTCGACGAACTCACCCGCGCTATCGACCAGGTCTTCTGGCCCCTGTCGATGCCGAACTACAACCTCGATCCGCGTGTGCGGCGCGCGATGCACGCCCTGTCTTTGGACGATGAACGCAACGCGTTCCATCCGCGGCCCTGGAACGAAGGTCCCGCCGACGTCGTCCGCGCCGGGCAGCAGGAGCCGCCCGCGCCGGGAGAGCCCTGGCAGGACCGGAGCCGCATCAGTCAGGTCTGGTTCGCCGGCGTGCATTCGAATGTGGGCGGCGGCTACCCGGACGACGGCCTCAGCTATGTCCCGCTGATGTGGATCCTGCGCGGGGCCGAGATCGCCGGTCTTCGCCTGGAGCCGCAGATCGTCGCCGAGTACACGGCCCTCGCCGACGAGAACGGGCCGATCTACGATTCCCGGAAGGGCCTCGGCAGCTACTACCGCTACAATCCCCGCCGCATCGCCAATGTGCTCGCCAAGAACGAGCTCACCGTTCAGGCCGTGAAGGTCCATGAGAGCGCGTTCCGCCGCATCAGGGCGGGCCTAGACGGCTATGCGCCGATCGTCCTGCCACCTTCGTTCGAGGTGGTGAAGATCGACGGCGAATTCGTCGAGGGCGCGGGCTATCTCGGCCAGCCTGGGACGCCCATTCTGCCGAAAGAGACGGAGCTCGTCTGGAACTGGGTCTGGCGCCGGCGCGTCGCCTATTTCCTGACGCTCGGGCTGACCTTGGCCCTGCTCGCGATGCCTCTTTATGCGCCGACGGCCCCGGGCGGCGCCTGCACCTCGACCTTCTGCTTCCTCGCGACCCCAATGGGCTGGCTCGCGGCGCTCCTGCCCTCGTTCGCCGGAACCTGGCTCAACGTTTTCCAGGCCAATCCAGGATGGTCGACGATTCTATCGCTCGCGATCCTCGCCGGCATGCTGGCAGGCTCTGCGCTCTCGGTCGCGATCTCCGACCGGATGCGGCTCGCCTGGTATAATCTGACGCCGCTTCGGCCGGCCGGCATCACGCCCGCTCCCGTGCGGCCCATGCGCGGCTTCGAGGCGGCACTTCACCGTTTCCGGTGCAGTCGGCTCTACCACGGGGTGAACTGGTGGATGAGCCAGCGTATCCTGCCGGGCGTCTTCGTCGTGCTGGTTGCTTACGCCGGGATCGCTCTCACGACCCGGGTCGCGCTCGCCGTCTCAGAGTCCGTCGGCGGCGTCTGCTACGAGAACGGTAGCCGGAGGGCTGACGAGACGATCCTGACACGCCGGTCCTGCAATGCGACTCCCTTCCGATTGGAGCGGGGCGGCGTCTATCGGCTCAGGCTCAGGATCACGGAGCCATGGACCTGGGCCGACGGGCCGGCCCCGGTCGGCGGGACAGCTGTTCCGGCGAGCCCCAACGGCATCCTCCGGAATGCTGCGCCCTGGTACATGCCCGCCGGTGTCCCTCTCCGGCGGCATCTCGTCGAACCCTGGTTCCGCATGATAGCCCGCATCGGCGAACGCGGTACGGACAGCTACTCGCTCGTGTGGCGGCGCATGGACAGCCCCTCGGGATCGGACGTTCCGGCCGAGCCGGGACAGGTCTGGGAGGCGATCATAACGGCCGGGTCCACCGGCCGCCTCTTCTTGTACGTGAACGACGCGACCCTGTACCCGCTCTTTGCTCCGTTCTACTCGTCCAACAAGGGAGCAGCGGCGCTGGAGGTCGAGGCAGCCGTCGGTGCGACCTGAGCCTCAGCTCGCCCCGAACACCCGGCGGAAGATCGTGTCGACGTGCTTCAGGTGGTAGCCGAGGTCGAACAGCTCCTCGAGTTCCGTCGCGGAGAGTTTCGAGGAGACGTCCGGGTCCTTTTTCAGCAGCGTGAGGAAGTCGCCCTCGCCGCGCCAGACCGGCATGGCGTTGCGCTGCACCCAGGCATAGGAATCCTCGCGGCTGACACCCCGTTGCGTCAGGGCGAGCAGCACGCGCTGCGAGTGGATGAGCCCGCCGAGGCGATCGAGGTTCTTCCGCATGTTCTCGGGATAGACGAGCAGCTTGTCGACGACGCCCGTCAGGCGGGCGAGGGCGAAATCGAGCGTCACCGTCGCGTCCGGGCCGATCATGCGCTCGACCGAGGAATGGGAGATGTCGCGCTCGTGCCAGAGCGCCACGTTTTCCATGGCGGGCATCGCATAGGCGCGCACCATGCGGGCGAGGCCCGTCAGGTTCTCGGTCAGGACCGGGTTGCGCTTGTGCGGCATGGCGGAGGAGCCCTTCTGGCCCTCGGAGAAGAACTCCTCGGCCTCCAGCACCTCCGTGCGCTGCATGTGGCGGATCTCGATCGCGAGCCGCTCCACGGAGGAGGCGATCACGCCGAGCGTGGCGAAGAACATGGCGTGGCGGTCGCGCGGGATGACCTGGGTCGAGACCGGCTCCGGCTCGAGGCCCAGCTTCTCCGCCACGTATTCCTCCACGCGCGGATCGATATTGGCGAAGGTGCCGACCGCCCCCGAGATGGCGCAGGTCGCGACCTCGCGCCGGGCGAAGAGCAGCCGCTGCTTCGCGCGGTCGAACTCGGCATAGGCCTGGGCGAGCTTGAGCCCGAAGGTGACGGGCTCGGCATGGATGCCATGCGAGCGGCCGATCGCCGGGGTCATCTTGTGCTCGAAGGCCCGGCGCTTCAGCGCCGCGAGCAGCGCGTCGAGATCGGCCAGCAGGATGTCGGCGGCGCGCACGAGCTGGACGTTGAGGCAGGTGTCGAGCACGTCCGACGAGGTCATGCCCTGGTGGACGAACCGCGCCTCCGGCCCGACATGCTCGGCAAGGTGGGTCAGGAAGGCGATGACGTCATGCTTCGTCACCCGCTCGATCTCGTCGATGCGGTCGACGTCGAACACGGCCTTGGAGCCACGCTCCCAGATCGCCTCGGCCGCCTCCTTCGGAACGACGCCGATCTCGGCCAGCGCCGAGGTCGCATGCGCCTCGATCTCGAACCAGATGCGGAACCGGGTCTCGGGCGACCAGATGGCCGTCATCTCGGGGCGGGAATAGCGCGGGATCATTCTTGTGTCCTCGGGCCGGCCACGCCGGCCTGTGTCATGGTCGGGCTTGACCGGGCCACCCCGCCGTCATCGCGAGGAGCCTCGGCGACGAAGCGATCCACCCAGCGACGGATGGATTGCTTCGCTCCGCTCGCAATGACGCCGGAGCGCATCGGATCAGGCCCAGGTGCCGGTCGCTCGTTCGGCCGCCTGGCGGATGCCGGCGAGATTGTCGCGGTAGCGCTCCGGGCCGCCCTTCAAGGCGGCGGAGCCGGCGACGAGCACATTGGCGCCGGCCTGCGCGGCCGCGGGCGCCGTCTCGGCCGTGATGCCGCCATCGACCTGGATGTCGATCTCCCGCCCGGCCGTCATCGCCGTGATGCGACGGATCTTTTCGCACACGGCCGGGATGAAGGCCTGGCCGCCGAAGCCGGGATTGACGCTCATGACCAACACCAGGTCGACGAGGTCGAGGACCGGCTCGATGGCGCTCTCCGGCGTTCCGGGATTGATGGCGACGCCGGCCCGTTTGCCGAGAGCCCGGATCGTCTGCAGCGAACGGTGGAGATGCGGCCCGGCCTCGGTGTGAACCGTGATGATGTCGGCCCCGGCCTCGGCGAAGGCCGCGAGGTAGGGATCGGCCGGCGCGATCATCAGGTGGGCGTCGAGCGTCTTGCCGGTCAGCCGGCGGACGGCCCGCACCATGTCAGGTCCGAAGGAGATGTTGGGGACGAAATGACCGTCCATGACATCGAGATGGATCCAGTCGGCCCCGGCGGCATCGAGGTCGCGAACGACATCGCCGATGGTCGCGAAATCGGCAGACAGGATCGACGGGGCGAGAAGGATCGGCTTGGTCATGGGATGTCACGCGGTACCACCCGCATGCCGCGCGGGCAACGACGGGCCGGGTTCTGGCAGCTCTTTACGGGCGATTAACCACGCCGGCCCCATCACAGGATCAGCGTATCAGGCGATTCCGGGATGCTGCGATCCGGGAATGGCAGGAGGATGGTATCGGGGGAGTGCAGGATCAAGGTGAGGATGCGGGCGGTGCAGCAAGGTGTCGTCTGCCCCGGATGAGCCGGGCGCCGGCTCGACCCTGACTGGTGAGCGCGACCTGGAGCGGCTTGCCTCGTTCGTTTCCCAGGGCCCCCGTTGAGCGGTTGCCGGACTGGCCCTGGTCGCGCCGGGGGAGGGGCTTTCGGGCAGGTGAAGGCGCCACGAGGCCCGGCGCAGTGGTCGGGAGCAGAGAGGCGCCGAGGGGGGAGTCGCCCATCGGGTGAAGAGGGTGTCCGCGATGAAGCTTAGCCCGGTTTCCTCCACGGCGATCGAGGCTCCTTCAGGCAGCGCGCGAGGAGCCTGATGTACCATCGAAGCCGCGCCTTCTAAGCTTTTGCCAAGACGGCGGTTTCCGGGATGGGCACACAATCCGGATGAACTGCATCCGTTGCAGGAGAACTCGCGCCTAACCCCTTGAGCGGCCGAAGCGATCCGCCCAGGCCGGCAGCGCTTCCGGAAAGGGCAGGGCGGTCGCCGCATGGACCCCGCGGGCGATGGCCCGCGCGAGGCAATCGGACGCTGTCGCGCCCAGCTCCGTCAGGAGGTCGAGCCCGCCCTCGGCCGGCCGTCCCAAGGTCGAGACCGCAAAGACCGTGTCACCGTCCATCGGTGCGTGGGAGAGGCTGAGCGCCTTCGCGAGGCCCCCCTGGGCCATGATGGCCAGCCGCTTCGCCTCGGCTTTGCTGAGGGTGGCATCGGTCGCCACTAGGCAGATCGTCGTCGCAGGCTGCTGCTGTCCCTTCCAGCGGAAGCGGCGGGCATCCGCCGGAACGTTCGTCGGAATGCCCAGCCCGCCGAACTCGCCATCCCGCTCGAAGGGGGCTGCCCAGAAATGCGGCCCGCCATCGATGACGGCCGAGCCGATCGCGTTCACGCAGGCGAGGGCGCCGACATTGTAGCCGCGGGCGGTGGTGGCGCTCGCCGAGCCGAGACCGCCCTTCAGATCCACGGTGGTCGCGCCGTATCCGCCGCCGGCCGTCCCGAGGGCAAAGCTGTCGGCGGCGGCCTCGCAGGCCGCGTAGCCGAGCTCCCGATAGGGCGGGAAGCGGCCCCAATCCTTGTCACCGCCGTTCAGGAGATCGAACAGCACCGCCGTCGGGGCGATCGGCACGCGCGCGGACGCGACTGGGATGCCGCGGCCATGCTCGTTGAGCCAGGCCTGGACGCCGGTGGTCGCGTCCAGCCCGAAGCCGGATCCTCCTGACAGGACGATGGCGTCGATCCGCTCCACCGCCCGGTCCGGCTCGAGGCATTCGAGGTCGCGCCCCGCCGGGCCGCCGCCCGCGACGAAGACGGAGGCGACCGCCGGGCGCTCGAAGAGCGCCACCGTCACGCCGCTCGCGAGCCTCGGGTCCTGCGCATTGCCGACCCGGATCCCGGGCACATCGGTCAAGAGGTTGCGGCAGCTGGTCATGCCGCGACAGAACCGGATTCGCCCCGGAGCGTCAAAGGATCCTGCGATCCTCCCGTCCGGGGATCCTGGTGCGCTTACTTCGCGGCGACTGCGACCGCGGCCCCGGCCATGATGGCGCCGCTCGTCCGGTTGATGGCGCGGACGGCACGCGGGCTGGTGAGAAGGCGGCGGGCGCGCGCCGCGAGCACGATGTAGAAGCCGAAGACGAGGGCAAGGACGCCGAGCAGGATCGCGGCGAGTTCCGCAAAGCCGAGGAGCGTGATCCCGGCCACGTCGATCAGGTTCGGCACCAGCGCCAGGTAGAACACCATCACCTTCGGGTTCCCGAGCGTGACGGCGAGGCCTGCCAGGAACAGCCGCCAGGACGGGTCCGGGCGGGGGGCGGCCTCCGCCTGCGCGCGGATGGCGGGTGCCGTCCAGAGCTTCCAGGCCAGGAACAGGAGATAGGCGGCGCCGGCGAATTTCAGCACCAGGAACACGCCGTGGAAGGCCTGGGCGAGGGCGGAGAGCCCCGCCACGGCAACGGCCAGCCAGACGACGTCGCCGATGGCAAGGCCGGCCGTGAAGGCGACCGCGCCGGCCGTTCCCCGCCCGAGGACGCGTGCGACCAGGGCCGCGATCCCCGGACCGGGCGATGCCGCCGCAACGAAGAGGGCGCCGGCGAAAAGCAGGAGGGCATCGAGGCTCATGGCCCGAGCATAGGCCAGATGACCGTCGCCGCGTAGGGGGAGCCGGATCGATGCCAGCCGCCAGGAGGGCACGGTCGGGTCCGGCGGCGAGCCCGTCGGGCTGCGTGGCTGCGAGGGCCTAGTCCGCCCAATGTAGCAAATGTACCTTACATGATGGCGAGTGCCATCAAGAGTTTTTGTGCAAGCACCGGGGGTGGCGGATCACCCGGTGTCCAAGCTACGAACGGCGAATCCACAGCCGCGGGTTGCGGGTGGTAAGTGGCTATATGTCGCCGCTTCAGATACTTCGGTGGATTGCGAGCCGGGCCGTTTGGATTGCGGTCGTCCTACTCGCGCTTAACGTCGAGAAGTTGGCGGAGTCATCCGGCTGGGATCAGTTTCTGGCAAGAAACTGGAGCCCCGCCGTGGATAGTGTCATCAACGCCCTCCAGTCGGCAGTGGTTCAGTATCCCGCCGCTATCCTACTTGGATTCTGTATTGGCGTTTGGCTCGACGCCATCCTCCGTAAGCGGGAATTCGAGTATGAGCAGATTGATCGTAACAAGCTCGCCGACGAGATCGAGATTGTAGCCCGCAAAATTAGTCAGATCGCAGCCGACGGGGCAGCGGCCGAAGTTATTGGGTGGGAGCAAGACTCTCAGGAACTGATGGCTCAGCCAAGCGGCACTAGGCATCTTACGCGTGATCGCGCGACCGCGGCACGAGGACGCGCTCTCGAAAAGTACGGCGAATATCATTTCCCGATAGAGACGCTCCTCGCGAAGGCTGCCAAATGCGTTTCGCTAGATCGGTCAGACCTCTGGCGCGTAAGCCACATTCTCTCCTCCGGTCGGGACATTGGAGAGATGGCCCGGTTTCTCGCGGTAATCGCAATCGAATTGCGGCACCCTCAACCAACGTTACCCATTCGCGATAGGCATAGTGAACAGGTGCATAGAGCAGCTATTCCGCCGCCATCGTCGTCTTAATTCCAGTAGCGACTAAGCATGGAATCAAAACGCGGCCGTGCATACGAAGCGTTTTCCGTTACGATCTCGGATATGATGCGGCAACGATTTCTAGATTGTTGATGTCGTGAAATTATTAGCGTTGGAATCAGGCGCCTATGCCGTGATTTCGAGGCACAGGATCGGATATATGTCCGTGAGCCTAGCGGGCGTGATGCAGCCTGCAATTGAAACCAGGTCGAGGTCAGCTCTGGCCTGGGCCAGCTTGCGCTGATGAGCTACGATGCTCGCCTTGTTCTCCGTCTGATTGGGACGGAGCTTGGTGACGGTTCAGATCTCCGCCATCAGAGCGGGTCAGCAAGGAGAGCGTTGTGGCTTGGATCAGTGTGAACGCGGTCGGCTTTGGCTCGGAGCCGGAGCCGGTTCTGATCAACACGGATCAGATCAGGTTTCTCCATCGAACTCGGATCACGAGCGTTCAGACCGGATCCGTCATCCACTTCGAACAGGGCCACTCCGTCACTTGCGTTGAGAGCGCCGCGGTCGTTGAAAAGCTGATCGACGAAGCAGAGCATAGGCGTTGACAAACGCCATCTTCCACATTGCGTTTTGGTGTAGTTGATACAATGCCGCCCCTCCCTGAGGCCGGCTTGGTGCCGGGCCCCCGTCACCCGGAGCTCCAACACAGGGGAGGGCCGGCAAACGAAAAGGCCCGCCGTGAGGCGGGCCTGATCGCGTTCGCGAGTTGCGTGAGGGCTCGGCCTACATCCCGACTTCGTTGCCGGAATAGTCGATCTTGCCGTCGGCGCCCTTCTTCCAGACATACATCACGTAGTCCGGCCGGGTGATGTCGCCCTTCTTGTCGAAGGAGATGTCGCCGATGACGGTCTTGAAGACCTTACCCGAGTGCATGTAGTCGGCCATCTTCTTCGGGTCGGTCGACTTCGCGGCTTCCGCCGCCTGGGCGAAGATCTGGACGGCGGCGTAGCTGTAGAGCGTGTAGGCCTCCGGGTCGTAGTTCTTGGCCTTGAACTTGGCCACCACGTCCTTGGCGTTGGGGTTCTTCCGGGCGTCCGGCCCGAAGGTCATGAAGGTGCCCTCGGCGCCCGGCCCGGCGATCTGCACGAACTCCTTGTCCGTGATCCCGTCGCCCGACATCATCGGGGCCTTCAGGCCCTGGTCGCGCATCTGGCGGATGATGAGGCCGGCCTCGGTGTGCAGGCCGCCGAAATACACGACGTCGACGTTCTGCTGCTTCAGCTTGGAGACGAGCGCGGAATAATCCTTCTCGCCCGTGTTGACGCCCTCGTACATCGCGGCCTTCAGGCCCTTGCTCTCCATGGCCTTCTGGGTCTCGTCCGCGAGGCCCTTACCGTACGGGGTCTTGTCGTGGATGATGGCGACCTTCTTGCCCTTGAAGTGGTTCGCCAGATAGGCGCCCGCGACCGCGCCCTGCTG
Source organism: Enterovirga sp. CN4-39 (assembly GCF_049446235.1). Lineage (NCBI taxonomy): Bacteria > Pseudomonadati > Pseudomonadota > Alphaproteobacteria > Hyphomicrobiales > Methylobacteriaceae > Enterovirga > Enterovirga sp. CN4-39. The sequence continues at coordinate 31,952 of NZ_JBMSEF010000015.1, read as the reverse complement.
GTCGTCCCGTCCGCAGGCGCGGAACGTGTTCCACATCTTGCGGTCGGTGTATTTCGGGTTCGTGGAGGCCGGCGAGATCTGGATGATTCCGGATTCCTGGTAGACTTCCGAGGCCGGGATCGACACGCCGGAGTTGAAGTGGCCGACCACCCACTTGACGCCGTCCGCCGCGAACTTGTTGGCGAGCGAGACGCCCTGCTTCGGATCGGATGCGTCGTCCCCGACCTGGACGGAGATCTTCTGGCCCAGGACGCCGCCCTTGGCGTTGATGTCCTCGACAGCCTGCTCCGCGCCGTTCTTGAGCTGCGCCCCGAAGGCGGCATTCGCGCCCGTGATGGGACCGGCGACAGCCATCTTGATCTGCGCCTGCGCGGCCCCGGACACGGCAAGGCCGAGGCCAAGCGCGAGACCGGTCAACAATCCTGTCTTCATTGCCACGTTCTCCCCTGAAGGGTGTTGGGCCGGAACAACTCTCCGGCGCCGGCAGCTTCAACCGCCGTCCGGAGCAATCTTGCCGTTTTCGGGGCCGTTGTCACCGGGGCGAGACTGAGCAAAAGGTCGTCACACCTGCGCCTTCTCGCGCCACGAAAGCGGGCCGGCGGGCTCGTAGAGCCAGCTATATTGCCGCGTCATTTGCCGGGCCCGGAAATAGCGGTAGCCGAGCGAGGCGATCGCCGCGACCACGACGAGGTCGACCAGGTAGAAGCGGAGGTTGAGGAAGCTGCCCTCGAAGAGCGCGTGGTGGATGAAGCGCACCGCGAGCGCCAGCGGCAGCGACCACAGCAGCACCTGCCAATAGGGCCGCCAGGTGAGCGCCAGGGCCCGTCCCGTCATCCAGGCCGTCCAGCCGCCGAGCACGACCGTGACGAGGATGAACAGCCAGGCGGAGGATTCTTCGTAGAGGATGCCTTGCATCTGACGATCATGCTCTCGGGCGGTTCTGGGCGGTGTGATAAATGCCGATGATCAGGACCCGATCTTCGTCCCGGTCCACTTCATAGACAAGCATGTAGGGCAGGTCCGCGAGAGCGAACCGCCTCGTCCCCGACGCGGCGTGCCGACGCCCCAGATCCGGGAATGCCGCAATTCGCTTTGCGACCTGTTGGAGGCGGACCGCGACGCGCCGGGCCGCCATGGGGTCCCGCTCGCGAATGTAGGCGCCAATCTCCTGGAGGTGTTGGGTCGCTTCCGTAGAATAGGCGAGCCTCAAAGGCCGAAGCTGCGCCACGTCGCGGCGACCTCTTCGTCCGTTGCAAGCCGAACGCTCCCGTTCCTCAGGCCCGCCTGGATGCGTGCCACGTCCTCCTCCTGCTCGGGAGTGAGGTCGTACTCGGGGCTATCCTGATCCAGCAGTGCGAGAATGATCTCGGCAGCCCTGTCCTGGTCCGCCGCCGGGCGCTCCCGCAGACGGGACAACGCTTTCTCGAGGAGCTCAGTCATAACGGGAATCTATCCCTCCGCTGCGCCATCGGAAAGGGCGGCCCTCCCGTCAATGCCGCCCGCCTTCCAGATAGGCCGCCTGCACCTGGGGGTTCGCCAGGAGTTCCTTGCCGGTTCCGGACATGGTGATCGTGCCCGTCACCATCACGTAGCCGCGGTGGGCGAGCTTGAGCGCGTGGTAGGCGTTCTGCTCCACCAGGAACACCGTCATGCCCTCGCGCTCGTTCAGCTCGCGGATGACGCTGAAGATCTGCTTCACGATCAGCGGCGCGAGGCCGAGGGAGGGCTCGTCCAGCAGCAAGAGGCGCGGGCGCGCCATCAGGGCCCGGGCGATCGCCAGCATCTGCTGCTCGCCGCCCGACATGGTCCCGCCGCGCTGGTGCAGCCTCTCCTTCAGGCGCGGGAAGATTCCGAGCATCCGCTCGAGGTCGCTCTGGAAATGCGCGAAGTTGTCGAGCGAGGCCCCCATCTGGAGGTTCTCGTAGACCGTCATGCGCGGGAAGACGCGCCGGCCTTCCGGCGACTGGGCGATGCGCAGCCGCGCGATCTCGTGCGTGGACAGGGCCGTGATGTCCCGGCCGTCGAAGGTGATGCGCCCGCGCCGCGCCCGCGGATTGCCGCAGACCGTCATCATCAGGGTCGACTTGCCGGCCCCGTTCGCGCCGATCAGCGTGACGATCTCGCCTTCGAACACGTCGAGGTCGACGCCTTTGAGGGCGATGATGTTGCCGTAATAGGTCTCGACCCCGCGTACCGACAGGAGAAGGCGTTTCTGGGCGGCTTCCGCGGCGCGGGTCTCCTCGACCAGGACGTTAATGCCGGCGACGCTCATGCCCGGGCCTCCACGCCCACCTCGGCCTCCACGTGTTCGACCTCCTCGTCCTCGACGCCGAGATAGGCGGCGATGACCCTCGGGTCGCTGCGGATCTCTGCCGGGAGGCCGTCGGCGATCTTGGAGCCGTAATCCAGCACCACGACGTGGTCGGAGATCTCCATCACCACCGACATGTCATGCTCGATCAGGAGGAGGGAGGTGCCCTGCTCGGAGCGGATCGAGAGCAGGAGATCGTTGAGCTCCAGGCTCTCGCGCGGGTTCAGGCCGGCCGCCGGCTCGTCGAGGCAGAGCAGGACGGGTTCGGTGCACATGGCGCGCGCGATCTCCAGGCGGCGCTGCGCCCCGTAGGGCAGGTCGCCCGCCGGATCGTCGGCCCGGTCGACGAGCCCTGTCATCTCCAGCCAATAGGTCGCCTTCTCGACCGCCAGCTTTTCCGCCCGCTTGAAGCTCGGCAGCCCGATGAGCCCGGCGAAGGTGAGGCCGGAGGCGAGCATCAAGGGGTTGTGCTGGGCGACGAGCAGGTTCTCCAGCACGGTCATTCCGGAGAACAGCCGGATGTTCTGGAAGGTCCGGGCCACCTTCGCGCGCCAGCTGATGGCGTGCCCGGGCAGCCGCTCCAGGAGGTGGGTGGCTCCGGAGGGATGGCGCAGGCTGATCATGCCCTCGGTCGGGCGGTAGAACCCGGTGATGCAGTTGAACACCGTCGTCTTGCCGGCGCCGTTCGGGCCGATCAGGGCCGTGATGTCCCGGCGGCGGCAGGAGAAGGAGAGGTCGTTGACGGCGACCAGGCCGCCGAACCGCATCGTGAGGTGCTCGACATCGAGGATGTTGTCGGACGCGGAGGCCATCAGCCGTGGCCCTCCTTCACGAGGGAGCCCGAGATCGATTTCCGCTCCTTGAACACGACGGAGGGCTCCCGGACGGAGATGAGGCCGCGGGGACGCCACACCATCATGGCCACCATGGCGAGCCCGAACAGAAGCAGGCGGTACTCGTTCGGATCGAAGCCCTCGCCGAACACGGCCTTGAGGAAGCCGAGGTTGCGCAGGAGCTCCGGGCCGCCGACCATGGCGATCGCCGCGATCGCGACGCCCACCTGGGACCCCATCCCGCCCAGGACCACGATCGCCAGGATGGTCGCCGATTCCAGGAAGTTGAAGCTCTCCGGGCTGATGAAGCCCTGGCGGACGGCGAAGAAGGAGCCCGCGAAGCCGCCGAACATCGCCCCGATCGCGAAGGCGGTGAGCTTCGTGTTGGTCGTGTTGATGCCGAGGGAGCGGCAGGCGATCTCGTCCTCGCGCAAAGCCTCCCAGGCGCGGCCGACCGGCAGCCGCCGCAGCCGCAGCGTGACGAGGTTGGTGACCAGCGCCAGGACGAGGATCAGGTAGTACAGGAAGATGACGCGCTGCATCGGGTTGAACTCGAACCCGAACCGGGCCGCGAACCCGTCCTCGTCCGCCGTGAAGGGGATTCCGAAGAAGGTGACGCGCGGGATGGAGGAAATGCCGGCGCCGCCGCCCGTCACGTCGACCCAGTTGATCAGGACGAGGCGGATGATCTCGCCGAAGGCGAGGGTCACGATGGCCAGGTAGTCGCCGCGCAGCCTCAGGACCGGGAAGCCGAGCAGGATGCCCCAGAAGGCCGCCAGGATGCCGGCCAGCGGCAGGCAGATCCAGAACGAGAGCCCGAATGTCGTGGACAGGAGGGCGTAGGAATAGGCGCCGACGGCGTAGAACGCGACGTAACCGAGGTCGAGGAGGCCGGCGAGCCCGACCACGATGTTCAGGCCCCAGCCGAGCATCACATAGGTCAGGACCAGGATGCCGAGATCGATCCAGTAGCGCGACTCGGCGAGGCCTCCCTTCATCATGTAGACGGCGAGCGGGAAGGCGAGCGCCATCCCCACGAAGAGGGGCGACGCGAACCTCGCCAGGCCGAAACCGGATTGCTTGGTGGGATCGGCGGAGACCGTGACGGTCGCCTTCCGGGTCCTCGCCCGGCTGAAGAGGCCCTGGTCGCCGCCGAGCAACCCGATGGCGATCCGCCCGAAGAAGACCAGCGCGCAGGCGACGATCACGACGTTCCAGCGCGGGACCAGGATCAGGCCGCCCGTCGGGCCCTGTTCCGTCCGCAGCAAGATGATCGGCACCGAAAGGCCGAACATCAGCAGCGCCGCAAGGCTGGCGCTCTTCAGAGTGCCGGCGATGTCGAGGGGCTTGCGGTCGGCGAACGGCACGTCGCCTCCGGTCAGCGCCGCATCGGAGGTCGGCGCGACGGAGGTCGGGTGGACGGCCGACATCAGACCTTCTCGACCTCGGGCCGGCCGAGGATGCCCGAGGGCATGAAGGTGAGCACGATGGCCAGGATCGAGAACGCGGCGACGTCCTTGTACTCGATGGAGAAATAGGCCGACCACATGGTCTCGATGAGCCCGATGATGAGCCCGCCGAGCACGGCGCCCGGAAGGGACCCGATGCCGCCGAGCACCGCCGCCGTGAAGGCCTTCACGCCCGGCACGAACCCGTCGGCGAAGTTCACCACGCCATAATAGAGGAGGTACATCGTGCCCGCGACGGCCGCGAGCGCGGCGCCCATGACGAAGGTCAGGGAGATCGTGCGGTCGACGTTGATGCCGATGAGCGCGGCCATCTTGCGGTCCTGCTCGCAGGCGCGCTGCGCCCGGCCGAGCGAGGTCTTCTGCACCACATACCAGAACATGGTCAGGAGCACCGCCGTGACCACCATGATGATGATCTGCTTGTAGGAGAGGGCGACGACGTAGCCGTTGCGCTCGAAGAGCGGGATCACCTCGCGCACCATCGGGGGCGTGGGCTTGTTGCGGGCGCCCTGGGCCACCTGGACGAAGTTGGACAGGAAGATGGACACCCCGATCGCCGAAATGAGCGGGGCGAGCCGGAAGGATCCTCGAAGGGGCCGGTAGGCGAGGCGCTCCAGGGTCCAGCCCCACAGAGACGTCAGCACCATGGCCAGGATCATGACGATGAGCAGCGCCAGGGCGACCGAGGAAATGCCGATCCAGGTCGTCAGGACAAGGAAGAAGATCAGCGCGATGAACGCCGAAAGCATGAAGACGTCGCCGTGGGCGAAGTTCACCATGCCGATGATGCCGAACACCATCGTGTACCCGATGGCAATGAGGCCATAGATCGACCCCAGCGTCAGCCCGTTGATGAGCTGCTGGACGAATACTTCCATGCGCCGCCGCTACTCCAGATCGCATTCATGGTTGAGATGAATGCCGTCACGGGAATCGATCATGCACGGAACGGGCCTCCGATCCAGCACGACACTTGGCTGAGTCTGGCAGCAAACCGCGGGCCAGCGCCGGATTCATGCTGCGGGACCGCTTCCCTGCCGGGGACCCGGATGGCAAAAGGCCGGGGAAGCCGAGAGAGCGGGAGCGAACGACATGGCGATGACGATGAACGGGGCGGTGACGCTGCCCGCGGACCGCGCGAAGGTGTGGGAGGCGCTCAACGATCCCGAGATCCTGAAGCGTTCGATTCCTGGCTGCCAGGAGCTCGAAAGGACGGGGGATAACGGGTTCGCGGCCGTCGCCAAGCTCTCGGTCGGCCCGGTCAAGGCCACCTTCAAGGGCAACGTGACCCTGTCCGACATCGATGCGCCGAACGGCTACACGATTTCCGGCGAGGGCCAGGGCGGTGTCGCGGGCTTCGCCAAAGGCGGCGCCAAGGTGCGGCTGGAGGATGCCGAAGGCGGCGGTACGATCCTGAACTACGATGTCGAGGCGCAGGTCGGCGGCAAGATCGCCCAGCTCGGCGGCCGGCTGATCAACGGCGTCGCGAAGAAATACGCGGACGAATTCTTCGCCAATTTCGCCAAGGCGCTGGAGCCGGAAGGCGCCGCCCCGGCCGCCTGATCCCGCCTCACGTATAGGCGATCATCCGGCCGAGGGTCGCGACCGATAGCCAGATGGCGAGCGAAGCCGCCGCGACCGCGCGGCCCGCCAGGCTCGGGCGCTCGTCCCACCCGTCGAGCTGCTTTCGCCAGGCGAGCCGGAAGGCGAGCGCATTGGCGAGGCCGAGCGCGACCAGGGCGAGCTTCCACCGGAACGTGTTGGAGGCCGCCAGAGACGCGGCGTCGGCCGCGAAGAGGCCGATGCCCGTGAGGGCTGCGATGAGCAGCCCGGCCACCGCCAATGGCGTCAGGAAGCGCGCGAGCGCCGCGGTCGGGATTGCCTGCCCGAGACCGCATAGGCGCAGGTCGAGCACGCCGATCCCGCCGACCAGCAGGACCAGCCCGAGCAGGTGGAGGACGTTGAGCCACGCATAGGCAGGCCCTCGTGCCCAGGCCCCGAGGTCCGATGCCTGGACGGCTGCGGCTCCTTCCGCGAGCCAATCCACGCCGGGCGGATCCCTGGACGGCTCAGCGCAGCTCGATCGTCTTCCCGGCCACCGTGATCCGCTCCAGCCGCATCTCCGGCGTGCCGTCGGTCCGCGGGTAGCCCTCGACGGTCGCCGTCGTGCCGTCCTTGAGCATGTCGCGGGTGAGCCCGCGCGATTCCATGCGGCTCGTCGGGGCGAGTATCACGGCCCAGCTCTTGCCCTGGTAATCCATCTGCGCCTCCGCGTGCGGATTGCGCCAGGCCACGGACTTGAGCGGGCCCGTCGCCTTGATGGCCTTGGCCGAGTCGTAGGAGCTCCAGCCGTGGTGGGCGAGGGCGGCTACCGGGACGATGACGGCCAGCGCCAGCGCGGCGAGGGCGGTGCGGGTCGGACGATCTCGCATAAGGGGATCCCCTCTCGATCACGATCTGAGCGCCCACTATGGCCGAGCTGCGCCACGGGACAAGGAGGGCTCACGCGGCCTTGATGGGCCGGGCGGGAAGGCTCACGACCCCTCGCGCTCGCTTTCCTCGATCTCGTCGAGGACGGCGTCCGGCGCGACATCCTGCTTCAACTCTTCCAGCTGCGGGTCGGTCGCGCCCTCGATGCCGAGCTTCGCGGCGATGCCGCTGGTGAGCGCCACCACCTTGGTGATCTCGTGCTCGGCGAGGAGGCTGATCTGCAGGTCGAGGTCGGCGCGCCGGTCCGCGGCGGCGGACATGCGGTTCTGGCTGATCAGCACGAAGGTCGACAGGAAGATCGCCTCGACGGAAGCCGAGGTGCCGAGGATGACGAAGCTCTCGTCCCATTTCGGCAGGATCGGCAGGAGCCCGCTGTTCACGGCCGCCCAGATCCCGAACACGACCATGTGGATATAGACGAACGTCATGCTGCCGGCGAAGCGCGTGATGGCGTCGGCGACGCGCTCCTGCCGGCTCGCCTCCCGCCGCTCTCGCTCCCGGCGCTGCGTGAGTGCGTGGATGTTCCGCTCGAGGGTCGGGCCCAAGCCCTTCGGCTGAGGCGGCGGGAAGATCGGCGGAGATCGGCCGCCTGCCGTCCCCGGGCGGTCCTCGCTTGCGCCTGCCACGTCATGCCCTCCGGCTGCGTCGCTCAATCCCGATCCGGCGAGATCGGTTCCCGGCAGCAAGAAACAGGCAACCACGCCTCATCAGCCCTGTTTAACCTGAACGGGGATTCAGATTTGCGAGTTAACTGCGGCAAAACGGAGGTTGCGCAAAGGTCAACGCATCAAATAGTCACGAGAGCCAAATAAAAGGCTCCGGGAGAGACATCAAATGGTCAGGTGGTCACTCGAGAGCTTTATCAACTCGACGATCGCCCGCGGCGAGATTTCACGCGCCGACGTGAATTCTCTGCGGCGGGACGTGCTGCCGAATGGGATCGAGAGCCGCGATGAAGCGGATGTTCTCATCGCGCTCGACCGCGCCATCTTCGACAAGGACGGGGACTGGGCTCCCTTCCTGATCCAGGCGGTCGTCGATTTCGTGGTCTGGTCGTCGCGGCCGACCGGCCGGGTGGACCGCGACGCGGCCGAGTGGCTCGTATCATCCCTCGGCTGCGGCTCGGGCCCGACCCGGAACGCCGTCGCGATCGCCTTCGAGGTGATCCGCGAGGCCGAATCCACCGACGAGGCGCTGGTCACCTTCGTCATGCGCTGGCGGGCGCGGGAGAGCGCGGTGCTCGCCCACGGCCGCGCTCCGGAGCTCGTCTTCTGATCGGCTCGCTTCCCGAACGGGGCAGGGTGCGCTAACGGGACCGGGTCTTTCGTGTGACGCGACCGCGTCCCGCTCCAGATCGAGGGCCCATGTTCGAGAAGATCCTCATCGCCAATCGTGGCGAGATCGCCTGCCGCGTGATCAAGACGGCCAGGCGAATGGGGATCAAGACCGTCGCGGTCTATTCCGAGGCGGACCGCGACGCGCTCCATGTCGAGATGGCGGACGAGGCCGTCGCCATCGGGCCGGCCGCGGCCGCCGAATCCTACCTCGTCATCGACAAGATCGTGGAAGCCTGCCGCCAGACCGGCGCCCAGGCCGTCCATCCGGGCTACGGCTTCCTCTCCGAGCGCGAGGCCTTCCCGCGGGCGCTGGCCGAAGCCGGCATCACCTTCATCGGCCCCAATCCCGGCGCGATCGCCGCGATGGGCGACAAGATCGAATCGAAGAAGGCCGCCGCGGCCGCGAAGGTCTCGACCGTCCCGGGCTTCCTCGGCATCATCGAGAGCCCCGAACACGCGGTCAGCATCGCCGACGAGATCGGCTACCCCGTGATGATCAAGGCGTCGGCGGGCGGCGGCGGCAAGGGCATGCGCATCGCCCATTCCGCCGGCGAGGTCGCCGAGGGCTTCGCGCGGGCGAAGTCGGAGGCAGCGTCCTCCTTCGGTGACGACCGTGTCTTCGTCGAGAAGTTCATCACCGATCCCCGGCACATCGAGATCCAGGTGATCGGCGACAAGCACGGGAACGTCATCTATCTCGGCGAGCGCGAATGCTCGATCCAGCGCCGCAACCAGAAGGTGCTGGAAGAGGCCCCGTCGCCGCTCCTCGACGAGGAGACCCGCCGCAAGATGGGCGAGCAGGCCGTCGCGCTCGCCAAGGCCGTCGGCTACGATTCGGCCGGCACCGTCGAGTTCGTGGCCGGGCAGGACAAGAGCTTCTACTTCCTGGAGATGAACACCCGGCTCCAGGTCGAGCATCCCGTGACCGAGATGGTGACCGGGCTCGATCTCGTCGAGCTGATGATCCGGGTCGCGGCCGGCGAGAAGCTGCCGCTCGCGCAAGCGGACGTGAAGCTGGACGGCTGGTCCGTCGAGAGCCGCGTCTATGCCGAGGACCCGACGCGCGGCTTCCTGCCCTCCACGGGCCGGCTCGTCACCTATCGTCCGCCGGCGGAAGGCCCGGTCGATGGCGGGGCGGTGGTCCGCAACGACACCGGCGTCTTCGAGGGCGGCGAGATCTCGATCTACTACGACCCGATGATCGCCAAGCTCGTGACGCATGCGCCGACGCGCCTGCAGGCGATCGAGGCCCAGGCGAAGGCGCTCGACGCCTTCGCGATCGAGGGCATCCGCCACAACATCCCGTTCCTGTCCGCCCTCATGGCGCATCCGCGCTGGCGCTCGGGAACGCTGTCCACCGGCTTCATCGCCGAGGAATTCCCGGACGGCTTTTCCGAGACGCCGCCCTGGGGGGATGTCGCCCGCACGATGGCGGCGGCCGCGGCCGCGATCGACCACCTTCTGAACGAACGCAAGCGCGGTATCTCCGGCCAGAGGCGGCCGCAATCGGTGCGGTTCGAGCGCGATCGCGTCGTGCTGCTCGGCACGGAGCGGCACGAGCTGACCGTCGAGGACCACCCGGCCGGCATCGTCGCGGCCTTCGCGAACGGCCCCCGCCTCGAGGTCGCATCCACTTGGCGCCCGGGCGAGCCCGTCTGGACCGGCTCGGTCGGCGGCGAGGTGGTGTCCGTCCAGGTCCGCACCATCCCGAACGGCTTCCGCCTGTCGCATGCCGGCACCTCGGCCGATGCCCGGGTCTATACCCGCCGCGAGGCGGAGCTCGCCGCCCTGATGCCCGAGAAGGTCGCCTCGGGGGCCGGCAAGGCGCTGCTCTGCCCGATGCCTGGCCTCGTCAAGGCGATCCAGGTGAAGGCCGGCCAGGAGGTGAAGGCCGGCGAGCCGCTCGCCATCGTCGAGGCCATGAAGATGGAGAACGTCCTCCGCGCCGAGCGCGACGCGACGATCGCCAAGGTCCTGGCCAAGGAGGGCGAGAGCCTCGCGGTCGACGCGGTGATCCTCGAATTCGCGTGAGGTGTCACCTCTCCCCGCAAGCGGGGAGAGGTCGAGTCGGCGGCCACGCCGACCGGGTGAGGGGGCGCGCCCCCAGCTCTTCCCGGTCCCCTCATCCGGTCGCACTCACGTGCGACTCGACTTCTCCCCGCATGCGGGGAGAAGAGAAGGCATGCCCCTCTACTTCGCCTATGGCTCCAACATGGACCGGGCCGCCATGGCGCAGCGCTGCCCGGCCTCCAGGCCGGTCGGGCTTGCCCGGCTGCCGCGGCATCGGCTCGTCATCATGCGCGAGGGCTACGCCTCGGTCCTGCGTGACCCGCGCCGCGAGGTCTGGGGCATGCTCTGGGACCTCGCGCTCGCCGACGTGCCGGCGCTCGATCGCTACGAGGGCGTCGCCGGGGGGCTCTACGCCAAGGTGCAGCAATCCGTGCTCTCCGCCGCCGGGGCGCGCCGCGCGCTCGTCTATGTCGGCCGCAATGCCGGACCCGGCATCCCGCGACCGGGCTACATGGAGGCGGTGCTCGATGCGGCGCGCGGGGCGGCGCTGCCCGAGCCCTATCTGCGCGAGCTGGAGCGGCTGTCGCCCCGCGTGCAGAAACCGGATGCCATACAGCCCCGGCCCGCCGCACGGCAGGGACGGGAGGCGGGAACCGTGACGCCTCGCCGAACGTCTCCGCTCGAACCGGAGCGCGATCCTTCTGCGGGATGGAACTGGGACGGATGAGCGAAGACGGCAACCGCATTCTCCTCCGCACGATCGTCCGCGGGCGCGTGCAGGGGGTCGGCTTTCGCGCCTGGACGCAGCACCAGGCGCAGCTCCACGGCCTCGAAGGCTGGGTGCGGAACCTGCGCGACGGCGCCGTCGAGGCCATGCTCGCCGGCCCCGGCGATCGCATCGAGCTCATGCTTAAGGCGCTCCGCGAGGGCCCGCACGGCTCCCGCGTCGAGGCGGTGGAGGAATACCCCGCGAACGAGGCCGAGTTCGGCGATCCGATCGACGGCGGCTTCGAGATCCGCAGGACGGCCTGAGGCTGGCCGTTCCCGTGCGCCGCCTCCGGCGACGAGGCTGACATGACGGCCCTCACCGCGGCCTCCCGCCTGGGCTTCGATCCCGAGCGCCTCCGCTTCGGCCTGCGCACGGCCGCAGGCGCCTGCATCGCGCTGCTCGCGGCGTATCTTCTCGGCCTCGAGCATCCGCAATGGGCGGCCATGACGGTCTGGGCCGCGGCCCAGCCGGTGCGCGGCATGCTGCTCGAGAAGGGATTGTTCCGGGCCGCCGGAACCCTGGTCGGGATCGTGTTCGGGATCCTGCTGATGGTCCTGTCGGGCGGCAGCCCGATCGTCATCGTGCTCGGGCTCTCGATCTGGATCGGGCTCTGCGCCGCCGCTGGAAACGTCCTGCGCGGCTTCCTCTCCTATGGGGCGATCCTGGCCGGCTATTCCGCCTCGATGGTCCTGCTCCTCGATACGGGGCACCCCGACCGGATCCTCGCGCTCGGGCTCGATCGCTTCCTCACCGTTATGGTGGGCGTCGCGGTCGGGACGCTGACCGCGTTCCTGCTGACGCCGAAGGGCGCCGAGGATGCCATCGTGGGCCGCATGCGGCGCGTGGATGCGCGCGTGCTCCTGCACCTCGCCGCACGGCTCGGTGCGCCGGGGCAGGGCAGGGAGGACGAGACCCTTCTCCTCGGCGAGCTCGCCGCCATCGAGGAAGGGCTCGATCCGCACGCCGCGGGATCGATGCGCTCGCGCCGCGCCGCGCGCGTCTTCAGGGCCATCCTCATGGCGCAGGTGCGGGCCTTGCTCTGGGCGCGCGCCACGCGAGGCGAGCCGAGCCCCCATCCGGCCGCCGCTTGCCTCATCCAGGCCGCCCACGCGCTGGAGGCCGCGCGCCCGCTCGCGGAGGTGGTGCCCGCCATCGAGGAGGGCGCAGCGAAACTGGCGGACCAGCCGGAGCTGAAGGAGGCGCTCGGACAGCTCGCGCGGGCGATGCGGACGCGGCTCGCCGGGGACGAGGCCGAGCAAAGGCCGGAGCCGCTCGCCCAGTGGGCGGTCCTGCACCGCGACTGGCGCGGCGCCCGCGAGGCCATGATCCGCGCGACGGCCGTCATGCTGCTCGTCGGAGCCTTCTGGCTGGTGACCGGCTCGAGCGCCGGGCCCTTCGTGCTCCTCGGCACCTCCGTGATGATCTCGGTGTTCTCCACCTTCGAGAACCCGGCCCACGTGATGCGCTTCGTCTTCCTCGGGCAGGTGGTCGGGGCGCTCGCCGCCCTGGCCTGCCGCTGGGTCGTCTGGCCGCTCGCCACGGGCGAGACGCAGCTCGTCCTGATGATGGTGCCCTTCGTCCTGTCCGGGATCCTGCCCTTCGCGCACCGGCGGACGATCGCGGCCGGCACCGACTACAACATGATCCTCCTGCTGCTCCTGCAGCCGCATTATCCGCTGACCGGCGATTTCGCCCATTCGGTCGGGATCGCGCTCGGCGTCGTGGTGGCCCCGCTGATCGCGCTTGCCGCCTTCCGGTTCGTCTTCCCGGTCGATGCCGGGCGGCGCATGCACATGATCGCCGAGACGATCGTGCGGGAGCTGGAGAACATGGCGCGCTCGCCCCGCCCGGATGCCTCTCCGGTCGTGTGGCGCGCCCGTCTCGAGCATCGCCTGCTGCGGCTCCTGCGCTGGGGCGAGCGCTCCGGGACCGATCCGGCACCGCTCGTCGATGCGGGCCTCGCGGCCTTGCGCCTCGGAGAGGCGGTCCGGATCATGCGCCGGCTCGCGGGGGAGCCCGGCATGACGGCCGGCATCCAGCGAACGGCCGGGATCGCCCTGCAGCGGATTGCGCAGCTCGAAAGCGAGCCCGGGCGGGCGGCCCGAGCCATGGATCGGCTCGCCGCGCGGCTCGCTCCCCTCCGGCCGGGCGAGGCCGCACGCGTCGCGGACGCGGCGGGGCGCCTCCCGGCGGCCTCCGCCCTTCTTCGGCATGCACCTCGGCCTCGCCGGGAACCTTGAGCCCCGCCGCGTCATTGCGGACGCCGGATGCAATCCGCGACCCGCATTGGGGCAGGCTGAGATCATGATTCCGGAAAGGCGCAAGGAGGCGATGCGGGGCGGGTTGCGCGAGGGGCCGCGCGTCACGGCCCGCAGGGCGGCCTGACGCTTGCGCCGCTCGCGTCCATCTGCCGTGCCCTCGCTGCTGCGGCCCCTCCTGCGCGCCGAGAGCTGGCTGCTCATCCTGGCCCTCACCTTCGCGGGATGCGCTGCCTTCCTCTATTTCACGCGGGCGACCGTGCTCAGGGTGGGGGTTGCCTCCGAGGGCGGGACCGAGCCCGCCCTGCTCCAGGCCTATGCCGAGACCTCGGTGACGCGCCGGACGGGGATCAAGCTCGAGATCGTGTCGTTCGGCGGCCTGCGCGAGAGTGCCGAGGCGCTGGCCGCCGGCAAGGTCGACCTCGCGGTCGTGCGGCCCGACATCCTGGTGCCGGGCAATGGGCTGACGCTCGCCGTCATCCGCGAAGTGGCCGCCCTGGTCGTCGCGAAGGAGGGCGGCCCGGTGAAGCAATTCACTGACCTCGGCGGCAGGCGTCTCGGGCTCCTGCCCGGTCAGGCCGTGGACCGGCCGCTCATCGCCGCCATGCTCGGCCATTTCGGCCTCGAGCCGCGCGATGATCGCGCCGCCGGGCCGGTTCCGGAGGAGAGCGTGTCCCTCGTGCCCCTGGAGGAGGCGGATCTCGCCGCCGCCTTCGGATCGGGCCGGGTGGATGCCGTTCTCCTGCTGGAGACGCCCACCTCGCGGGGTGCGCGCCGCATCGTGCAGGCCCTCGACGAGGCGGCCGGCGAGCGGGCCCTCACCATCCTCGGCGTTCCCGACCCCGCCGCGATCGTCGCCACCCATGCCAAGCTGCAGACCGTGACGGTGCCGGCCTCGCTGTTCGGCGGCGACCCGCAGCTTCCCGCAGAGGACGTGACGACGATCGGCTCCTCGTACCGGCTCGTCGCGCGGGCGAGCCTTTCGCGCAGCGTCGCCGCCGAGGTCACGCAGCACATCTTCGAGCACAGGGCGGATGTCGCCGCCACGGTGCCGGCCGCGGACGACATCGCCTTTCCGGCCTACGACACGACGGCGGCCGCCACCACGGCCAAGCTGCCGAACCATCCCGGCGCGATCGATTATTTCGAGCGCGAGCAGGAGAGCTTCATCGAGCGCTACGAATCCTGGATCTACCTCGTCGCCATCCTGGGCGGCGGCTTCGGCTCGGCGCTCGCCTGGCTCCGGCAGACCGTATTCCGCATCCGGCGCGAGCGGATCCAGGTGGCAACCGCGCGCCTTCTCAGGATCCGGTCGGATGCGACGCGCACGCGCGAGCCCGACAAGCTGCGCGCGATGGCGGACGAGGTCGACAGCATCGCGGCGAACATCGCCCGCCAGGCGCTCCGCCGCCGGGCCGACTGGCGGCTGGTGGAGGCCGCCACCATCGCCATCGAGGCAGCCCGCTCGACCCTCGCACGGGCGCTCGGGCCGCAGGGCGGCAGTTCGGGCTGAGCGTCTTCCACCTCCCCGCTCGCCCCGGCGCAGGCCGGGGCCCACCCCCTGGGCACCGGCTTTCGCCGGTGTGAGCGGGCAAGGCCAGCTCAGCCTGGCACCCGGTTCAAGGCGGGACGCCCCCCACCCCGGTTCGAAGCTGCGCTTCGACTCGGCCCTCCCCACGAGGGGGAGGGGAGACCCCCGCTCGCCCCGGCGCAGGCCGGGCCCCCCCCTGGGCACCGGCTTTCGCCGGTGTGAGCGGGCAGGGTCAGCTCCGCTCGGCACCCGCTCGACGGCGGGACGCCCCCCGCCCCGGTTCGAAGCTGCGCTTCGACTCGGCCCCTCCCCACGAGGGGGAGGGGAGACAACACGCCCACCCCGCTCATCCCGGCGAAAGCCGGGAGCCACCCCGCCTGGACCTCCGCTCACCCCTTCTTCGGCGTCCAGGCCTCGACGGGGCCGCCCGCCTTCTTCCAGGCGCCGAACCCGCCCTCGATATGGGCCACGGGCTTCAGCCCCATGTCGTGCGCGGTCGCGGCCGCGAGGGCGGAGCGCATGCCGCCGGCGCAGAAGAAGACGAATCGCTTGTCCTGCGCGAAGATCGGCTTGTGGTAGGGGCTGTCGGGATCGATCCAGAATTCCAGCATGCCGCGGGTGCAGTGGAAGGCGCCCGGCACGCGGCCGTCGCGTTCGAGCTCGCGCGGATCGCGGATGTCGACGAGCACGACGTCGTCCCGCCCGTGGAGCTTCAGGGCCTCCTCGGCCGGGAGCGTCTCGATCTTGGCGTTGGCCTCGTCGACGAGCGTCCGGTAGCCGCGCGTGATGGTCTGGGGCATTTGGCTTGCATTCCTCCCGGCGCGGATTAGCGCTCCGCTGCTGGATCAGGTCAACGGGCGAGGGACATGCCGGTCGCGGCTTTCACGGTGGCGGATTACTGCGGGCTCGCCTTCTTCGTGGCGGCATGGCTCGCCTATTACGTCGCGGTCGAGCGGAGCGAGGCCGGGCGGCGCAGCCTGAACCGGGTCATGAATGCGCATCGCTACCACTGGATGCGCGGCCTCCAGGAGCGGGACAACCGCATCATCGACGCCAACATCAATGCCAGCCTGCAGAACGGCACGGCCTTCTTCGCCTCCACCTCGCTCCTGGCGATCGGCGGCTCGCTCACCCTCCTGCGCTCGACGGACGAGGTGCTGACGATCTTCGCCGAGATGCCGCTGGGCTTCGCGACGACGCGGCTCGCCTGGGAGGTGAAAGTGATCGGGCTGACGGTCATCTTCGTCTATGCCTTCTTCAAGTTCGGCTGGTCGTACCGGCTGTTCAATTACGGCGCGATCCTGATCGGGGCGGTGCCGAATCCCGGGTCGGCCACGAAGGAGGAGACGGAGCTCGCCGCATGGCGGGCCGCCTCCATGAACACGGTGGCGGGCCGGCATTTCAACCGCGGGCAGCGGGCCTTCTTCTTCGCGCTGGCCTATCTCGGCTGGTTCGTATCGGCCTATGTGCTCATCGCCGCGACCGCGGCCGTGCTGTTCGTGATGTGGCGCCGGCAATTCGCCTCGGATGCGCTCGCCGCGCTGAGCCGCGGCCCCTGGCCGCCGGCGCCGTGAGAGGACGATGATGAAGGTTGCACCGGAGCGGATCGAGGAGACGATCCTTGCCCTTGTCGAGGAGAGGGGGGCGGGCAAGACGATCTGCCCGTCGGAGGCCGCCCGCGCCATCGCGGGCAGCAAGCCGGACGAGTGGAGCCGGCTGATGGGACCCGTCCGGCAGGTCGCCGTGCGGCTCATGAAGGAGGGGCGGATCGTGATCCGCCGCAAGGGCCGCCCGGTCGATCCGGACGATTTCAGGGGCGTCTACCGCATCTCCGGGCCGGATGCCGGCACGCCGGGCGGAGAGGAGGAATGAGCCAGCTCTTCGCCGTCTTCCGCGAAAGGGCGGAGGCGTGGGACATTTCCGTGCCGGCGAGCGGCCAGGCGCATTGGGATGCGCACAGGGCCTGCCTGGCCGCCCTCGCCGAACGTGGCGTGCTGGAAGCCGGAGGTCCCTTCGAGGGGACGCGGGAGGTGATGCTCCTCGTGCGGGCAGCAAGCGAGGCGGAGGCTGAGCGGGAGGTCGCGGCCGATCCGTGGACCCGGCACGGGCTGCTGCGGACGACCCGCATCATGCGCTGGCGAGTGGCGGCGGGAGCGGCGGCCGGGCTGCGCTCTTGATGCGGCACCCGCAGCGCGAGATCATGAAGCTGCCATCCCCTCAGAGGGCAGCACAATGACCATCGAGCGCAGCATCCTCCTTGTGGTCGGGATCGTGGTTCTCGGCTCGGTTCTTCTTGCCGTGTACCAGAACATCAACTGGCTCTGGCTGACGGGCCTGATGGGGGCCCATCTCATCCAGGCATCCTTCACCGGGATGTGCCCGGTGGTGATGGCGCTCAAGCGGATGGGGCTTCCGTCGCGGCCGGCCTTCGGCTGAGCCGGCCGCACGGAGCCGGGCGGGCTCAGCCCTTCTTCATCTCGGCTTCGAAGCGGGCGCGGGTCTCCGCATTCATGGGGTAGAGGCCGGGCAGCGGCACGCCGCGCTCGACCTCCTTCATGATCCACATCTCCACGAGCTCCTGGTCGGGACCCGCCTTTGCGACGTCCTCCACCAGGGCTGCCGGGATGACGACCGCGCCGTCGCCGTCCGCCACGACGATGTCGTTCGGGAACACCGCGACGCCGCCGCAGCCGATCGGCTCGTTCCAGCCCACGAAGGTCAGGCCCGTGACGGAGGAGGGCGCCGCGATGCCGGAGCACCAGATCGGCAGGCCCGTCGCTTCGCAGCCGACGCCGTCCCGCATCACGCCGTCCGTCACCAGCGCCTGCACGCCGCGCTTCTTCATCCGGGCGCACAGGATGTCGCCGAACACGCCCGCACCGGGCACGCCCATCGCGTCGATCACCGCGATGCAGCCTTCCGGCATTGCCTCGATCGCGGCCCGCGTGGAGATCGGGGAAGACCAGGATTCGGGCGTCGCGAGGTCCTCGCGGGCCGGCACGAAGCGGAGCGTGAAGGCCGGGCCGACGAGCCGCTCCCCGGCATGGAAGGTCGGCCGAGGGCCCTGCATCCAGGTGCGCCGGACGCCCTTCTTCAGCAGCACCGTGTGGATGGTGCCGGTGGAGGTGGCGCGAAGCGCCTCCAAAATCGCCTTGTCGATCGTCAT
Organism: Enterovirga sp. CN4-39; assembly: GCF_049446235.1. Classification (NCBI taxonomy): domain Bacteria; kingdom Pseudomonadati; phylum Pseudomonadota; class Alphaproteobacteria; order Hyphomicrobiales; family Methylobacteriaceae; genus Enterovirga; species Enterovirga sp. CN4-39. The sequence continues at coordinate 13,778 of NZ_JBMSEF010000015.1, read as the reverse complement.
TTCGGAGTTTTCCTTGGTCAGCCTTTGTCCCAGGTCGGGGCGAAATCGGGCTCGACGACCCTGCCATCGGGGCGGGACAGGGCCGAGATCCTAGCCATCTCCTCCGCGGAGAGGGTGAAGTCGAAGACGTCCACGTTCTGCCGGATGTGCTCGCGGCTCCGCGAACGGGGAATGGCCACGATTCCCGGCTGCTGGACGTGCCAGCGCAGCACGATCTGGGAGACCGAGCGGCCATGCGCCGCTGCAATGGCCTTGAGGGTGCTGTCGTCCAGGAGGGCCGAGCGGCCGAGCGGGGAATAGGCGGTCATCGCCATCCCATGCCGCTCGCATGCCTGCTTCACGGCGCCCTGGTCGAGATAGGGATGGTATTCGACCTGGTTGCAGACCAGCGGCTCGGTCGCGAGCCTGACGGCCTCGTCCAGCATGGCGGAAGGATAGTTCGAGACCCCCACATGGCGGGCAAGGCCGCGGGCCTTCACGCGGCAGAGCGCGGCCGTCGAGTCGGCGAGCGGCACCGCCGGGTTCGGCCAGTGGATGAGAAGAAGGTCGACTTCGGAAAGGCCGAGCCGCTCGAGGCTGCCTTCGGCCGAACGCTCCAGGTCGCCCGGCGCGATGTCGGTCCACCAGACCTTCGTCGTGACGAAGATCTCGTCCCGGGGCAGGCCGCTCGCCCTTATCGCCTCCCCGACCGCCGCCTCGTTCCCATACATGCGGGCGGTGTCGATATGGCGGTAGCCGCCCTCGAAGGCCCAGCCGACGGCTTCGATGCAGGCCTCGTCGGCGAGGGTCCAGCTGCCGAAGCCGATTGCCGGGATGGCGGCGCCGTTCGCCATCACGAGAGGTGCCTGGGGCATGGTGGGATCCGCTTGTCGCCGCCGAGCGATGATCGTTCAGGGCGGGCGCGTCAACAGCCGCGATGAGCGCGGGACACCCCAACTCGTCGCCGGATACGGGTCTTTCGGCCCCGCGGAAGCCGCCGCGACAGAGAGGCCGGTGAGTGACCGCGCCTATTGAGGCGCGCTTCCGCCGGAGGAGCCCGCTCCGCCCGAAGGTGCCGGGCTCGCGCTCGATGCTGCCGAAGGCGGCCCAGCCGCGCCCTGGGTCGGTGTGCCCGTCGAACTCGATCCGGACGGAACGCCGGGCGTCGCGGGCGGGGCGAATTCGAACTCCTCGATCATCATGTCGCCGGGTTCGAACACGCCATAGGAATCGTCGCCGGTCTGGAAGCTCTGCACGGGCTTTGCGCCCGGCTTCGGCTTCATGGCGAGCACGCATTCGAGGCCGCCGATCGGGATCTGGGTGATGAAATCCCGCACGTCGGAGGGGGAGCAGATCGAGTCGGCGAGATTGAGCACGATGTTGCGGGTCTGGCCCGACTTCACCTTCTCCCTGATCTCGACATGCATCTTGGCAAGCAGGAAGTCCTTCACGGCCGCGGCATATTTCGGGTAGCCGCTCGTATCGCTGATCGAGTCGTCGAACTCGTCGAACGTGCTCCTCTCCCGTTGCTCGATGCGGGCGAGGCTGTAGAGCGCGAGCAGCCGGTGCGCCTGCTTTCCGACCGTCTTCTTCTCCGCCGGGCCCATCGCGGCGAAGTCGATGATCGGATTTCGGGGATGCCTGGCGACCGGCGAGTAGCAGTCGAAGATCCGGCCCTCTATGCGGAAGTCCGGATCCTTCGAGGCTTTCAGCCCGTCCGGCGGCTCGATCGTCGGCGAATGCTCGACCCTGAACTGGGCGAAGGCCAGCGCGTCGGCCGCCTCGTTCTGGCGGCGGATGCTCTGCTGCTTCACGCCGCCTTGGCTCTGGGCATCCTCGGGGATGCCGGTCGGAACGCCGCGCAGCTTTCCGGATCGCGTCAGTCCCATCGGGCCATCCCCGCTCGTCAGAGCGAAGGTGAACGAGAGCGCGTCGTCCGGGCGTGCCGGAGCGCACAGCCCGGGAGAAGACGCGGCCGGATGGCCGATCAGGTCACCGGAAGGGACAGGACCTGTTGGGCGCCCGGGCGCTGCTTCAGGCGCTCGTACCACGCCTCGACATTCGGGCACTTCCGGACCTGCATGGGCATGTTGAGGACGCGGTGCGCATAGCAGCCGGCCGATATGTCGCCCGCCGTGAAGGTGTCGCCCGCCACATAGGTCCGGCCGGCCAGCCAGCTATCGAGGACGCCCATGTTCTCGTCCGTCTTCCGGACGGACGTCCGGATCGCCGCCTCGTCGCGCTTCTCGGGTGGTGTCCGGATCAGGCCCCAGAAGGCGTCACGCAGGGAAGGCGTGGCGGTCGCCGATTGCCACTCCATCCAGCGGTCCGCGTCGGCCCGAACGCGCAGGTCCTCCGGCCAGAGCCCGGCCCCGGGATGCTTGGCCGCCAGGTAGCGGACGATCGCGTTCGACTCCCACAGGACGAAGCCGTCGTCCTCGATCGTCGGGACCAGCCCGTTCGGATTGAGCGCTCGGTATTCCGGCATGTTGACGATGCCGTGCTGGCCTCCGGCCTCGACCCTCTCGTAGGGAAGGCCGAGTTCGTCCAGGCACCAGGCAACCTTCTGGACATTGATCGAGGACAGGCGACCCCAGAGCTTCAGCACGGACATCTTCCTTAGTGACGATCGACAGTTGGTTGGCTTGGCGACGAGCCCTCAAGCGCTCTTCTCGAACAGCTCGCGCCCGATCAGCATGCGACGGATCTCGCTCGTTCCCGCGCCGATCTCGTAGAGTTTCGCGTCCCGGAGCAGGCGGCCGGTGGGATAGTCGTTGATGTAGCCGTTGCCGCCGAGAAGCTGAATCGCGTCGAGCGCGCATTGGGTCGCCTTCTCGGCCGCGTAGAGGATCGCTCCGGCGGCGTCCTCGCGAGTGGTCTCGCCCCGGTCGCACGCCTTGGCGACGGCATACACGTAGGCCTTGCAGGCATTCATGGTCACGTACATGTCGGCGACCTTGCCCTGCACGAGCTGGAAGGCGCCGATCGGCTGGCCGAACTGCTTGCGCTCGTGGACATAGGGCATGACCACGTCCATGCAGGCCTGCATGATCCCGAGCGGCCCAGCGGCGAGGACCGCGCGCTCGTAGTCGAGACCCGACATGAGGACGTTCACGCCGCGGCCGACCTCGCCGAGCACGTTCTCCTCCGGGACCTCGCAATCCTCGAAGACCAGCTCGCAGGTATCGGAGCCGCGCATGCCGAGCTTGTCGAGCTTCTGCGCGGTGGAGAAGCCCTTCATGCCGCGCTCGATGATGAAGGCCGTGATGCCGCGGGAGCCGGCATTCGGGTCGGTCTTGGCATAGACGACGAGCGTCTCGGCCTCGGGTCCGTTGGTGATCCAGAACTTGTTGCCGTTCAGCACGTAGCGGTCGCCGCGCTTCTCGGCCCGGGTCTTCATCGAGACGACGTCGGAGCCCGCGCCCGGCTCGGACATGGCGAGCGAGCCGACATGCTCGCCCGAGATCAGCTTCGGCAGGTACTTGCGCTTCTGCTCATCGGTGCCGTTGCGGCGGAGCTGGTTCACGCAGAGGTTCGAATGGGCGCCATACGACAGGCCGACCGAGGCCGAGGCACGGGAGACCTCCTCCATGGCGACGACGTGCTCGAGATAGCCGAGCCCGGTGCCGCCATACTCCTCCTCGACCGTGATGCCGTGGAGGCCGAGCGCGCCCATCCTGGGCCAGAGATCGCGCGGGAAGGTGTTGGTGCGGTCGATCTCGTCGGCGCGGGGCGCGATCTCGGCCGAGGCGAAGTCGCGGACGGTTTCGCGTATCGCGTCGGCGGTGTCGCCAAGATCGAAATCGAACTCGCGCGCATTCCTCAGCATGGCGTTCTCCCGTTTCGACCCTCCTTAAGGACCCTGAGGGCTCCTGTCATGCCGGGCGTTTTGAGGAAGATCGAACCGCTGGCGCGAAGCGTGCAGCGGTGAAAAACTCAGGCGGCAGCTGGGGGGCGACCATGGACAGACGGCAGTTCATCGCGGGGGCGGCGGCAACATCGGCGGGGCTCGCCTCTCCGGCGCTCGCGCAAGGGCCAAGCGCGCAGGTGCTGCGCTTCATTCCCCAGGCCGACGTGACGATCCTCGACCCGCTCGCCACGACGGCCTACCCGACCCGCAACCACGGCCACATGTGCTGGGACACGCTCTACGCGCAGGACGAGAACTTCGTGCCCCGGCCTCAACTCGCCGAGGGGCATGTGGTCGAGGATGACGGGAGGCGTTGGACCTTCACCCTGCGCGAGGGAGTACTCTTCCACGACGGGGAGAAGATCCGGGCCCGGGACGCGGTCGCGTCGATCAAACGCTGGCTGGCGCGCGACACCCATGGCCAGACCCTGTCGAAGCGGCTCGACGACATCCGCGTGGTCGACGACCGCCGCTTCGAGATGCGCCTGAACAGGCCTTTTGGCCTCATGCTGGACGCGCTCGGCAAGGTCTCGGGCTACCCGTGCTTCATCTATCCGGAGCGGTTCGCGACGACCGATCCCGCCCAGCCCTTCAAGGAGGTCGTGGGCTCCGGCCCCTATCGCTTCGCGGCTGACGAGCGGGTGCCGGGAGAGCGCACCGTCTATACGCGCTTCGACAGATACGTCCCGACCCCGGTGGGGACGCCGTCCATGCTGGCCGGCCCCAAGCTCGCTCACTTCGAGCGCGTCGAGTGGCGGGTCATCAACGACCCCGGCACGGCCTCCGCCGCGATGCAGGCCGGGGAGGCCGATTGGTGGGAGGTCGTCCCGCCGGACCTGAACGAGGTGGTCGGGCGCAGCCGCAACATTGCTCTCGAACGCATCGATCGTGGCGGCTTCTACGTGAGCCTGCGCTTCAACCAGCTGACCGGCCCCTTCGATGACGTCGCGGTGAGGCGCGCCCTCCTGAAAGCCGTGTCGCAGGAGGATTTCATGGCAGCCGTCGCCGGAGACGAGAAGAACTGGCGAGCGGGCGTCGGAGCCTTCCCGGTGGACAGTCCGCTGGCCAACGACGAGGGGCTGGCTGCGCTGACCGGGCCGCGCGACATCGCCGGCGCCAAGGCGGCGATCGCCGCGGCCGGGAAGGCCGGCGCCAAGACCGTCGCGCTGCACGCGACGGACATCGCGAACCAGCATGCGCTGATGTCCGTCGGGGTCGATCTCCTGCGCCAGGTGGGGCTCGGCGTGGAGGACGCCGTTTCCGACTGGGGCACGCTGCTGCAGCGCCGGAGCAATCGCCGGCCCTTGGACCAGGGCGGCTGGAGCGCGCTCATCGTCCTTCTGTCGGGGACGGAGCTGAATACGCCGGCCGGGCATCTTCTGCTGCGCGGCAATGGCGCCGATGCCTGGTTCGGCTGGCCGACGGCGCCGAAGCTCGAGGCGCTGCGCGACGCGTGGTTCGACGCGCCCGACCTGGAGAGCCAGAAGAAGCTGGCGCGGCAGATACAGGCACAGGTTTTCGAGGACGTGCCCTACATCCCGCTCGGCCAGTACTTCATGAACTCGGCCCTGCAGAAAAACCTGGCGGAGTTCCGCCGCGGGTTCCCGCTGCCGATCAATGTCAGGCGCGCCTGATCAGGAATCGAAAAGCCCGGGCGAATGCCCGGGCCCTCAGACCGAATGACTTTGTGGAGTCCTGCTCAGTTCGAGGCGTAACGCGTCGACGGGCAGGTGTGGCGCGGATCGCAATCGTTCTGCAGGAAGGCTCGCCAGTCCTTCTCGCTGCCATAGAAGGCGTTGCGGTCGACGTCGCCCTTGATGCCGGGGACGCGGCCGGTCGTCGTGAACTGCCACATCGTCCACTTCCGATCGCGGTAGCGATGGTGCGGCTCCGCGGCCGTCGAGCGGATCCAGTGCGGATAGTCGAGGAGTTCGCCCTCGAGGACATCCTCGTGGAACGGAATATCGGTGTAGATGATCGGGCGCTTGCCGGTGTGGCGCTCCATCTCGTGGAGCATGTGCCGGATCATCCCCAGCGCGGTCTCCTTGTCGAGCTTGTATGGGCAGGTCTTCGACTCGCCGTTCCACTCGACGTCCAGCACGGGCGGCAGGGCATCGGGGTCGTTCGGCACGTTCTGCTTGAACCAGCGGGCCTGGTCGGCCGCGGGACGGCACCAGAACATGAAGTGATAGGCGCCACGCACCATCCCGGCGTCCTTCGCGCCGTACCAGTTCTCGATGAAGCGCGGATCGATGTGGTCGCCGCCCTCGGTGGCCTTGATGAAGGCGAAGCGCTTGCCCGAGGATGCGACCGAAGCCCAGTCGATCTTGCCCTGCCAGCGGGAGACGTCGATGCCCTGGACCGGCATCCTGTGCGCCTTCTCGACGCCGGGATGGGGCCTGACATCCCCGAGCTTGCCGTAGGAGGAGGTGTTCTGAGCGCAGGAAGCGAGCGCCAAGGCCACTCCCGCAACGGCGATCCCGCGCATGGCGCGGCGGATGGTCTGGGCGGGGGTGAAGGCGAATGGCATTCGGCCGTCGCTCTCTCTACGCAGCTACGATCGTTACCGAATGCCCGTACTCCGGTTAACAGGGGTTTGACTGCGAGAGAGCACAAATCCGAAAAGCGTTGCGGCCCGGCAACATAGTGGTGCCGGGCCGCCGCGAAGTGGGAAGACGGTTAAGAGAAGTGGGACTTGCCGTCAGGCCTTGAAGACGTAGCCCGGCTTGATCTGCGCGGCCTCCGGGATCGGCGGCAGGTCGGCGAAGAGCCCCGGATGGTCGGCCATCACCTTCAGGATGTGCTTCGGCTCGATGTGCTTGTTCACGTCGAAGGTGTCCTTCAGGAAGCCGAGCCGGTGCAGCCGCTGCTGGGCGGCGTGCAGCCCGGCATAGTTATTGGCCGAGAGCCGCCGGTCCGCCTGCTGGATGTTGAACTCCATGGCGGCCTCCGCGATCTCGATCTTGAGGCCGGGCACCCAGCGGGTCGCCACTTGCGCGGCGCGCTTCGGGTTCTTCCGCATCCACTGGTCGGCCTCGGACACGCCGGCGAGGAATTTTTCGATCGTGGCGCCGTTCTTCGCGATCCAGTCCCGGGTCGCGACGTTGAAGCCGATATACGAAATCACCTCGCCGCCACGGATGATCTCGACCGCGCCGGGTACGTCCTTCACGGCCACGATCGGCCACGGGTCCCAGGCGGAGAACGCGTCGACGCCCTTCGAGAGCAGCGCCACGGTCATGTCCGGCGGCGGCGTGTTGACGAGCGTGACGTCGTTCGGCGTGAGCCCCGCTTTCTCGATCAACGCCAGGATGTAGAGGTGGTTGATCGTCCCGAAGGATGTTGCGATCTTCTTGCCTTTCAGGCTGGCAAGGTCGCCCTTCTTGATCCCGGACGCATCGCTCGCGATCAGCGCCATGGTCGAATCAGAGCCAAGCTTTGCGGCGCTTCCCGAGAAATTGCCGAGCGCCATGAGATCCATCCCACGCAGGACGGCTCCGATCATCGGCACGCCGACCTGAACGATCTGCGTCTCGCCGGCCTGCAGGGCGTTCAGGGCGTCGACGCCGGTCGCGTAGGGCCGGGCGATCTCCACGTCGAGCCCGTACTTCTCGAAGAAGCCGCGCTCGAGTGCGATCGGCAGGCCGATCTGGTCGATCGCCGAGACCATGCCGGCCTTGATCTTCGTCATCTCCTGCGCCCGTGCGGCGCCGGCCCCGACCAGCGCCGCGGCCGCAACCGATGCCCCCAGAAACTCGCGTCGTCTCATCCGTTACCCTCCCTCTTCCATTGGGCCGACGCGCCGCACCCAGTAGGGGCGGGCGACGGCGTTGAGATCGTCTTGTTTCACTCCCCGTACTTCGACGGAGTTGTCCTCGGTGCCCGAGACGCGGCCGAAGCGCTGCATCTCGAGCACGTGGAATCGCTCGGGCGGGAAGGACAGCGTCACCAGGACGTTGACGCGCGGCCGCCCCTCCCGGAGCTCGGGCGCGACCTTTCCCGTTGCCGCCAGCGTCAGCCAGCCCTGCCAGCCGAGATAGACGGCAAGGAACGCCAGGATGATGCGGCCCCGCGTGGAGGCAAGGACCGCCCGAAGCAGCTTCATGCCGAGCGGACCATCTGCAGCACCTCGGCCGAGAGGCGCTTGAACTCGTCCTGTTCCGTGACCTCGTCCCAGACCCTCGGCCGGGACAGCGTGACCGGGATGTCGCGCAGCACGCGGCCCTTCGAGAGCACGACCACGCGGTCCGCCAAGAACACCGCCTCGGCGACATCGTGCGTGATGAAGAGCACGGTGTGCTGCTTCTCCTGCCAGATGCGGGTCAGCTCCTCCTGCAGCGTCATGCGGGTCTGCGCATCGACGCTGGCGAAGGGCTCGTCCATCAGCAGGACGTCGGGGTCGTTCGCGAGGGCCCGCACCACGCCGACCCGCTGCTGCATGCCGCCGGAGAGCTCGTTCGGGTAGCGCTCCGCCGCATGCGAGAGCCCTGCGAGCGCCAGGTATTCGCGCGCGATCCGGTCGCGCTCGGGCTTGGCGACGCCGCGCATCTTCGGCCCGAACCCGACATTGTCGAGCACGGTCTTCCAGGGAAACAGCGCGAAGGACTGGAACACGACGCCGCGATCGGCGCCCGGCCCCTTCACGGGGCGGCCGCCGACGCGGATCTCCCCGCCGGTCACCGGCAGGAATCCCGCCACCATGTTCAGGATCGTGGTCTTGCCGCAGCCGGAGGGGCCGACCACCGACACGAACTCGCCCTCGCGGATATCGAGCGAGACATCGTGAACGGCCGTGACGTTCGTGCCCGCATAGGGGTCGAAATAGGTCTTCTGCAGGTTGCGGATCTCGAGGGACTTCATTGCCTGTCTCCCCTTCTCCCCGTCGCCGATGGGGAGAAGTCGAGTTGCGCGTCAGCGCAACCGGATGAGGGGCTTGCGAGCGAAGGCCGTTGCCGCTCACCCGGACGCCCGCTGCTGCGGGCTGCTCGACCCTCGGGTCCGAGCCCGAGGGCAGGCCCTCTCCCCGCAAGCGGGGAGAGGAGGACGATGCGAGCGACCTCACACACGCTGCACCAGCCCCCAGCGCTGCCCGGTCGCCCGCTCGATGGGCGCGAGGATCCAGGCATCGACCACGTACCAGAGGAGGCCGAGCACGATCATGCCGAGCACGATCTCCATGGCCGAGCCGGCGCGGCGCGCGTCGAACATCATGAAGCCGATGCCGCTCGTCCCGACGATGATCTCGGCCGCGATCAGGGCGCGCCAGCCGTAGCCGAGCCCATTGCGCAGGCCGGTGACGATGTTCGGCAGCGCGCCGGGCAGGATCACCTCCGTCAGCACCCGCCAGCGCGGAGCCCCGAGGCTGAGCGCCGCCCGCGGCAGGTCGCGCGGGACGGAGCGCACGCCGAGCACGGTGTTGAACACGACCGGGAAGATCACCGTGTAGACGATGACGAAGGTCATCGTCGTGATGCCGAAGCCGAACCAGATCAGGAGGATCGGCAGCCAGGCGATGTCGCCGATCGCTTGGAAGAACAGGATGATCGGCCAGGTTGCGCGATAGGCCGTCTGGCTCAGGCCGACCAGGATGCCGAGCGGGATCCCGATCGCCATGCCGAACGCGGCGCCGAGCGCCAGGCGGCCGATCGAGTCCTCCAGGTAGGCCGGCAGGATGCCCTTGTAGGTCAGGTCGACGAAACCCTTCGCGACCTCCACCGGCCCCGGGAAGAAGGCGCGCGGGAAGACCTGGAGGGAGGCGACCAGCCACCAGAGCGCGACCACGGGGATGAAGGGCACGAGCGCGGCGAGGGCGGGCCAGCGCGCGGTCCAGCGGGCATAGTAGCCCCAGGCTTGCAGGGCGGGGTTCATGAGCGGGTCACCAGGCCCCAGCGCTCGATCGTGGCGCGTTCGAGGGGCGCGAGCAGCAGCCGGTCGATGAGGAGCCAAAGGACGCCGATGACGATCATGCCGAGCACGATCACCTCGGTCCGGTAGAAGTCTCGGGCGACGAAGAGCATGTAGCCGAGCCCGACATTGGTCGCGATCATCTCGGCCGCGATGAGCCCGCGCCAGGCGAAGCCGAGCCCGGTGCGGATGCCGGTCACGATGTTGGGCAGGGCCCCCGGCAGGAGCACCTCGGTCAGCATGCTCCAGCGGCCCGCGCCCAGCGAGGCGGCGGCATGCCGGAGCCGCATCGGGATGGCGGAGACGCCGAGCAGCGTGTTGTAGGTGACGATGAAGAAGACGGCGTTGAAGATCACGAAGGTGATCGCCCCGAACCCGTAGCCGAACCACAGCGTCGCGATCGGGATCCAGGCGATGCCGGCGAGGACGGAGAAGAAGCGGAAGAGCGGCGTCAGGAAGGTCGAGATCCCGGTGCTGACGCCCATGGCGATGCCGAGCGGGACCGCGACCAGGATGCCGAGCGCCGTGCCGACGAGCACGCGGCCGAGGCTCGCGCCGACATGGGCGAAGAGGCTCCCGTCCCGCAGCGACTCGACCAGCGCACCCCAGACCATGCCGACGCCCGGAAACACGCGCGGGTTCACGTCGAACACGTTCGTGACGACCGGCCAGAGCAGGAAAAGGCAGAGAAGGGGCAGGAGGAACGTCACCGCGCCGGCGACCCGCCGCGAGATGGGCGAGCCAGCGAAAGGCGCACGCGCCGCGATGGAACTCGCCGGAGCGCTCATCGGATGAACTGGTCGATGTAGTCGGCGCCCAGGCCGTTCGTGGAATAGTGGGCGCGGCACTTGTCGATACGGGTGAAGACGTCGTCGTAGCCGGTCGTATTGCCGTCCGGGTCGACATAGATCATCGCGCCGTTCACCTGGAACAGCGTGATCATCTCCTCGACATGGGGGTCGACGACGAGCGTGTGGGTCTCGCCGGGCGCCTCGTAGACGTAGCCGCCCTCAGTCGCGACCCAATCATGCTCGAGGTAGCGCCACTCGCCCTTCAGCACGAAGCCGTGGACCGGCAGGGGATGCCGGTGGCGCGACAGCACGCCGGACTTCCGCACCTTCAGGAGGTTCATCCAGTAGCCGCGCGACACGCACATCAGGAGCGGGCGGAACCAGACATTCTCCTCCACCGGAACCCAGATGCGCTCGTCCGTCGGGATCGCGTTCGGGACGATCAGCTCGGGCGGCGATTCCTTGGGCTGCGGATGCCGGTAGGGAGTCCATTTCGGATTGGCCGGGGCGTCGGACATGGAGGTGCTCCGATCAGATCGTGAGATAGCCGCCGTCGACGGCGAGGATGGCGCCGGTGACGAAGCGCGCGGCGGGCGAGGCGAGGAAGACGACCGCGTCGGCCACCTCCTCGGGCGTGCCCCAGCGGCCCATCGGCGTGCGGGAGAGGATCGGCGCCGAACGCTCGGGATCGTCCTGCAGGGCCTGGGTGAGGGCCGTGGCGATCCAGCCGGGCGCGACCGCGTTCACGCGGATGCCGTCCTTGGCCCAGGCCGCCGCGAGGCTCTTGGTGAGCTGGCCGACGCCGCCCTTCGAGGCGCTGTAGCCCGGGCCGCGCGGCGCGCCGAAGAAGGTCAGCATGGAGGCGAGGTTCACCACGGAGCCGCCGGAAGCCGCGAGCTTCGCCTTCGCGGCGGACGCGACCCGCATCGTGCCCGTCAGGTTGACGGCGACGACGTCCGCGAAGACCTCCGGATCGTGCTCCGCATCCCGCCGGATCATGCCGGCCGCGTTCACCAGCACGTCTACATTCGGCATGGCCGAGATCGCGGCCTCGATCGCGGCCGGATCGCGGACGTCCAGGGTCTCGAAGCCGATCCCTGCATTCGCCGCCTCCGCGGCGGCGCGCTCCCGCTCCGTCGCCGTGGCTCCCGTCGCCGTGACGGACGCGCCGAGATCCCGGAAGGCACGCGCGCAGGCGAGGCCGATCCCGCTCGTGCCGCCCGTCACGAGGACGGAGCGACCTGCAAACAGGTCGGGAAGATAGGTCGCCTTCCGTGTCATGCCGCGGCGTCTCGCTTGTCCCTCTCGCCTGCCGCGAGCGCATCCCGGGTCTGGTTCAGGAGACGGTTCATCCACTCGCGTGCCGTCTCGGGCTCGCCCCGCTCGATCGCCTCCAGCACGGCGAGGTGGTTCGGCAGGTTGCCCTCGAGCAGGGGGGCCGCGACGTCGAACACGGCGCTGAGGATCGCGTCGATGCCGGCGCGGAAGCTGGCGAGCACCGGATTATGCGTGGCGTGGAGGATCGCGAGGTGAAAGGCCTTGTCGGCCTCGATGGCGGCCTCCAGGTCGCCGACCGTCTCTTCCATCCGGTGATAGGCCTGGCGGATGCGGAGCTTGTCGTCGGGGCCGGCCCGCTCTGCCGCAAGCGCGGCGGCGCCGGGCTCGATGATGCGGCGCGTCTCGTCGAGGGCGACGAGCAACTCGCGGTCGATGCCCCCGGCCCGGATCCATTGCAGGACGTCCCGGTCCAGCAGGCTCCAGTCGCGGCGCGGCAGCACATGCGTGCCGTGCCGCGGCCGGACCGTCACGAGGCCCTTGGTGGCGAGGATCTTCACGGCCTCGCGCACGACGCCGCGGCTCGCGCCATAGCGCGCTTCCAGGTCGTGTTCGGGGGGAAGGGGCGCGCCGGGCGGAAACTCGCCCCTGGCGATGCCGCCGCCGAGATTGGCAACGACCTTGCCGATCTTGCCGGGCTTCGTGCCGGCGCGCGGGCCGAGCGGCGCCTGCATCAGCGGCCGCCCTCGTCGGTCTTCGGAATTCGGGCGCAGCCATGCGGCGCGCATGCGTCATGCCGGTGCATGACTGTCCTCCCAGCACCCGCTCTGCGGCGGTGATTGCGGCAAAGCTGGCACGTCTTGCCGCAGCAGGCAACAAAGATCTGACGTTTAACGTCGGATGTTCGACAGGTTCGCTGCGAGCAGGCGCAGCCGATGCCGTCCGCTGACGCTTTCCAGGATGTTGCGGAGCGCCTGCCGCCGCCCGCCGGCTACACGAGACCGGTCATTTTCACTTGGGTCGCCGTCTAAGCGCCGAAAGCGGGATTGCCGGGCATCGAAGGCCTGTTCATCCGATGATCTTCAGCCGAAAGGAAACAGCGGCGCAGAACAGGGGATTCCGGCTCTCGTCCGAGACATCGATCGCGAGTTCGCGGTGCTCCGGCCCGGACAATCGTTCCCTTGCCACTTCACCGAGCGCCCGGATGGCCAGATCGCGCGCCTGGCAGGCGTCGTGGCAATCGATCCCTTCCTCGTCAGAGACGAGATCAGGTCCATTACGATGGTCGAAGTAGAAGCGAGGCATGGTCGAAGGTCCTCAACCCAGTCGCGCCGCAAAAGATCCAAGAACAGACGTCCGAGCGCCCAACTCGCCGGCCTCGATCCGGAACGGGGCAAGCGCCCGCGCGAGCACATCGCAGCCATGCGGACGTGCGGGGCGGACCTCGGCTGTGTTCGCCGACATTTCGATCATACGAATGTCGCGCTCGAAGTGATTCATCGGGTGTCTGTGGCAACGAATGAGGGCGGCGGCAGGTACAAAGGTTAATGCCCGCCCCTCGGTCCGCTCTCGTACGCCCGACCCGCTCCGCAGCGGACTGCCTGCGGGTGCCGCTCGATGAAGCAGACGATCCGGGGTCGTCCGGACTTCGGCCCGAGGCCTTCCAGTCCGGGAGATTGTCGTCGGGGGGAACGGTGGTGCCGGCGGGCGTGAACCCCGACAAGCGGCCCGAGCTTTCTGTATTGCGTTCGGCCGGCCTGGCCAGCGTATTGGGAGCGTGCAGCGGCGTCGGCCAACGACCCTAAGCAGACTTGAAGCCGGTCCGATCAGCTTCCGTAATTGAGCGGATTACCCGACAGGGAACGCCTGCGGCGATCACGTTCGGCGGCACGTCCTTCGTCACGACACTGCCCGCCCCG
>NZ_JBMSEF010000014.1:0-150422 GCF_049446235.1 Enterovirga sp. CN4-39 | reverse complement strand
GTAGCCGTCGAGGCAGGTGACCACCGAGGCCGCTTCCCCGGGGATCCGCACGAGAATGGAGGTCGTCGAGCCGCCATACATGGCGCCGTAGAAGAGCGCCGCGAGCATCGACATGGCGGCGACCGGGGTCAGGGCCGCGGTCGCGGGCAGAAGCAGCGACATGGCCGCGAGCGGGCCGATGCCAGGCAGGACGCCGATGAGCGTGCCGACGAGGCTGCCGATGAAACAATAATAGAGGTTGGTCCCGGTGAGGACCTGGGCAAAGCCGTTCGCGAGGCCCGAGACAGCTTCCACCGCTAGAACCCGAATGGCCCGCGCGGGAGCGTCATCCCGAGCAGGGTGTTGAACACGTAGAAGACGACCAGCGTCGAGACTAGGCCGAACAGGACGGAGAAGATCCAGCTCGGCCGGCCGACCGTCCTGATGAGCAGCGGCATTCCCAGGATGCCGGAGAGGTTGAAGCCGACCCACGGGAGCGCCGCCACCATGGCGACCATCGTGGCGAGCACGAACAGAACGCGCCGCAGCGAAGTCGGCTCGGGGAAGAACGGCTCGAAATCAGAATGAGCGTGGGCGCGGGTGGCGAGGAGGAGCGAGGCTCCGACCGCCATGGCGAGCCCGGCGAGGAGCGGGAAGAAACCGGAATCCGGACCGGAGGGGCCGAGCACGCCGAGGCTGAGCGATGTCGCGCAGACCGCGACTCCGACCAGCAGCCATACGGCGTTGAACAAGAGGTCGAGCTGCCTCAACCATTCCTCCCTGGCCGGAGCGTCTTGCTCTCGGCGGATACTCGCATCCGCCCCGGTGAGCGCAATCGCCGTGCCACGGCCCGGAATCTCGCCCTCACCCCCTATGTCATTGTAAGAACGAGACAATTCCAGGCCGGCCGCCGCCGGCCCAGCTCCTCACGCCTGTTTCACGGCGCAACCAGACCCGTCTCGTGAAACGTTTCAGACTCGGTCCCGTCCCGACCCATAGCCTGCAGATGCCGCCAGAGCGTGGCCCGGCTGATCCCGAGGCGACGGGCCGTCTCCTGACGATGCCCACCGGTCTCGGCGAGAACCTGGTCGAGGCGCTCACGCCAATCCCCCGCATGCGCGATCTGGTGGTCCCTCTCGGCCGGCGCGAAGAGTTCCGGGCAGTCCTGGGCCAGGACCTCCGGCGAGAAGGCCGCGATCTCCCCGTCGCCGCCGCCGGCCAGCAGCACCGCCAGGCGCTCGCACATGTTCTCGAGTTCCCGGACATTGCCGGGCCAGCCATAGGCGAGGAAGCGCGGGAGGAGCGCAGCGAATGCGCCCTCGTCGAGCTCCGATCCGAGCCGCCGCAGGCATCGGACCAGGAAGGTCCTGGCGAGTTCCTCCACGTCCTCCGCCCGCTCTCGCAGAGGCGGGATCTGCAGCCGCAGGATGTTGATGCGATAGTAGAGGTCCGACCGGAACCGCCGCTCCTGGATGAGGATGTCGAGCGGCTGGTGCGTCGCCGCGATGATGCGGACGTCGACGGGGATCGGCGCGACGCCGCCGAGCCGGACGACCTCGCGCTCCTGCAGCGCCCGCAGCAGCCGGGTCTGGAGCGCGGGCGCCATGTCGCCGATCTCGTCCAGGAACAGCGTGCCGGTATGGGCGGCCTCGAAGAGGCCCGGCTTGCCGCCGCGGCGCGACCCGGAGAAGGCGCCCTCCTCGTAGCCGAAGAGCTCGCTCTCGAGCAGCGTCTCCGGGAAGGCAGAGCAATTGACGGCCACGAAGGGCCGGTCGGCCCGCCGGCTCGCGCTGTGGATCGCCTGGGCGAAGAGTTCCTTGCCGGTGCCGCTCTCGCCCGAGAGGAGGACCGTGATGTCGGTCGCGGCGAAGCGCCGGGCCGTGTCCCGCGCACGCAGGAGCGCAGGCGAGCTGCCCTTGAGGTCGGCGAAGCTGTAGCGGGCGGTCGGGGACTTCTCCCGCCGCTTCTGCGTCCTGAGGCTCGTATCCGCCTCGCGGATGGATCGGGCATCGTGCAGGGTGAGGACCGCGCCCGTGATCTGGCCGCGCTCCCTGATCGGCGTTCGCCCGAGGATCCAGTCGCGGCGCGCGACGCGGATGACCCGCCCGCGTTCGGGCTGGCCGCTTTCGAGCGTGTCGAGAAGCGACAATTCCTGATCGTAGCTGTCGAGGCGCTCGCCCAGAAGTTCCGGCCGGCTGCCACCCAGCAGGCGCTCCATCGGGGTGTTCAGAGCGACAATGCGATGGTGCCGGTCCACGGCCAGCACCGCCTCGTCCAGGCTCTGGAGCACCCCGTTGAGCTGCGCGTAGCGGGCCGCCTCGAGGCGCGCGACACGCCCGAGTTCGAGCGCGTCGTCGATGCCCTGGCGGACGGACGAGAGCGAATAGGACAGGATGGAGGCCAGCCCCTCCCGTTCGGCGCTCTCGCAGACGATGCTCGACCCGATCACGACCGGATAGCCCTGCGCCGCGAGTTCGCGCACCGCCTCCTGCGCCTCGCCGGGCGTGCGATAGGCTTTCTGGGCGACCTCGATCCGCAGCAGGTCGCGCACCTGGTCGAGTTCGGGCACGGTCTGGCGGTAATTGACGACGGCGACCCGCTTCGTGATCTCGCGCGCCTTCAGCATCGCGAGCAGCGTGTCGTAGCCGGTGACCTTGATGACGGCGACCGGCGTCGCGAGCGAGCCGCGCAGGAAGCTGGCATTGGCGCCGGCGCTGATGAAGGCGTCGATGCTGCCGCTGCGCTCCCGCGCCCGGGCGATCGCCAGCGCGGCCTCGAAGGACTCGTCGATGACCTCGATCTCGGCCCGGTCCTCGTATTCCTCGATCACCGATCGGGCGAGACGGCTGAGATGGCGATAACTCAGGAAGCAGAGCCTGATCCGGCCGTCCGCTTCCGCCATCCGCCCTTGCACCAGCTTGTCCCCCGCGTTTCAACGGCGTCTCACGCGCCGCCCTGAAACGTAGCACGCCCGACAGGCACTCCGTCAACTCGAAGCAAAAACAAAGACTTACGCAGCACCGCGTGTGGCACGCGCATTGCCGTGAGCCCGGCGTGGCGTACACTGAAACATATCCGCACCTGTTCTCGCCCATCGGGCTCGGACCGAAGGTTGCCAAGAACCGCGTGATGCGCGTGGCAACGACCTCGAATCTTGCCGAGCGCCACAGGGTGCGCGGCCGGATGCTCGCCTTCTACAGGACCGTTGCGCAGGGCGGCGCCGGCACGATCGTGAGCGAGGCGGTCCGGCTGCATCCGCTCGAAGCCGTGGTGCCGAACGCGATCCCGCTCTTCGACCGCGGCGTCATCCCCGGCCTGCGCAGGATATCGGATGCGCTGCACGAGGCCGGATCGCTCTTCGTCGTCCAGCTGAACCACGGCGGGCGGCAGCATCTCGGCCGGCGCGTCGGTACGCTCCTGGCGCCTTCCGAGATCGCCTGCCCGCGCAGCGGCGGAACCCCGCACGCCCTCTCGACCAAGGAGGTCGAGGAGATGGTGGAGTGGTTCGCGAGCGCCGCCGTGAACGCCCGCGACGCCGATGCGGACGGCGTCGAGATCCACGGCGCGCAGGGCCACCTCATCGGGCAGTTCGTGTCGCCCTTCTCGAACACGCGGACGGACCGCTATGGCGGCTCGCTCGAGAACCGGCTGCGCTTCCCGCGCGAGATCCTTCAGCTCGTCCGCAGGCGGCTCGGGCCGAACTCGGTCATCGGCTACCGGATGGGCGTGGAGGAATTCACGCCGGGCGGCATCACGATCGACGACGCCTGCGAAATCGCGCAGCTCTTCGTATCGGAGGGGCTGGTCGACTACATCTCGCTGAGCCAGGGCAACTTCAACACGATCGAGACGCACCTGCCCGATCGCCACTGGCCGCAGGAGAGCTACCGGGACATCCAGCGCCGCATCAAGGCGGCCGTGGGCGATGCCGTCGTCGTCCAGAGCACCCGCGTCCAGATGCCGGACCAGGCGGAGGACATCATCGCGTCCGGCGATGGCGACATGGTCGGCTTGTGCCGCGCGCTCATCGTCGACCCGGAATGGCCGACCAAGGCGCAGACGGGGCGCACGGCCGAGATCCGGCGCTGCATCGCCTGCAACCAGTGCTGGGACTGGATCTCGTCCGGCGAGCCGATCGGCTGCGCCACCAATCCGGTCGCAGGGCGGGAGCATGCCTTCCGCCACCACTCCCCGGCGCCGCCGACCCGGATCGTCGTCGTCGGCGGCGGGCCCGCCGGGTTGGAGGCGGCCCGGGTCGCGGCCGAGCGCGGCCATCGCGTGACGCTCTACGAGAAATCCCACGTCCTCGGCGGCAAGGTCGCCTGGTCGCATCGGCTGCCGAACAACGCCGAACTGCGCCACGTGATCGATTTCCTCATCCCAGAGGCCGGCCGGAAAGGCGTCGAGATCCGCCTGGGGCAGGAGGCGACCCTCGCCCGGATCCAGGAGGACGCCCCGGACGCGATTATCATTGCGGCGGGTGCCGAGGCGCTTGCGCCGACGCTCCCCGGAGACGGCTCCGTCCCGGTGATCGCCGCCACCGGGCCCGACGACCTGAAGCGCGTCCCGTCCCTTGGACGGAACCTCGTCCTCATGGACGAGGACGGATACTTCTGGGCCTCCTCCATCGCCGAGGCCGCCGCCGCCCTCGCGCGCAGCTACGGCCTGTCGTTCACGGTCACGTCGCGGTTCTTCGAGAATTTCCGCGAGCTCCCGATGGTGTCCCGCATCGCGACCCTCAAGGCGCTCGACGAGGCGGGCGCCGAGCAGAGGACCTCCATGTTCGTCGACCGGGTCGAGAACGGCGCGGCGGTGCTCAAGCACTATCTCACGGGCCGCGAGGTCGTCCTGCCGCACACCAGCGCCGTGATCTGGACGGGCTACCAGCGGGCCCGCAACGGGCTTCATCGCGAGCTGAAGGCAGCCGGTTTCGATCGGACCTTCCTGGTCGGGGATGCCTATGCGCCACGGCGCCTGCCGGTGGCGCTCGTCGAGGCGCACAGCATCGCCCGGAAGGTTTGATCGGCCATGGCCGAAGGAGGAGACGACGTAATGCCGATCGTGAAGCACACCATCGACGAGAAAACCGCCAAACGCATGATCAAGGCGGCGGTCGCCAAGTCCGAAGAACTCAAGAAGAAGATGTGCATCGCGATCACGAACGAGGCCGGTCAGCTCAAGGCTTTCCTCGCCATGGACGGTGCCGCGCACCTGTCGATTGGAATCGCGCAGGACAAGGCCTATACGGCAAGTGCCTTCGGCATCGCGACTCACGTCTGGTGGGACTTCGTGAAGAATGACCCACCGCTTCTGCACGGAATAACCCACACGCCACGACTCACGATCTTCGGTGGCGGCTATCCGATCCGCATCGACGACGAGATGATCGGCGCGATCGGGGTCAGCGGCGGGCATTATTCGGAAGACATGGAGGTTGCCCGCGCGGCACTCTCCGCCGTCGAAGCCGACATCACCTGAACGATCGCGCCCTGTAACCAACAAGAACAGAGAGACACGAATGAGCGACGCCACCACCTCCCCAAAGCCCGTCCAGGGCGGCCCCCTCTCCGACCTGCGCGTGCTGGAGATGGGACAACTCCTCGCCGGCCCCTTCTGCGGCCAGCTCCTTGCCGATTTCGGGGCCGAGGTGATCAAGATCGAGCAGCCCGGCGCCGGCGATCCGATGCGCGAATGGGGTCGCGAGAAGCCGCATGGGCAGTCGCTCTGGTGGCCCGTCATCGCCCGCAACAAGAAGTCGATCGAGATCAATGCCCGCGTGCCCGAGGGGCAGGACGTCATCCGCGACCTCGTGCGGCGCTCGGACATCCTGATCGAGAATTTCCGCCCCGGCACGATGGAGAAGTGGGGCCTCGGCTACGAGGCGCTGTCGGCCATCAATCCGCGCCTGATCATGATCCGCGTCTCCGGCTACGGGCAGACTGGTCCCTATTCGAAGAATGCCGGCTACGGGGCGATCGGCGAGGCGATGGGCGGGCTGCGCTATGTGGTGGGCGACCCGTCGAACCCGCCGTCCCGCACCGGCATCTCGATCGGCGACACGCTGGCGGCGACCTTCGCCTGCCTCGGCGGCCTCATGGCCCTGCACGCGCGTGACCGCACCGGCCATGGCCAGATCGTCGACAGCGCCATCTACGAGGCGGTCCTCGCCGTGATGGAGAACCTCGTCACCGAGTACGACAAGACCGGCTACATCCGTGAGCGCACCGGCTCCATCCTGCCGAACATCTCGCCCTCCAACGTCTACCCGACGAAGAGCGGCGTCTTCGTCCTGATCGCCGCCAACCAGGATACGGTGTTCAAGCGCCTCGCGGCCGCGATGGGCCGGCCGGAGCTGGCCGAGGACCCGCGCTATGCCACGCACACGGCGCGAGGCCAGCGCCAGGCCGAGCTCGACGCCATGATCGCGGAATGGACGGCCGGCTTCGAGCGCGAGGAGCTCGGAGCCCTGCTGGACAGCCACGGCGTGCCGCGCGGCGACATTTATCGCGCCCCCGAGATGCTGGAAGATGCGCATTTCAAGGCGCGCGAGACCATCGTCCAGGTGGCCCATCCCCGGCTCGGAATGCTGAAGATGCAGAACGTCGCGCCGCGGCTCTCGATGACTCCCGGCGAGGTGAAGCGGGCCGGCCCGGATCTCGGCGAGCATAATGACGAGGTGTTCGGCGGTCTCCTGGGCATGACGGCCGACCGGATGGCCGAGCTTGCCCGGACCGGCGTGATCGGGCAGGGCCAGCGCAAGGCGGCATGATGACGAAGGACACCGCAATGCAGGCGCGACCGAAACAGGTTGAGATCGTCGAGGTGGGCCCGCGCGACGGGCTCCAGAACGATCGCCAGCTCCTTCCGACCGAGATCAAGATCGAGCTGATCCGCAGGCTGGCCGAGAACGGCCTGCGCCGCATCGAGGCGACGAGCTTCGTTCATCCCAAGCGCGTGCCGCAGATGGCGGACGCGGAGGACGTGATGCGGGGGGTCGCGGGCCTCCCCGGGGTCAGCCTCTCCGGCCTCGTCCTGAACGAGCGCGGCTTCGATCGGGCGCTCGCCACGGGGGCCTTCGCCGAAATCACCTTCGCGGCGGTCGCCAGCGAGACCTTCAGCCAGCGCAACCAGGGGACCACGGTCCAGCAGAACCTGGACACCTGGCGAGCCATCGGGCCGCGCGCGAAGGCGGCGGGCCTCTTCCGCTCGGTCACGATCGCGGCGGCCTTCGGCTGCCCCTTCGAGGGCGAGGTGCCGGTCGAGCGGGTGGTGGAGCTCGCGCGCAGCATCGCGGAGATCGGAACCGACGAGCTGTCGCTGGCCGACACGATCGGGGTCGGGACGCCCTACGACGTCGAGACGCGCTTCACGGCCGTCCGGGAGGCCCTTCCCGGCATGAAGCTGCGCGCGCATTTCCACAACACGCGCAACACCGGCTACGCCAATGCCGACGCGGCCCTGCGGGCCGGCGTCTCGGCGCTGGATGCCAGCCTCGGCGGGATCGGCGGCTGCCCCTTCGCGCCGGAGGCGACCGGCAATATCGGCACCGAGGATCTCGTCTACATGCTCGACCGCACGGGCGTCGCGTCCGGTGCCTCCTTCGAGGGGCTCCGGGCCACGACGCTCTGGCTCGAGGAGCAGATGAGCCGCCGCCTGCCCGCGCAGACCGCGCATGTGAGCCTGTTCCCGCCGGCGCTCCAGGCCGCCTGACCCCGCGGCCGGCCAGAGGATCGGCCGGCCCGCCACTCACGGATCCCGCTCCCCGGAGCGGGATCCCGCATCATCGCGGCAAAGCCTCCGCCGCGGCGGACAAGCCCCTCACGACCGCGTGGACGAGGGCGTGGATCATCGGCCGGACGTCCTCCGAACCGATCGGCCCCAGCCCGCCGGTCTCGCCGAGATAGACCATGCCGTGGACGCTCGACCAAAGCGTCCGCGCCATGACGGAAATCTCGGCCTCGCCCTCGACGCCCCCTTCCCTCAGCACGCTCTCCAGGATCGCGAACAGGGCCGAGATGTCGGCGGCGATCTCGGGAGGCGCCGTCATCGTGCTCGGCTCGAACAGCGCCGCCCAGGCATTGTGGTTGTCGGCTGCGAACCGGAGATAGGCTTCCGCAAGGCAGAGGAGCCGATCCTCCATGGCGTCGCTAGCGCAGCCCGGCAGCGCCTCGGCCAGCGTGCGGCGCAGCTCGCGCATGGTCACGGCATTGGCTTCGAGACGCAGCGCCTCCAGGCTCTCGAACTGCGTGTAGACGGAGCCGACGGCGCTCCCGGCTCGCTCTGCGACGGCCCTCGCGCTGAACGCTGGCGACCCACCCTCACGCAGAATTTCCGCAGCAGCCGCGACCAGGACGGCACGGTCGGCGTTTCTCTGCGTCGAATCCTTCCGCGGGCGCCCTCGTGCTTTTTTTTGAACGACGTTCATTTTTCCTCTTGCGCGGGCCGGCACCCCGTTCTAGGCCTTTCATGAACGATGTTCAAATAACATCCGCCGATCGGGGCCGTCCGGCCGGGATGATCGGGCCCAGGTTTCTCACACCGCGGGTCAGGTTTCCGACAGGCAGGACGCCAGGGGGACATTGAGGCCGCCATGGACCAGAGCGCTCCGGCTCACCTTCTTCGCACCCGCCGCTTTGCCCCGCTGTTCTGGACGCAGGCGCTGGGCGGCTTCAACGACAACCTCTTCAAGCAGGCCATGGCGCTCCTGGTCGCGTTCCAGGCGGGCGCCGCGTCCGGCCTGGACCCGGCATCGCTCACGGCGCTCGCGGGCGCGACCTTCGTGGCGCCCTTCATCTTCCTGTCGGCCTTCGCGGGGACGCTCGCGGACAGCATGGACAAGGCGGTCCTCGCCCGCCGCCTGAAGCTCCTCGAGATCGTCCTGATGGTCCTGGCGGCCGGCGCGCTGCTCAGCGGCCATCTCATGCCGCTCTTCGCGGTCCTGTTCCTGCTCGGCTGCCAGGCCGCCCTGTTCGGACCGGTGAAATACGCGCTCCTGCCAGCCCATCTGCAGCCGGAGGAACTCGTCTCCGGCAACGCACTCGTCGAGAGCGCGACCTTCGTGGCGATCCTCCTCGGCAGCATCCTCGGCGGATCCCTCATCGGCTCGGAAGGCGGCGCGGGGATCGTGTCGGGGGCGCTCCTGGTCTTCGCGGCCGCCGGCTATCTCGCCTCGCGCTTCATCCCGCCTGCGCTCCCGGCCGAGGCGGCGCCGCACGGGACCGGGACGCTCGCCGTCCTGCGGGAGGCGCGCGGAAACCGCACCGTTTGGCTCTCCATCCTGGGTATCTCCTGGTTCTGGGTGATCGGCGCGACGCTCCTGTCCTTCGTGCCCCCGCTCGCCCGGGATTACCTCGGGGGCAGCGAGGCCGTCGCGAGCTGCCTCCTCGCCATCTTCTCGGTCGGGATCGCGGCCGGATCGCTGCTCTGCGCGAAGCGGCTCAAGGGCGAGATCACCCCCCGCCCGGTGCCCTTCGCGGCGCTCGCGCTATCGATCGGCCTCGCCGTCTTCGCGGCCGCCGCGGCCGCCCTCCCGGCTCCCGCCGCCATGGGCCAGTCCGTCGGCGCGGTATTCGCGACGCCCGGCGCGCTGCTGATCGGCGCCATCCTGTTCGGGCTGGCGACGGTCGCGGGCTTCTATGCGGTGCCGCTCTTCGCGATCCTGCAGCATGCCGCCCCGGAAGACGCCAAGGCGCGCACGATCGGGGCGAACAACATCGTCAACTCGCTGATGATGGTGGCGGGCGCGGTCGTGACGGCGATCCTGTCCTCCGGGCTCGGCCTCACGGTTCCGGCCCTGGCCCTCGTTCTCGCGGCCCTGAACCTCGTCGCCGCCTTCATCATGCTGCGCCTCCTCTCCCGCCTGGTGCTGAAGACGGTGACGCGCGCGATCCTGTCGGCGCTCTACGACGTCGAGGTCCGCGGCGAGGAAAACCTGGCCCTTGCGGGTGAGCGCCGCGTCATCGTGGCCAACCACAGCTCCTTCCTGGACGGGCTCGTCATCGCGGCCTTCACGCCGGGCGATCCCGTCTTTGCCGTGGACACGCTGATCGCGAAGCGCTGGTGGGTGAAGCCGCTGCTGTCACTGGTCGATTTCGCCGCCGTGGACCCGGCCAACCCGATGGCCCTGAAGACCCTCACCCGCGAGGTCGAGAAGGGCCGCACGCTCGTCATCTTCCCCGAGGGTCGCCTCACGGTCACCGGGTCGCTGATGAAGGTCTATGACGGGCCCGGCCTCGTGGCCGACCGCAGCGGCGCGGACATCATCCCCGTGCGGCTCGACGGCCTGCAGCATACGGCCTTCACGCGGCTCGCCGGCCGGGTCGCCCGGCGCGCGCTGCCGAAGGTGACGATGACGATCCTGCCGCCGCGACGGCTCCCCGTCCCGCCCGAGCTCAAAGGCCGCGCGCGGCGCAAGGCGGCGGGCCAGCGGCTCTACGACGTGATGTCGGAGATGATGTTCGTCACCTCCGCCATCGACCGGACGCTGTTCGCCGCCCTCGCGGATGCCGCCTCGCTCCACGGGCGGGGGCACGCCATCCTCGAGGACATCGACTTCGCCCCGCTCACCTATGGCCGTCTCCTGACCGGCGCCTTCGTGCTCGGCGCGAAGCTGCGGCGCGAGGCACAGCCGGGCGAGACGGTCGGGATCATGCTGCCGAACTCGGTCGGCGCGGCCGTCACCTTCTTCGCCCTCCAGGCGACCGGCCGCGTGCCCGCGATGCTGAACGTCTCGGCGGGCGCCGCCGGCATGGCGGCGGCCTGCCGGATCGCGCGCGTCGAGACCGTGCTCTCCTCCCGCCGCTTCATCGAGAAGGGCAAGCTCCAGGCGGTCGCCGACGAGCTCTCGAAATCGGTGCGGATCGTCTACCTGGAGGATGTGCGCGAGGTCATCGGCACCTTCGACAAGCTCGCCGGCCTCGCCAAGTCCTTTGCGCCGCGGTCCTTCGCGCGTCGCCGCGACCCGGATGCGCCCGCGGTCGTCCTGTTCACGTCAGGCTCGGAAGGCACGCCGAAGGGCGTCGTCCTGACCCACCGGAACCTGCATGCGAACCGGCATCAGGTCGGCGCCCGCATAGCCTTCAACACGCGCGACATCGTCTTCAACGCGCTGCCGATGTTCCACTCCTTCGGCCTGACGGTCGGGACGCTCCTGCCCGTCTTCGCCGGGATCAAGACCTTCCTGTACCCCTCGCCGCTCCATTACCGGATCGTGCCGGAGCTCATCTACCAGACCAACGCGACCGTGTTCTTCGCCACGGACACCTTCCTGCGCGGCTATGCCCGGATGGCGAACCCCTACGACTTCCACTCCGTCCGCATCGTCGGCGCGGGCGCCGAGCGCGTGTCGGACGAGACGCGCCGGACGTGGTCGGAGCGGTTCGGGGTGCGCATCCTGGAAGGCTACGGCGCGACCGAGACCGCGCCGGTCATCGCCTTCAACACGCCCATGCACTTCAAGGCGGGCACTGTCGGCCGGCTCATGCCGGGCATCGAGCATCGGCTGGAGCCGGTGCAGGGCATTCCCGAGGGCGGGCGGCTCGTGGTGCGCGGGCCGAACGTGATGGCCGGCTATTACCGCGACGCCGCGCCGGGCGAGCTCGAGCCCGTCGAGGATGGCTGGTACGACACGGGCGACATCGTGGCGATCGACGAGGAAGGCTTCCTCGCCATCAAGGGGCGCGCCAAACGCTTCGCCAAGATCGCGGGCGAGATGGTGTCTCTCGGCGCCGTGGAGGACCTCGCTGCCCGCGCATCCCCGGGCTTTCGCCACGCGGCGATCGCCCGTCCGGACGCCCGCAAGGGCGAGGCGGTGGTGCTCCTGAGCGAGGACCCCGACCTGTCGCGCGCCACCCTCCAGCGCGTCGCCTCCGAGGAGGGCGTGCCGGAGATCATGCTGCCGCGCGAGGTTCTCGCCGGCCGCACGATCCCGGTGCTCGGAACCGGCAAGACCGACTATGCCGGCCTCGCCAGCTCCATGGACGGGGAGGCTGATCGTGCCGCCGCGTGAGGAGGGCTGAGATCAGGCGGCGGCGCGCTCGTCCGGCGGCTCCCCGCCGCCATGCGTGTGGACCCTGAACGTCTCGATCGGCGAGGGACGGCCCATCAGGTAGCCCTGCGCCGCGGTGCAGTTCTCGGCAGCCAGGAACCTGAGCTCGCCGTCGGTCTCAACGCCTTCGGCCAGGACGGGCAGGCCGAGCCCGCGGCCAAGACCGAGCACCGAGCGCACGATCGCGGCCGTCTGCTCGTTCGTATCGACGGCGCGGATGAACGAGCCGTCGATCTTGATCTTGTCGAACGGGTAGGCGCGCAGGTTCGAGAGCGACGAGTAGCCGGTCCCGAAATCGTCCATGGCGATGCGCACGCCGAGGGCCTTCAGCTGGCGCAAGGTCGCCTGCGCCCTGCTGGGGTCCCGGATCAGGGCGGTTTCCGTGATCTCGATCTCGAGGCGGGCCGGCTTGAGCCCGGTCTCGTAGAGGATCTCGTGCACGGTCTGCACGAATTGGGGGCTGTGGATCTGGACGGCGGAGACGTTCACCGCGACGGACAGGGGCCTCGGCCAGCTCGCCGCCTCGCGGCAGGTCTGCCGAAGGACCCATTCGCCGATCTGCAGGATCGACCCGCTCTCTTCCGCGATGGGGATGAAGATCCCCGGGGACACCGATCCGCGCTCGGGATGGTGCCAGCGAAGCAGCGCCTCGAACCCGACCACCTCGCCCGTGCTGACGTCGGTCTGGGGCTGGAACACCACCCGCATCTCGCTGCGGGCGACCGCGTGCCGGAGGTCGTGCTCGATCAGGCGGCGCTCGCGCACCTCGGCGCCCATCTTCTGCTCGAAGAAGCGGTATGTGCCCCGGCCCTCGGCCTTTGCCCGGTAGAGAGCGGTGTCGGCGTAGCTGAGCAGCACCTCCCGGTCGCCGGCGTCGTCGGGGAAAAGGGCGATGCCGATGCTCATGGCGGCGAGCGGACCGGAGCTTTCGGCGTTCGCGCGCCGCAGCTCCTCGAGGATGCGCTCGGCGAGCCGCCCGGCGGACACGGCGTGGTCGCATTCCGCGATGATGGCGAACTCGTCGCCGCCGAGCCTGGCGAGAAGGTTGGGCTCGTCGAGCGCCGAAGTCACGAGCTTGGCGACATGGACGAGCATGTTGTCGCCCGCCGCGTGCCCGAACAGGTCGTTGACCTCCTTGAAACGGTCGAGGTCGAGGCAGAGCACCGCGATCTTGGTGCCCGCCAGCTTCGCGCGCTTGATCTCCTGATCGAGGTGCCGGTGGAAGCTGGCCCGGTTTGCGAGGCCGGTGAGCGGGTCGTGATGGGCCAGATACCGGATCTGCCCTTCGGCCCGTCGCCGGGCGCGGAGATCCCGGACCGCTACGGCGTAATGCGGCTGGGCGCCGTACGAGACGGGGTGGAAGATCACCTCGACGGGGATCCTCGCACCGCCGGTCTCCCGGAGCTCCGTTTCGAAGGCCTGGTCCGGATTGGCCGCGAGCGACAGGCGCGTCGGGCCGTCCGCGAGGAAGTTCGAGAGCGAGGCTCCGATGAGGTCGGACGACGTGGTGCCGACCAGCTTCGCGAAGCTGTCATTGGCGCTGACGATCGTGTCCCCCGTGCAGACCAGAAGGCCCTCGACGGCCGCGTTGGCGAGACTGCGCAGCCGGTCCTGCTCTCTTGAGGCATGCCGGCGGTCGCGGATGTCGAGGGCGACGGCCGCGCAGGCGAGCAGCAGGATGGCGAAGCTCGCAAGCGCGACGACCGCGGCCAGCCAGCGCGGCGGAACGGCCGCGGCGGAGATCTCCACGGACCCGTCCGGCACGATCGTGACCGCGCCCATCGCGGTGAAGTGATGGCTGCAGATGGCGAGGACCAGCAGGAGCGCCGCCACGAGGTGAGATCGCGGCGCGCTTCCCGTCGATGAGAGCGCGAGGGCCCCCGCACCAAGGCTGGCGCCCAGAAGAAGCGACACCGCGACGAGGATCGGATCCCACGAGATCTGGCCGCTGACCTCGTAGGCGGCCATCCCCGTGTAGTGCATGGCCGCGATGCCTGCGCCCAGCACCACGCCGCCGATCGGGGCCGCGCCGGGCAGGCCGCGCGTAAGGGCGATGCTGAGCCCGGCGCCCGTGAGCGTGACGGCATAGACCAGCGAAAGGATCGTCAGCGGGAGATTGTAACCGCTCGGCAGGCCCGGCTCGAAGGCCAGCATGGCGATGAAATGCGTCGCCCAGATGCCGGACCCGCCCGACAGGGCGCCGATGGCGATCCAGAGTGCACGCCCGCGCAGGCTGCCGCTCTTCCGGGCATGCCGGAGGAGTTGGATGGTCGTGATTGCAGAGAGCGCACAGATGGAAGCTGCGAGCCCGACAAGCCACGGGTCGTGCGCGTCCCTGAGGCAGCCGATGACGGTGAACATGCGCGGTTCCGACTGGAAGAGCCGGCCATAAAGAGGGCGCAAGGAACGAAGGCGATCTTAACGCCGCCTCCCCGCCCTCGGGCTTGCTTAACAGCGCGTGCAGGGATTCCCGGAAAGTCGTCCGGGTCCAAGCCGCGGCCGAGCTCGTAGTCGTCAGTGACGGTCCCGTCCCAGGCGAAGGAGCGCTTTCGACCGCCTCTGTCCGAGGCGGAAGGCCAGTGCCGAAACTCCGGCGAGAGCGACCGTGCAGGCGAGCCCGAGGCCTGCCCTCACCGCGGTCTCGGACACCCCGCGGGCCGTCGCGTGCGCGCCGAAGCGGCCGGCTGCCCCCGGATCGCCAGGAGGTGCGTCGAAGAGGTTGTCGGGCCGGGGTTTCGCCGGCTCCTCCGTCATCTGCCCGGGCCAGGCCCGGCGCGCCATCATGCGGTCCATCAGGGAGGGCGCGACCATCGTTCCCAGGATCGCCTCGATGGCCGGCTTGCCGATCCAGAGCTCGCGCGGCGCCTCGATGGCGGCCCGGACGATCTCCTGCGCGATGCCGTGCGGTTCATGGATCGGCGGGACGGGCTGCAGGGCGCGCGGCAGGCGGCTTCGGGCCCAGTCGAATTGCGGCGTGTCGACGGCCGGCAGCTGCACCATCGTGAGCCGGATGCCGCTCTTCTCGTGCAGGAGTTCGCTGCGCAGCGAGTCCGTGAAGCCGCGAACCGCAGCCTTGGCCGCGCAATAGGCCGATTGCAGCGGAATCGACCGGTAGGCGAGAGCGGAACCCACCTGCACGATGGTCCCGCGATCCGCCGGCCGCATCAGGCGCAGGGCGGCGAGCGTCCCATGCACCTGGCCGAGATAGGTGACGTCCGTGACCCGCCGGATCTCGGCGGGGGTGAGCTCGACCACGGGCGCGTAGATCGTCGCCATCGCGTTGTTGACCCACATGTCGAGCCCGCCGAAGGCGGCAACGAGGCGGTCCGCCGCCTCCTCCACGTCGTCGGGATTGGCGACATCGGCCTGCAGCACGAGCGCCCGCCCGCCCGCGCGCTCGACCTCCCGGGCCGCGCTCTCCAGGCGATCCCGCCCGCGCGCCAGGAGCCCCACGGACCAGCCCATCTCGCCGAAAGCCGTCGCCACGGCGCGCCCGATTCCCGCGGAGGCGCCCGTCACCATGACCACGCCCGATCCGTCCCTCTGCATCCGTCTGCGGTCTCCCGTTCGGTAACTTGACGCGCGAGAGAGGCGGAAGGTTCAGGACCGGTCGGACGCCCGGCGGGACCGAGCGGGCATGGGTGGGCCGAAGTCCCGTGGCGGCGCCGCTCGTCGGGACGCGAACGAGGCAGGCCCGCAGCCGCCCGCCGGCATCAGGAGCGTGCCAGGCTCCAGCCCCCGATGCTGCTGTAGATTGCGTCGCGGAGGCGCTTCACGAGCTGGTTCAGCTCTCCGAGTTCCTCTGCCGATTGGCCGGAGGCCCTCAGCAGGGCGTCGCCGAGACAGCCGGCCCTGGATTGCAGCGCGCGCCCCCGATCGGTCAACGCGACGATCACCTGCCGCTCGTTTTCAGGGTTTCGGGCCCGGCGGACCAGATCGGCGGCCTCGAGCCGCTTGAGCAAAGGCGTGACGGTGCTCGATTCGAGCGCCAGCTGCTCGGCGATCCTGCCGACGCTCTGCCCGTCCTTTCCCCATAGGACGTTCAGCACGAGGTACTGCGGATAGGTCAGCCCGAGCGAGTCCAGCCAAGGCTTGTATGCGCGCTGGATCGCGATTTCTGCAGAGTAGATCGAATAGCAGAGCTGGTCCTCCAGGTCGGGAGGGCGGTTCGGTTCGTCTGTCATGGCTTGCACTCCGGGCTGCATATAACCCGTCCTCCGCAAACATAAATGTCGCGATAAGGATCTCGCTTGACACGTTGGGGCGGGCTCACTAAGAAAGATATCGCGATATTATTTATTGAAGTAGCGATACCGCACCGCTCACGCTTTTAAAGGATCCATGATCATGAGGATTCGGAATGTCATCGCGGCCGCCGCTCTCGCAGCCGGCGTCGCCGGTACTGCCCACGCCCAGCCGGGCCCGGCCGGCGCCCCGGCGCAGCCGGCGAAGAACGTCGTCCTGGTGCACGGCGCCTTTGCGGACGGTTCGGGCTGGCGCGGCGTCTATGACGAGCTGACCGCGAGAGGGTACCGGGTCAGTGTCGTCCAGAACCCGCTGACCTCGTTCGCGGACGACGTGGCCGCCACCCGGCGCGTGCTCAACCGGCAGGACGGGCCGACGATCCTGGTCGGGCACTCCTATGGCGGCTCGGTGATCACCGAGGCAGGGACCGACCCCAAGGTGACCGGCCTCGTCTATGTGGCGGCTCACGCCCCCGATGCCGGCGAGTCCACCTTCGACCAATACGCCGAGTTCCCGCTGCCGAAGACCTTCGTGATCGAGGAGCAGTCGGACGGGTTCGCCTTCGTGAACGGGCCGAAGTTCAAGAGCGGCTTCGCCGGGGACACGAGCGATGCCGACGCGGCCTTCCTCCGGGACTCCCAGGTCCCGATCGCGATCGCCGCGCTGACCGCCAAGCTCACCCAGGCCGCGTGGCGCACCAAGCCGAGCTGGGCCGTGGTCGCCACAGAGGATGCGGCGATCGACCCGAGGCTGCTGCGCCAGGCCGCGCGCCGGATCGGCGCCGTCACGGAAGAGGTCGCCGGCAGCCATGTCGTCTTCCTGACCAAGCCCAAGGCGGTCGCCGAAATCATCGACCGGGCGGCCCAAGGCACGGGCCGGGCATCGCGCTGAGCGAATGCCCCTGCCCCAGTCCGGCACGGTTCGCGGGCGGAGCATGGGCTCCGCCTGTCCGGCCGGGCGAACGGAGTTGGATCCCGCCTGGTCTCGCGCTTATGTCTGGAACGCACCATCCGCGGCTCCGGACGCATGCCCCGCCTCGGCGGGAGGCCGTGTCTCGGCCCATTGCAGAAGCGCATCCAGGGCCGGGCACAGCGACTGGCCCCAGTCGGTGAGGCGATATTCGACCTTCGGCGGGACCTGATGATGCACGATCCGCGTCACGATCCCGTCGCGCTCCAGCTGCCGGAGCTGCTGGATCAGCATCTTCTGCGAGATCGCGGGGATCGCTCGTTCGAGATCGGAGAAGCGAAGGACCTTTCCACCGAACAGGTGGAACAGGATGACGAGCTTCCAGCGCCCTTCGAGCATCCGGATGACCTCTTCGACCCCGGACGCGGCCGAGAAAGGCGTGTGAGCGATGGGCTTACCTTCGGGTAAGTACCGAACTTTTTCGTCTGTTCTTGTCATGACTTCCAGTAAGGACGAACCCCCCCGCATTCGCAACGATCGCAGGGACATGAGCCGATGCCTGATCTGCCGGGGCCCGTAGCCGCCTACTTCGCGTCGGACACGGCCGCCGATGTCGAGACGCTCGCCGCCATCTTCGCCACGGACGCCATCGTCGAGGACGAGGCCAAGACGCATCGCGGGTTGGCGGCGATCCGCGCATGGCGCGTCGACACGATGACCCGCACGCCGTTCACGGCCCGCCCGCTCCGCGCGGAGGAGCGGGACGGCCGCGTGGTCGTCCCGACGGAGGTTTCGGGCTCCTTCCCCGGAAGCCCGCTCACGCTCGAGCACCGCTTCACGCTCCGCGACGGGCGGATCAGCGCCCTGGAGATCGCGTGATGAGCGGCTGGATCGATCTGGCGGGCCGCCGCGCCGTCGTCACGGCGGGCACGAAAGGGATCGGCCAGGCGGTCGTCGCTTCGCTGCTGGCGGCGGGCGCGCGCGTCGTCACGAGCGCCCGGTCCCGGCCGGAGCGCATCCCCGACGGGGTCCACTTCCTGCCGGCGGAGCTGACCACCGCGAAGGGCTGCGCCGATCTCGCCGCCTTTGCCACCGAAATCCTCGGAGGGGTGGACATCCTGGTCCACGTGCTCGGCGGCTCCAGCGCGCCCGGCGGCGGCTTCGCGGCGCTCGACGACGAGAGCTGGATGGCTGAGATCAACCTCAACCTGATGCCGGCCGTGCGCCTCGACAGGGCGATCGTGCCCGGGATGGCGGAGCGCGGGTCGGGCATCGTCGTCCATGTCACGTCGATCCAGCACGAGCTGCCGCTGCCGGAATCCACCACCGCCTATGCGGCCGCGAAGGCTGCGCTCGCGACATACAGCAAGGCCCTGTCGAAGGAGGTCACGCAGAAGGGAGTGCGGGTCCTCCGGGTCTCGCCGGGCTGGGCGGAGACGGAGGCGGCCGTGCGGCTAGCGGAGCGCCTGGCGGAGGAGGCTGGCACCGACTACGAGGGCGGCAAGAGCATCATCATGAAGAGCCTCGGCGGCATTCCGCTGGGCCGTCCCGCCAGACCGCACGAGGTCGCCGACCTCGTGGCGTTCCTGGTGTCGCCGCGGGCGGCCGCCATCACGGGCACGGAATACGTCATCGACGGCGGCACCGTGCCGACCGTCTGACGGCCCGCGGAAGGCAGGCAGGCGCATCCGTGGCGGAGGCGCCTGCAATCCGCGGACGTTCAGGGACTACCGCCCGAGCTGCCGCCGGTGTTCGGGCCGCCGAGATTTCCCCATTCGTTCGGCGTCGACCAGCGGATCCCCGGCAGGGGACCTTCCGGCGTCCCCAGCAGGCTCGCGGGCCGATCCGAGCGGATTCGCTCCGCCCGTCCGCGGGCTGCCTCGTAGCCTCGCGGCAAGGCGTTCGCGGGCCCACCCGCATGCGTTCCCGAATGGCGATAGGCGGGATCCCGCACCTCGGCGGCCGCCTCAAGCGGGGCCAGCGCGGACAGCAGCCCGACTGCCGCGAGGCCGGGGAGGCCGATCAGCCGCGCCCCCTCGCCTTTCCGGGTGCGATCCCGTTCGGGCTCCTCCGACGGCAAACAGGCGAGCGTCGGATGAGCCGCCACGGCTGCCGAGGCGAAGCCTTCCGCCAGCCATGACAACACCCGGCGGAGGGGGCCGTGCCGAGCCGTCCCTGGATCGTCCCGCTCGACGGCGCCCGCCCTGCGCGAGCGCGGCGACCGCGGGCCTTCGAGATACCGCCTGCTCGGCCGGAGCTCGCGGCGTCGCAGATCCGATGAAGTACAACGACGTGGATTAGTGAACTTCGACATTATGTTCTCTCGCTCGGAAGCGGAGAGAGCATCCGGCGCGGCGATGTCTCGGGAATTTTGAAGAGGACCCGACTGATTTGGAATGAAACGCGGGCGGGTCAGCTTGGACGAAGGGATTTGTGCAGGCGAAAGCATCCCGGTTCGCCGGATTCGAGATCATGCCTGAAACCGGAGCGGCGGGCGAAGGATTGCATCACGTCATTGGTGGCGAGCACATCGCCGAACAGGCTGGCGAGCCCAGCCTGGCGCGCTGTCGTCTCGAGTCTGCCGAGCAGCAGGCGGCCAAGGCCGTGGCGCTGCCAGCGATCCGCCACCGCCATGCCGAGCTCCGCATCGTCGAAACCCTTCCGGGCGTAGCGCGCCTCGCCGATGATGCCATTCTGGCCATCCAGCGTTTCGGCAATCAGCGCGAGATGGGTCAGCTGATCCACGCAGGTGAGCTGGGCGAGAAGTCCCGCCGGGAGTTCGCTGAACGCTCCATGATAGCGGTTCCGCCGTGAAATTGCGGAGAGGCTGCGCACGAACCCCTGGAACGCGCCGGCGTCGGCCGGGAGCAGCGGACGGATGAGGATCCGAACCCCATCCCGCAGTTCCGCAACGCCCGCGCCCGGCTTCCCCTCGGTGAAATCGGCCATGGATCAGAGCCTCCGAACCGGCCGCCGGTCTTTCGACCGCGGCAGATAGGAGGATCGGACGGGCCTGTTTCGCGCTCATGGCCTCACGATTTCAGGCGTAACGACAACCCTGCACGAACGTACAGAGCACCCATCTACTTCCAGAGCTGACAAGCATTACAGATGACAGGAACGAGCAGATTGGCGCAATACACCTACTGTAGCGATAGATAACGACAGCTCATCACGCAGCTCAAGGAGAGTAGTGATGAAGCGTCTCATTGGCCGGCAGGCCGTCGTCATCGGAGCCGGCATAGCGGGGCTCGCCGCAGCGCGGGCCGTCGCGGATTTCGTCGGGGAAGTCGTCATCCTGGAGCGGGACAGGACGCCCCCCTCTGAGCGGCCGCGCCCGGGCGTCCCGCAGGGGCGACAGCCGCACCTTCTCATGGGCGGAGGGCTCGCGGCCCTTGCCGATCTCTTCCCGGGCTTCGAGGACGATCTTCATCGGGCGGGCGCGTTGCCCTTCGATGCCGGATACGACGCGCGATGCGAGCTTCCGGACATCGGCTCGCTGCCGAAGCGGGAATTCGGCATCATGGGCGTCGCGACGACCCGGCCGATCCTCGAACAGGTGCTGGCCCGAAGGGTCGCGGCCCTGGACAACGTCACCTTCCGCCGCAAGACACGCGCTCTGGAAATCCTGACCACGCCGGGCGGCGCGAAGGCGGTCGGCGTCTGCGTCGAGAACGAGGGCGGCGAGGTCGATACGGTCGAGGCCGACCTCGTGCTGGACGCGTCCGGGCGGGCCTTCCCCACCATGACCTGCATCGCGCAGAAAGCCCTCCAGCCCCCGCGCGAGACGAGGATCGGAATCGATCTCGGCTATTCGACCGCGACCTTCATGATCCCGCCTTCCGCCGAGCTCGATTTCACGGCGCTGGTCACCCAGCCGCGAGCTCCGGCGAGCAGCCGCACCGGCTACATGACACGCATCGGCGGGGATCGCTGGCAGGTGCTCCTCGTGGGACGCGGCGACGAGCAGCCTCCCGCGAGCCTGCCTGAATTCCTGGCGCAGGCGGAGTTGCTCGCCACCTCGACAATCGCCTCGGCGCTCCGGATGGGCCGCCCGATCGGCGAGATCGCACAGTTCCGCTTCCCGGAGAGCGTATGGCGCCATTTCGGCGTGTCGGGCCGCCTTCCGGCCGGCCTCGTGCCGATCGGGGACAGCATCTGCCGCTTCAACCCGGTCTATGGACAGGGAATGAGCGTCGCGGCCCTCGAAGCCAGGCTGCTGCACGAGCTGCTGCGCAACCACGTTTGGACGTCCGTCACTCTCGACGAGATCGTCGCGGAATTCTTCGTGGGCGCACAGGCGCTGATCGAGCCAGCTTGGCGCCTCGCGGCCCTTCCGGACCTCGGCTACCCCGACGCCCGCGGGGAGCGTCCCGCCGACCTCGAAGAGCAGTTGCGTCGGAAGGCCGACCTGTTCCGGCGGGCGATGCACGACAGCGACGCGCATCGCTCGCTCGTCGAGGCCCAGCACCTCGCCCGCATCGCCGAGACCGTGGCGGTCGCCTGAAATGAGAAAGGCCCGGACGAGGCAATCCTCGCCCGGGCGCCTTCTGCGCAGCGGCTCGCGTGCCGGATCGCGCTACGACGGCGACCAGAACGGCCGCCCCTCGCCCGGCTCCCCGCGCCCGTGCAGGACGGCGTAGCCGATTTGCGAACGCTGCACTCCGATGTCCTTCAGCAGGCGGTCGTCCAGCCCGAGGAGTTCGAGCGTCGCCCGACGGGCTATCCTGCGCATGCGCCAGGCGCGCCACAGCCGGGCGATGGCGCCCAGTCCCGTCTCGCTCCACTCGGCCGGGGCATACGGCCGGTATGCGCCGGCGCCGTAGACGGCATAGAACGATTGCGGCGTGTGGATATTCATGGTGATCGTCCTCATGCGCGTGCCGCCGCCCTGAGGAGCGCCGGCTACGCAACGGGGAAGCCGACGGCGAACATCCTCCACCGAGGATGCTTCACCCTGCTTCCGAGAGGACGCTACCCCTCGCACCAATCAGGGGTATTTCGGTCAAGGACCATCACGTTACACAAGTAACGCGACCATTCATCTTTCTGTCATCTACAGTGACGACCGGATCAGACCGGGACGAGCCGCACGTACCGGGCGGACGACAATTGGCGCACCAGACACTCGGAAAGGCCGCGCGAGCGGACGGGTTTCCGCAGCACCTCCTTGATCCCGGAACGTCGCAGCGCCGGGCCATCCAGCACTGCATCCGCGTCGGCCAGGAGGATGACGGCCAGCCCCGGACATCTCTGGGCGAGCTGTCGCGAAAGCGCCGGCCCGTCCGGGCCCGGCAAGTCGACGAGCGCCGCGCTGAAGCGGTCGGGATCGCCGGCGACCGCCACGACGGCATCCTCCGCTCTCTCGAAGCCCACCGGCTCGTACCCCAAGGCGGCGAGTATCTCCTCGTCCAGCAGCAGTTGCTTGCGCCGAGGCTGCACGAGCAGGATCGTCTGCCCGCCGCCGCGCATCGGCCGCCCTTCCTCTTCGGGCGGCTCGGCCCCGGGCTGCTCTTCGGGAGCGGTCGGGAGAAAGACCTGGACCTTCGTGCCGGCCCCCGGCCGGCTGATTACGTGCACGCCGCCGCCCCAGGCGGTCGCGATGCCGTGCACGGTGGACAGGCCGAGCCCGTTGCCGCTTCCCGCTTGCTTGGTCGTGAAGAAGGGCTCGAACATCCGGCGCATGACGGCAGGCGCGATGCCCGATCCGTGATCCGCCACCTCGAGGCGGACGAAACGCCCCCGGGCGAGGTGGCCGTGGGAGAGGGCGCGCTCGATGGCGAGCTCCTCCACGGCGAGGGTCAGAGCGATGTTGCCCGCTCCACCCATCGCGTGCGCCGCATTGGTGCAGAGATTGAGGACGACCTGCTGCAGCTCCGTCGCGTCGCCGGATATCGCGGCGCCTTCGGCAAGGCTGGGGGAGAGGCTGATCGCATCGGGCAGCGACGCGCGCAGCAGGTCCAGCGCCTCCTGCACGACCAGGGCCGGGTCGAGCCGCTCGACCGTCCGGCTCCGCCGCCGCCCGAAGGCGAGAACGTTGTCGATCACCGCCTGAGCCCGTGCGCCGCCCTTGATCACCTGCTCGAGATGCCGACGCCTCGGGGAGCTCCGGCGGAGCGACAGCTGTGCCATCTCGGCATGGCCCAGCATGCCGCCCAGGATGTTGTTGAACTCGTGCGCGATGCCTCCCGCCAGGGTGCCGAGCGACTCGAGCCGCTGTGCCTGTGCGAGCCGCCGCTCGAGTTCCTGGCGCTCCTCCTCGTTGCGGCTGCGGCGCAGCGCCATGCTGAAGATCTCGGCCGCCATGCCGAGGATCACCCTGTCCTCCGCGGCCCAGCCGGCCATATGGGGCGGCGACTTGAACATCACGTAGCCCGAGCCGGCATCGAGGCCGCGGAGCGGGAAGGCCGACCAGCCGTCGCCGCCCGGCATCCGCCGTCTCAGCTCGGCCAGCCGCTGGAGGATGCAGGTGCCGGGCAGGGCCTCGTCCGAATTCGCGAAGCTCCGGGCCTCGGCGGCACCGCGCGCCAACGATTCACGGGGGGAGGTCTCGCCCACCTGCTCGGGCCAATGATGGGCGAGCAGGATCTCTCCCTCTTCGTCGGCCGCGACCACGTGCACCTCCTCGGCGCCGCTATAGCGGGCGAGCAAGGCGAGCGCGGCGGCCATGCCGTCGCTCGCGCGATCGGAGGGCAGCTCGATGAAGTGGCTCGATATGGCGGCCGTCGCATGTTCGAGCGCGAGCCGGCGCTTCAGCGCCTCCGTCTGGTAGCGCAGGCGCAGGAGAAGGGCCGCGATATAGAGGGCGAGCGACACCGCCGCGGCATAGAGGCCTCGCTGCAGCCAGCCCGCCCGGAGCTCGACTGCGGCGCGTGCGCGGAGGAAATTGGCATGGAGCACGCGAACCCGATCGGAGATGAGCGGCGTCTGCAGCTCCGTTGCAAGGCGCTCCGTGACCGGCAGGCTCGCCGATATGAGCGAACCGTGCGAAATCATCGCGCGGAGGTCTGGGTCGGTCGGGACCCGGGCCTTCAGACGGGCGAGGAGCTTTCCGATCTCCTCCTGGTTCTGCTCGCCGGGATTGTCGACGAACCGCAGCATGGCGATGGCCGCCCCGCCGAGATCGGCCACGAGCGTCGGGTCGGAGACGGACACCGCGCGCGTGACCCGCTCGACCGAGTGGCTGAAGATCTGGATCGAGTTCTGGACCAGGGCGTTGCGCGACTTGAACCGCTCGACCGTATCCTCGCGCGCCTGGACCAGCGCGGCGATCTCCTCCACGCCGCGCCTGAGGGCGAGCGCCGAATCGCCGGTCGCGATCCGGCTTGCCCCCCGCAGGTCTGTCACCGTCCGCTGGAGACGGCCCATCCGCTCGTTCAGCGGATCATAGTTTCGCAGGCGCCCCGTGCGAGCCTGCAGGACGTCCCGCTGCAGCGCCGCGTCGTCCAGGAACGCCGTGAGCATGCTGGTCAGCAGGCGCTCGTGCTCGGCAGGGTTCGGCGCGGCATCGCGGGCGAACACAAACCCGAAGAAGAGCAGGCCGACGGCAGCCGCAAGGCCCAGTGCGCGAAACAGGATCACGGCGCCCCCCTGCCGGCGTCCTGATCGAGCGGGCGTCCGTTGTATTCGCCCGTCAGCGTCTGGAGGAACCGGACGATGAGTTCGACCTCGTGGGGGGGCAATTCCCGGCCGAGCTGCGTCCGGGCCATGATGGCCACGGCCTCGTCCAGCCTGCGGATGCCGCCGTCGTGGAAATAGGGCGCAGTCAGCGCGACGTTACGGAGGCTGGGGACGCGGAAGACGAAGCGGTCTTCTTCGCGGCCCGTGAGCGTGTAGCGGCCCAGATCCGCCGCCATGGCGGGCGTTCGTCCGCTGAATGGATCGGTGAATATCCCGAACTTCTGAAAAAGGTTGCCACCGATGTTCCTGCCCTGGTGGCAGGCGACGCAGCCGTAGCTTTCGAAGAGCCGGAAACCGCGCTCCTCCGCGGCCGTGATCGCGCCCTGCTCTCCCCGCAGATACCGGTCGAAGCGGCTGTCCGGCGTGACCAGGGAACGCTGGAACTCCGCGAGCGCGTCCAGCACGTCGGCCTTGCTCCAGCGAGGGCCGTAGATCGTCGTGAGCGCCGCGCGATACCCTTGGTCGGCTGCCAGCTTCTTGAGGATCTCGCCCCAATCGCCCCCCATGAAGCGCGGGTCGGTGATGACGGCGTTGTTCTGCTCCTCGAGCGTGCGGGCGTTCCCGCGCCAGTTCATCCGGAAATTGTAGGCGGCGTTGAAGACGGTGAGCGCGTTGTAGTCGTGCATGTCGCCGCTCGCCTCGGGGCGGGCCTGGTCGTCGCTGCCTCCGCGGGACAGGTCGTGGCACGAGGTGCAGGCGAGCTTCCCGCTGCCGGAAAGCCGCGTGTCGCCGAACAGCCTCTCGCCGAGCCGCACCTTGTCCGGCTGCACCGGAATCGGCCGAACGGGCGTGATCACGGCCGGGCTCGCAGGAGCCGGTGCGCTCACGCCTTCCTGTGCGCGGGCCAGGAAGACCAAGCCGCCGCCGACCAAGAGCCAGCCGGCGATCTGCACGACCAGGAACGGGTCCCGAAGGATCCGGAACCATGGCGCAAGCAGCCGGTGGGAGCCTCCGCGCATTCAGCCCACCTCGACCCTGGTGGACAGCACGTAGCCCATGCCGCGCTCCGTCCGGATGAGGGTCGGCTGCCGCGGATCCCGCTCGAGCTTGCGGCGAAGCCTGAGGATCAGCACGTCGATGCTGCGGTCGTACACTTCGTCGTCGTGCACGCGGCTCGCATTGAGGAGCTGTTCGCGGGACAGCACATGCTGGGGTGAGCGGAGAAAGGCCGACAGGAGATTGAACTCCGCCGCCGTCAGGCGGATGACCTCTCCCTGCGGCGAGGTCAGCCGGCGTGCCTTCATGGACAGTTCCCAGCCGCCGAACCGATAGGTGGAGCGGTCGGATTTCCGCCGCGCTGCCGCGCCAGCGCCTTCCGCGCGGCGGAGCACTGCCCTGACGCGCGCGAGCAGCTCGCGCAGGCTGAATGGCTTGGTGATGTAGTCGTCGGCCCCGAGTTCGAGGCCGACGACCTTGTCCGCCTCCTCGCCCCGGTTGCCCGTGATGATGATCACGGGCGCCTCGACCTTGGTGGACATGGACCGCATCAGCTCGAGGCCGTCGTCGGTCCCAAGCTGCAGGTCGAGAATGATGAGGTCCGGCGGCAGGTGCGTCACGACCCGCGCCATCGCCGCGCCATCCGCGGCGCGGCTCACCTTGAAGGCGT
Organism: Enterovirga sp. CN4-39; assembly: GCF_049446235.1. Lineage (NCBI taxonomy): Bacteria > Pseudomonadati > Pseudomonadota > Alphaproteobacteria > Hyphomicrobiales > Methylobacteriaceae > Enterovirga > Enterovirga sp. CN4-39. Next base: position 123,957 of record NZ_JBMSEF010000014.1, on the reverse strand, counting down.
GGCGGACGAGGTAATCGCCGATGAGGTCGCGCATGACCGCATCGTCGTCGACCACCACAACGTGCTTGCTCGGCATGACTCCTCCAAATCAGCGCGCAACGGCGTGGCTGCGGGCACGCCGTTGCGTCGGGAACATCTGATCGCGTGCGACAGGAGGGGCGCTGTGACCGACGTCACACTCGACGCGTGAGTGCCCGGCACCCGCGCGTCTTCGGCTCAGCACATGCTGGTTCCGGTCCAGATGTGGACCACCAGCCGCTCCGACCTGCCACGGATCGCGGCGAGACGGCCGGCGCGCAGGAGCTGCTGCGCCCCCTCCGGAAGGGCCGGACCTGCCGCATCCAGCAGCGGCTTCGAGAAGACGATCGCCGATCCCCGTGCCGGCGCGAGCTCGAGAAGCCGGCTCGCGACGTTCACGTTGTCGCCGAGGATCGTCATCGGCCTGTGCGCCACCCCGCCCAACCGGGCGACGAGCACCTCGCCGACATGCGCGCCGATGCGCACGCCTGCCAGCGCCCTGTGCTCCGGCTGCCGGGAGATCCAGTCCGATACGCGATCGAGGAGGCGCAGCGCCGCCTGGACGGCACTTCTCGCGTCCTCGCACTCTGGCCCGCCCCCGAAGGCGACCAGGGCGCCGTCGCCGAGGTAGTTCAGGACCACTCCGCCCTCGTCGAGAACCGTCGTCTCCACGATGCCGTAGAAGTCGGCGAGGATCGCAAGCGTCCCGTCGAGACCGATGCGCTCGCTCACCCCCGTGAAGCCGGAGAGGTCGATGAACAGGATCGCGGCCTTGCGCCGGATGGCGTCAGGCGGTGCGCGCAGCAGCTCTGGCCAGGTGCGCTCCCCCGGACAGATGCGAGGAGGCTTCGGACGGTCCGGCGGGCTGGCTCGCGCGTTCTTCCGGGTGGGCAGGATGGAGGACAGGCCTCGAAGCAGGGAGGTCATGTCGCTCTCGCCCCGGCTCGTGCACTCGCTTCGGTCCCGACATCGACTTTCGGCTGGCAAGGCATCGCAAGCTCGCTCCTGGTTCGCGACCGCAATGCGGCCCGACATCAGGAGCCCGACTGAGTCGCCGCTGGTCCGCCGCGGATCTGCACCGCGACGCCGGCCCGATCTGCGCCTGAGCCCGCGCATGCGGGCGATCGGGTCACCGGGCATTGCGCTCATTGGCCATGTCGCCACGCGGGCGCGATCGCCCTCGCCGCTCGCCGCGCTCGCGCGACGGCCCGGTGCTGAGGAATTCGGCGGAAGGCGCCTCAAGCCGGGCGGCGTCCTTGCGGGAGGGCTTCCTGCCCGGGCCGGTGCCGTAGGCATGCCAGTGCCCGCCGCCATAGAAGGAGGCCCGGGTCGCCATCTCGGCGCCTGTCCGATGCTGTGCGCGGGCCGCCGGGGCCGCCTCCGCGCGAAGCTCGGCGAGACCGACGACCAGCGGCCCCGCGACCGCCGATCCCAGCAGCAGGCCGGACCGCAGGTGCTTCCGGCCCGAATGCTGCCGCTTCGCAAATCCCGACAGCGTATTCGTGAAGGTCAGAGGCATGATCGTCTCCAGCTTGGCAACGACCTGCTTCTCCCCTGTATCGGTGTCCTCCCTGTTGCAGGTGAGGGCCGTCGCGTTTCATCTGAAATCCCATCCGAGCCGACGCGCGGCGGCCGGCAGTGGCTCAATCGGTCGAGGGAACCAGGAGGACGCCGAAGATGAGAGGGGCGACATGACGCTGCCGGTCCGGATCCAGCTCAGCCGGCGCCAGGGCTGGCGCATGCCGCCCGGGACCGTGAAGGTCGACCGGAGCACGATCTGGGGCAACCCCTACGCGATCGGCCCCGACAGCAGCCGCGAGGAGAGCATCCGGCTCTTCCGTCTGCACGCCGACGAGATTTTGGAGGTCCGGCCCGACTGGCTCGATCCGCTCCGCGGCAGGAACCTTGCCTGCTGGTGCCGGCTCGATCAGCCCTGCCATGCCGACGTGCTGCTCGAACTGGCGAACCGGCAGTCGGATGGGGAGGCGGGCTAGAGGCAGCGCAGAATCGTCGCGCAGATCCTCCGATCAGCTTCGGGCGTGGCGCTTGAGGGCAGCTTCGTAGTCGCGGGCGGCCTTCGCCCTCTCCCGCTCGAGTTCGAAGATGTTCGCCTCGCCGTCCCGCCGGGCGGTGCGCTCCTCCGCCTCCAGTTCGGAGCGCTGCCGTGCCAGTTCCGCGAGGCGGGCGTCCAGTTCCCGCTTCGCGGCGTCCAACTCTCGTTCCGCATCCTCGAGTTTCGACCGGTCCGGCGGGGGCGCTGCCTTGGTCTTGGGCGCCGGCGCCTTGGCCCGCGACGGCTTCCGCTTTCCCTCGGTCGTCTCGATATCCTGCAGGATCGCCGCCTCGTCCCCGCGCGAATGCTTGACCACTTCGCCCGGACGCGCGAGCGCCAGCTTCTGCAGATCAGGGTCTTCCACGATGGACGCCCGGCCCGCAGCGAAGAGATCCGTCGTCGTGCCCCAGGCCTTGAGCGCCGCCTTCTGGCTCGGCGCGGCCACTAGCGCATCGTGGAAGCCCATCGGCGCGCAATAGACCTTCAGCTTCGGCGCGCGTGCCATCTCAGAGAACGTGGTCGGAGGTGCCGGCCATCAGGGCAGGAACCGGGCGCGGGCGGCCCTCCTCGTCGATGGCCACGAAGGTGAACGTCGCCTCGGTCACCTTCTCCCGATAATCCTGACGGAAGCGCCGGGCCCAGGCCTCGATCTCGATCTTCATCGAGGTCCGGCCAACGGAGGTGACGCGCGTATAGACGCACAGCACGTCCCCGACGCGGACTGGGCGGATGAAGGTCATCGCATCCACGGCGACCGTGACGACGCGCCCCTGCGCACGCTCGACCCCTGCAATCCCACCCGCGATGTCCATCTGGGCCATCACCCAGCCGCCGAAGATGTCGCCATTCGCATTCGTGTCGGCAGGCATGGCGATGGTTCGCACAGTCAGATCGCCACGCGGCCTGTCCTCCCGGGAGGATGCAGAGGCCAGCCCTCCATCTCCGTCCACCTCTGTGCGCATTTTCATCCCCGTACCCTGGATTTGTTGTTACGCCCTTATAGCGGAGCGGCGCGCCGGGCGCGCGGCCCTGCAGGCTCACGGTGCCTTCAACTCCCGTCGCATGAAGGCCTCGAAGCGCGGATCGCCCACATGGGCGACGTTGAGCCGGGTTGTCGGCGTCGCCGATTGCCCGTCGGGGCTGAAGATGGTTCCGGGTGCGAACAGGATGCTTTCCGCCGCCGCGCGGCGCGAGAGCTCCTCCAGGTCGGTGCCGGAGGGCAGTTCGCACCAGATGTAGAACCCGCCCGCGGGGGACCCGAAGACCGGCAGCCCGAGCCGCCCGAGAACGCCTCGCGCCTGCCCGGCCGCGGCTTCGATCCGGGCCGAAAGCCGTCGGAGATGCTTCCGGTAATGCCCGCTCTCGATCAGGCCATGGAGCGCCCGCTCGACGAAGCCGGAGCTGTTGACGGTCGTGACCATCTTCAGATCGAGCAGGCTGCCCAGCAGGGCGGCGTTTGCCGCGATGAAGCCCGACCTGAGGCTCGCGGACAGGGTCTTGGCGAAGGTCCCGACATAGATCACCCGCTCCAGCCCATCGAGCGCGGCGAGACGCGGGCTCATGGCCGGCAGCACGTCGCCGAACGGATCGCTCTCGACGACCTGCAGGCCGGCCGCTCCGGCGATCCCGAGGATCCGGTGCGCGACCGGAAGCGTGATCGAGCAGCCCGTCGGGTTGTGCGCCAGCGACTGCGTGAAGAACAGCTTCGCGCCTGTCGCGGCGATCTTGGCGGCGAGGTCCTCGGGGTCGGGCCCGTCCTCGTTGCGGCGAACGCCGACGAGTCTGGCCCGGGCGAGATGCAGCTTTCCGAAGAGCGGGTAATAGCCGGGAGCGTCGACAAGCACCGGCTGCTCGGGCGAAACAAGCTGGCGCACGATGAGGTCGAGCGCGTGGTTCGCCCCCGCGGTCAGCAGGATGTTGTCGGCGACAGCCCGGATCGAGCGTTCCGCGAGGGTCAGGGCGAGCGCCTGGCGGAGCGGCAGGTAGCCGAACGGAGAGCCATAGCTCTCCTGCAGGGCACGGCCCCGTCCCGAATGCCCCCACAGGTGCCGGCCCACCTCCGACCCTTCCATCCAGGACGGTGGTGGGCGGCCGTCGCCCACCCGGACCTCGTAATGGCGCTCGAGCTGCTCGCGCAGCAGCCAGACGCTGTCCACGGCCTCGATCGCGGCCGGCTGCAGCGCCGGTGGCGGAAGCGGCTTGCGGCCCGAAACGTAGAAGCCCGATCCGGGCCGGCTCTCGACCCGCCCCGACGCGACCAGCCTCTCATAGGCGTTGATCGCCGTGTTCTTGGAGACGCCGAACGATGTCGCCGCCGCCCGGATCGAGGGAAGCTTGCTCCCCACGGGCAGAGCACCGCTTTCGATGCGGTCGACCAGAGCGTCGAAAACGCGGTCGACCTGACGCGGGGGCCCATCGGCGGGTGAGATCGTACCCATGCTGCCGAGGGTACGGTGCCTCCGGAATCGGCGCAAACCATACCTTGCGGCCGGGATGGCGACGGGTACGGTTTCCGCAACGGGCAGCAAAGCCCGGTTCAGGGGGGACGGATGGCCGGCTGACGTCCGGCCGCATGATCCGCCGGCCTTTGCCGCCGCTCCTGTCCGGCTCAACTGCCCCATGCCGAACGAAGGCTGGGCGATGACAGACGGAACCCCACTTCCCAACCGCAGCTCGCGCATCGCGGGCTTTCACAAGAAGAGCCCGCGCGAGCGCCTCGACCTCGTGGCAAGCTTCGCCGACCTCGCGCCCGACGTCGTCGAGCGGCTTTCGGATTTCGGCAACCTGCCGCCGGATCTCGGGGACCGCCTGATCGAGAACGTCGTCTCGACGATGAACATCCCGATCGGCGTCGCCACGAACATGAAGGTCGATGGCGAGGACGTCCTCGTCCCCATGGCAACGGAGGAATCCTCGGTCGTCGCCGCGGTCTGCAACGCGGCGCGGCAGAACTACGACACCGGCTTCGCCACCTCCGTGTCCGGCAACCTGATGATCGCCCAGGTCCAGGCGGTCGGGATCAGCGATCCGCATGCGGCCCGCATCCGGATCCTGGAGCGGCGGAGCGAGATCCAGGCGATCTGCGACGGATGCGACCCGGTTCTGGTCCGGCTCGGCGGCGGGTTCCGCGATCTCGAGGTCCGGGTCCTCGACACGCTGGGTGGCCCGATGGTCGTCACCCACCTCATCGTGGACACGCGTGACGCGATGGGGGCCAACGCCGTCAACACGATGGCGGAGACGATCGCGCCTCACGTCGCACGCTGGAGCGGCGGGCGGGTTTATCTGCGCATCCTGTCGAACCTTGCGGACAGGCGGCTGGCCCGCGCGCACGCCGTGTGGCGTACGGCGGAGATCGGCGGGCCGGAGGTCAGGGACGGGATCCTCAGCGCCTACCATTTCGCCGAGGCCGATCCGTACCGGGCGGCCACACACAACAAGGGCATCATGAACGGCATCAGCGCCGTGGTGCTCGCGACCGGGAACGACACCCGCGCGATCGAGGCCGGCGCGCATGCCTACGCGGCCCGGAGCGGCCGCTACACGAGCCTGACCCGCTACGAGACGACGGCCGAGGGAGACCTGTCCGCCTCCATCGAGCTGCCGCTTGCCGTTGGCCTCGTGGGCGGCGCGACCAAGCTGCACCCGACCGCGCAAGCCTGCCTGAAGATCCTGGGCGTCCCCACGGCCGAGCGACTGGCCCGCATCATCGCGGCGGTGGGCCTGGCCCAGAACTTCTCCGCCCTGAAGGCGCTCGCCACGACGGGGATCCAGAAGGGCCACATGGCCCTCCATGCGCAGAACATCGCCATGATGGCCGGGGCGGTCGGGGACGAGATCGAGACGGTCGCCCGCACGCTCGTCGAACGCGGGACGGTCCGCGTCGACGTCGCGGAAAAGGTCCTGCAGGACCTCCGCAAAAGCTGACCTTCGCGAACGAACAACCACGGGAGGAACGACGATGGTGAGACGAACGAGATGGGGCATCGGCCTGACGGCGGCCCTCGCCCTCATGGCGACGACCGGCCTGACCCAGGCGGAGATCCCCGGCAACAAGGTGAAGGTCGGGGTGCTCACGGACCTCAGCGGCTTCGCGGCGGACTCCACCGGCGAAGGCTCCGTCGTCGCGGCGCGGCTCGCCATCGAGGATTTCGCCAAGGAGAACGGCAAGATCCAGGTCGCGCTGATCCAGTCCGACCACCAGAACAAGCCGGATATCGGCACCGCGACGGCGCGGCGCTGGGTGGGCCAGGAAGGGGTCGACGCGATCCTCGACGTGCCGTTCTCGTCGGTCGCGCTCGGCGTCCAGGAGGTGGTGCGCGATTCCAAGGCGGTGTTCGTCGCCTCGGGCCCTGGCAGTTCCGACCTCACCGGCCCGAAATGCTCGCCCAACACGGTCCACTGGACCTACGATACCTGGGCCCTCTCGCACGGCACCGCGCTGGCGTTGCTGCGGGCCGGCAAGACGACCTGGTTCTTCCTCACCGCGGATTACGCCTTCGGCCATGCCCTGGAGGCGGACGCGGCGGCTGTCGTGAAGACGGAAGGCGGGAAGATCGTCGGGAGCGTACGCCATCCTTCGGCGGCTGCCGACTTCTCGTCGTTCCTGCTGCAGGCGCAGGGATCGAAGGCGCAGGTCATCGCGCTGGCCAATGCGGTCGGCGACACGATCAACTCGGTGAAGCAGGCAGCCGAATTCGGCATTACGGCCGGCGGGCAGAACCTCGCGGCGCTGCTGATGCAGCTCACCGACGTGAATGCGATCGGCCTCAAGGATGCCCAGGGCCTCTACCTGACCGAAGGCTTCTACTGGGACACGAACGAGGGCACGCGCGCCTTCGCCGACCGCTTCGCGGCCGCCATGAAAGGCCGGCGTCCGACCGCGAACCAGGCCGGCGTCTATGCCGGCACGCTGCATTACCTGCGCGCCGTCGCGGCCGCGAACACGACGGACGGCAAGGCGGTCGTGGCCAAGATGAAGGAGCTGCCCTCGAAGGATCCGCTCTTCGGCGAAGGCAAGGTGCGCGAGGACGGTCGGCACATCCACAACATGTACCTGTTCCAGGTGAAGACGCCTGCGGAATCGAAGGGGCAGTGGGACTATTACAAGCTCGTCCAGACCATCCCGGCCGCCGAAGCCTTCCGGCCGATCGCCGATGGCCGCTGCCCGATGATCGCCGCCAACTAAGGTCCAGGCTCGGCCCGCCCGGGCCGGCCAACCGACAGCACCGAGCCGGCCCGCCTGCGGGCCGGCTTTCCCTGTTGACCGATCCAGCACCGGACGGAGGGCCAGGCGGCGATCATGTCCCATTGACCCGCCTATCGCGGCGCGGCAGGGGAGCCACGTCTTTCGCTCGGCGCCGGATGGTAGTGCCGGTCTTTCGACGTCAATGCGCGGCGAGCCCGCTCAGCAGGGAGAGAAGACGGTGTTCATCGCCATGAACCGCTTCAAAGTGCTCAAGGACGCCACGGACGAGTTCGAGGCGGTGTGGCGCAACCGGGACAGCCACCTCAACGAGATGAAGGGCTTCGTCGAATTCCACCTGCTGCGCGGGCCGGAGCACGAGGACCACATCCTGTATTCCTCGCACACGGTCTGGGCGTCGAAGGCGGATTTCGAGGCCTGGACGCGGTCGGAGCAGTTCCGCAAGGCGCATGGGCGCGCGCCCGGCACCCGGCAGCTCTATGCCGGCCATCCGCAATTCGAAGGCTTCGAGGTCCTCCAGACGCTGACCCGCGAGAGCCGGTCGCAGGCAGCGGAGTGACCGGAGCCCGGCTTCCGCCGGGCTGAGCGATCGCGGCACTGGGCCGTCACGCCGGGAACACCCTCACGTCGCGATTTCGATCCGGTTCCGTCCGGCGGACTTGGCTGCATAGAGGGCCCTGTCCGCCGCCTTGATGAGATATTGCTGATCCGGGTGGCCGCCATGGGCGGCGATGCCGAACGAGGCCGTTATCGCGAGTGCCTCGGACGTGCCCGTGTCCAGCTTTGTGCCCTCCAGGGCGAGCCGGATGCGCTCGGCCACGATCTGGGCATCGCCGACCCCGGTCTCTGTCAGCACCACCAGGAACTCCTCGCCGCCGTAGCGGAACACGAAGTCGCTCGGCCGGACATGATCCATGATGACCTGCGCGACCTGCCGCAGGACGCCGTCGCCGGTCTGATGCCCATGGCGATCGTTGATCGCCTTGAAGTGATCGACGTCGAGCAGGATGATGCAGAGCGGGGTCTTGCTCTGGTTGGCGAAGCTGATCTCGCGGCCCAGGATCGCCGGAAGGAAGCGGCGGTTGAGCGCACGGGTCAGCGGGTCCCGCCCATTCTCGAGCGCCGTGAGCGTCTGGAAGAGCTCGCCAAGGAGATAGGCGACGCGGTCGACGGCAGCCTGCAGGTCGGTCAGGGCAGCGGCCTGGCGGTTATGCTGGCCCATATCCTCCAGCTGAGGCAGCAGCGTGCCGTCGATCCGGTGCGTTTCCGCCAGAAGTTCCTGGAACCGCCCCGACTTCTCGAACATGAATTCCGCCCGGTGACGGAGCCACAGGCCGAAGGGCGAGTGGGCCAGCCGGTCGAGGCCCACCTGCGCCTGCCCGCGCAGCAGGCCGAACAGGGTCTTCTGGCTCCACTCCATCAGGCTCGCCCGCTGCGCCTCGCGCTCGGTCGCGACATCCTGGTCGATCGAGAACAGGCGATAGGCTTCATCGAGGCGCGCGCGGGCAGTGGCGTCGTTCACGTAGGCCTGGCTCATCAGCATGATGGCGGTGTCGATCCGCACATTGGCCAGCCGCGCCGCACCCATCGCCGAGGAAGCCTCGACGTCGCCTGCCGCCACCAGGAACTCGGCAAGGCCCTCCTTGATGACGATCGCGCCCTCCATCACGAGGTGGATCGGCACCTTAATCCGGGCATGCACCTCGCCGATCGTCTTCTGCTGCCCCCGAAGCTCATCCGACATGCGGATGTCGTCCTCGCCGAGCAGCGCGATCAGCCATTTGAGCAAGGAAGCGCTCAAGCGGTCATGCACGACCGAGTGGCTGAGAAAGCTCCGCGCCTCGGCGTCCTGGAGCAGCACATCATAGAACCGCGCCACCAGGACGGTCCCATGCTCGGCGACGATGTCACGGAGGAGCCTGATGGAGGCGCGATCGGTAACGGTTTCCGTCATTCAGACAATGTCTCGCAACTTGCTGCGCGCCCCCGCCTCAGAAGGAGGAGTTCATCTGGCACTCCCGTCCGGGATGGTTGGCTTCGCTGCCCGGCCTCATAGCCCAGGCCGGGTGAACAACCTTCATGGCTTCGACAACTGAAGGTCGAAGGGCGTCAGGGGCGCAAGGCGTTCGATGATCTGATTTTGGAGCGTCTCTGGCACCCGCGCCGGCGATTTTCGGCCAGGTTCGGCCCTCGCCCCCAAGCGGGCCGCCTCGGGTGCCGGCCTCGCGGCAGCAGCGCCACGCCGGCGTGACGGGTGGGCGGCGTCCTGCGGACAGGGCGAACTGCCCACGCTCTCGACTGGTGAGAACGCTGAAACGGCCCCTGAGCGAGGGACCGACTTATTCTCTCATCGCGCCCCGGGATCGAAGCGCGGTCGGGTGACGGAGAAAGAGGCTGCTCCGCCGGCCCAAGCCCGACCCGTCTCAGAGCGGCGCGCCCGCCGTCGCCGGCGAAGGCGTGGTGCCCGGGACGGGGATCCTGGTTCTGCTCGAGCTGCCTAGCCGGCGTCCGCCACGAGCCCGGCGGCCGCGATGGCCGCCGTGGCGCAGGCCTCGTCATTGTCCGAGGTGTCGCCCGAGATGCCGACGGCTCCGAGCACGGCGCCGGCCTGGTCCTTGACCAGCACACCACCCGGAACCGGGATCAGCGCCCCTCCCAGGAGGCCGTTCACGGCCGAGACGAAATAGGGCTGCTCCTCCGCGCGCTTGTGCAGCGCGCGCGACCCGATCCCCAGCGACAGCGCCCCATAGGCCTTGCCGAACGCCACCTTGTCCCGCGACAGCGACGAGCCGTCCTGCACGAGGGCGGCCTTGAGTGCGCCACGCCCGTCCAGCACCAGCACGGCGAGCGGCTTGAGGCCCCGCTTGCCGGCCTCGGCGATGGCGGCGTGCAGGATGGCGTGGGCCTGGTCGAGCGTCAGCATGGTTTCGTCCCTCAATTGACTGGCATCGCGCCAGGCGCAGCATTTCCGGCGAGATAGCTCATCGCGGCCTCGACGCCCCCGGAATTGTGCGGGATGCCGCAGACGCGCAGGCCCATCTCGACCCCCGTCAGCACACCCGTGACCATCAGGTTATGGAAGTCGCCGAGATGGCCGATGCGGAAGACCTTGTCGGCGAGCGGCCCGAGGCCGTTGCCGAGCGACATGTTGAACCGCTCGAGGATCTCGGCCCGGAGATTGTCGGCCGAATGGCCTTCGGGCAGGCGGACGGCCGTGAGCGAGGAGGAGTACTCCGCCGGTTCGGCGCACTGGATCTCGAAGCCCCAGTGGCGGACGCAGCGGCGCGTCGCCTCCGCGGCGCGATCATGCCGGGCGAAGACGTTGTCGAGGCCCTCCTCGTGCAGCATGCCGATGGCGACGTTCAGGCCCTGAAGGAGGTTCGTCGAAGGCGTGTAGGGGAAGAAGCCCTTGGCGTTGATCGCCAGCATCTCCTCCCAGTCCCAGAAGGACCGCGGCAGCCTGGCGGTCTTGGAGGCGGCGAGCGCCTTGTCCGAGATCGCGTTGAAGGACAGGCCCGGCGGCAGCATCAGGCCCTTCTGCGAGCCGCCCACGGTGACGTCTACGCCCCATTCATCGTGCCGGTAGTCGATCGAGCCGAGCGAGGAGATCGTATCCACGAGGAGCAGGGCCGGATGGCCCGCCTTGTCGATCGCCCGCCGGACGGTCGCGACGCCCGAGGTCACGCCCGTCGAGGTCTCGTTGTGGACGATACAGACGGCCTTGATGGAGCGGCCCTTGTCTTCGGCCAGCCGCGCCTCGATCGCGCCGGCATCGACGCCGTGGCGCCAATCGCCCGGGATGACTTCCGCCTCGAGGCCGAGCTTCTTGGCCATGCGGCTCCAGAGCGTCGAGAACCAGCCGGTCTCGGCCATCAGGATGCGATCGCCGGGCGAGAGTGTGTTGCAGAGCGCCGCTTCCCAGGCGCCGGTGCCGGAGGCCGGGTAGATGATGACCGGGTTCTCGGTCTTGAAGATCGTCTTGATGCCGGCCAGCACCTCGCGGCCGAGCTTCCCGAATTCCGGCCCGCGATGGTCGATGGTCGGCTTCGCGATGGCGGCGAGCACCGGAAGAGGCGTGTTCGTGGGCCCCGGGATCTGCAAGAAATGACGGCCGGCCTGGTAGCTCACTGAACCCTCCCCGATGGGCGGTTGCCCGGATTGCATTTTGTATTATCTTTGCCGGCGGGCACGTCAAGCCGGTCTGGACAACGACAAGAATGAACACCTCGAACGCGGCCGCGAGGTCGCGAGACCTCGGCCTGGAGCGCCGCCTCTCGAAGGCTTTGGAAGGCGAGGTCCGCTTCGACGCCTTCACGCGCGGGCGTTACGCGACGGATGCCTCGATCTACCAGATCATGCCGGCCGGCGTGCTGTTTCCGAAGAGCACGGCCGACATCCAGGCGGCGCTCACGATCGCGCGCGAGCACGGCGTGCCCGTCATCGCGCGCGGCGGGGGCACCTCCCAGAACGGCCAGCCGGTTGGCTCCGGCCTCGTGCTCGATTGCTCGCGCCACCTGAAGGCGATCCGCTCAGTCGATGCCGCGGCAGGGATCGCGGTCGTCGAGCCCGGGCTTGTGCTCGAGCACCTGAACACGCGCCTGAAGGGCGATGGCTGGTTCTTCCCCGTCGAGCCGTCGACGGCGAGCCGCTGCACGATCGGCGGCATGACGGGCAACAATTCCTGCGGCGCCCGCTCGATCCGCTACGGCAAGATGGTCGACAACGTGCTCGGGATCCGGGCGCTCCTGCCCGAGGGCGACGAGATTACGGCCGGGCCGCGCGGCGGCAACGCGGCCGGCTTTGCCGGATCGGAGCGCGCGGCCGATCTCGCCGACCGCATGGTGGCGCTGGCCGACCGCGAGCGGGACGAGATCATCCGCATGTTCCCGAAGGTGCAGCGGCGGGTCGGCGGCTACAATCTCGACGCGCTCCTTCCTGAGCATCCGAACCTCGCCCATCTCCTGGTCGGGTCGGAAGGCACCCTCGCCTTCACGACCGAGGTGACGCTGAAGCTCTCGCGCCTGCCGACGCATCGCGTGATGGGCGTCTGCCACTTCCCGTCGTTCCGCTCGGCCATGGAGACGACGCGCCACCTCGTCGAGCTCGGGCCGGTCGCGGTCGAGCTCGTCGACAACAACGTGCTGGTGCTCGGCGCCGACATCCCGCTCTTCCGCCGCACGCTCGCGGACATCACGAAGGGCCAGCCGAACTGCCTGCTCCTGGTCGAGTTCGCGGGGGACGATCTCGCGAGCCTGCGGAACGACCTGCGCCGCCTCGATGCCTGCATGGCGGATCACGGCTTCCCCGATGCCGTGGTCGAGGTGACCGAGCCGCCGCGCCAGCGCTCGGTCTGGGACGTGCGCGAGGCCTGCCTCAACATCATGATGTCCATGAAGGGCGACGGAAAACCCGTCTCCTTCATCGAGGATTGCGCCGTCCCGCTGGAGCACCTCGCCGATTACACGGACGCCGTGACCGACCTGTTCAGCCGCTACGACACGGTCGGCACCTGGTACGCCCATGCCTCGGTCGGCTGCCTGCATGTGCGCCCGATCCTGAACATGAAGGACGAGGCCGGCGCGCGCGCCATGCGCGAGATCGCGGAGGCGGCCTGCGAACTCGTCCGGCGCTTCGAGGGCTCGCATTCGGGCGAGCACGGCGACGGCATCTCGCGCTCGGAGTTCCACGAGCGGATGTTCGGCACGCGGCTCGTGCGCGCCTTCGAGGAGGTGAAGGACGGGTTCGACCCGGAGAACCGGTTGAACCCCGACAAGATCGTCCGCCCGCACCGGATGGACGACCGGTCGCTGATGCGTTTTCCGCCCGGCTACCGAACCGTGGAGCCGGCGAAGCCCGTGCTGGACTGGTCCGAATGGGGCTCGTTCGCCCAGGCGGTCGAGATGTGCAACAACAACGGCACCTGTCGGAAGACGCTCGCCGGCACGATGTGCCCGTCCTACCGGGCGACGCTCGACGAGCAGCACGTCACCCGCGGGCGGGCCAACTCGCTGCGCCTCGCCATTTCCGGCCAGCTCGGGCCGGACGCGTTCACGTCGGCCGAGATGAAGGAGACGCTCGACCTCTGCGTTTCCTGCAAGGGCTGCCGCCGCGAATGCCCGACGGGCGTCGACATGGCCCGGATGAAGATCGAGTTCCTGCACCACTACCACGCCCGGCACGGACTGCCCCTGAAGGAGCGGCTGATCGCGCACCTGCCGCGCTATGCGCCGGTGGCAGCGAAACTCGCGCCGCTGCTTAACCTGCGGGACCGCATCGGCCCGGTGGCGCGCGCGACCGAGCGCTATCTCGGCTTTTCGGCCCGGCGGACCCTGCCGAAATGGGGACGCCCCTGGGCCGAGAAAGGGCCCACCGCCGCACCGGAGAACGTTGCCGGCGACGGGCTCGACCTCGTGCTCTTCGGCGACACCTTCAACCGCTATTACGAGCGCGAGAACCTGGAGGCAGCCGAGCGCGTGCTCCGCGCCGCCGGCTACCGGCTGCACCGGGTCGCGGCGCAGGACGGCAAGCGCCCGCTCTGCTGCGGCCGCACCTACCTGTCCGCGGGCCTCGTGGACGAGGCGCGCGCTGAGGCGCGCCGCACCCTGGACGCTCTCGCGCCCTATGTGGCGAAGGGCGCCCGCGTGGTCGGGCTCGAGCCCTCCTGCCTGCTCACCTTCCGGGACGAGTTCTTTGCGCTGCTGCCGAAGGCGGAGGTCGAACCTCTCGCGCAAGCCGCGCTGCTCTTCGAGGAAGCGCTCGCGGCCGATCTCGCATCAGCGCGCATCGCGCTGCCGCTCTCCGGTCAGAACGGACGGGTCGCCCACCTGCACGGCCATTGCCACCAAAAGTCCTTCGGCGTGATGGGAGCGGTCGAGACCGTGCTGAAAGCCGTGCCCGGCCTGGAGGTTCGGACCGTCGAGTCGAGCTGCTGCGGAATGTCCGGGGCCTTCGGCTACGGTGCGAAGACCATCGACGTCTCGTTTGCCATGGCCGAAATCTCCCTTCTGCCGGCACTCCGGAAGGCGGGACCGGACGACCTCGTCGTCGCCGACGGGACGAGCTGCCGGCACCAGATCCATGACGGCGCGGGGCGCGACGCGGTCCATGTCGCCCGCGTGCTCGATGGGGCATTGAGGCCCGCATGAGCCAGCCGCTCCACAAGGCCCCGATCAGCAAGCGCTACCTCCATGACGAGGTGGCCGACCGCATCCGCGAGCTGATCCGCGAGGGCGAGCTCGAGCCGCGCGCCCGCGTGAATGAGCTGGAACTGTCCGAGCGCTTCGGCATCTCGCGCACGCCGTTGCGCGAGGCGATCAAGATCCTCGCGACGGAAGGGTTGCTGGAGCTCCTGCCGAACAAGGGCGCGCGGGTTGCGTCCATCTCGCCGGAGGAGACGGACGAGATGATCGAGGTCGTGGCGGGCCTGGAAGGAACCGCCGCCGAGCTCGCCTGCCGGTTGATCACGGACGAGGAGATCGACGCCATTGCAGAACGGCACACCCGCATGGTCGAGGCGTTCCGGGCGGGCGACAACGTCGCCTATTTCACCCTCAACCGCGAGATCCACGAGGCCATCATGGCCGCCTCGCGCAATGCCACGCTCCAGGGCATCTACGCGACGCTCTCCGGCCGCATCCAGCGCGCCCGCTATGCTGCGCACAAGACGCCGGAGCAGTGGCAGCGCGCATTGGAGGAGCACGAGGACATGCTGCGGCTGCTGAAGGCACGCGACGGCGAAGCGCTCGCCGCCCTCATGCGCCGCCACATCCGCGGCAAGGCCGAGCTGATTTTGGCGAGCTACGGGTGAGCATCATCCTCGGGCGTCGCGCAGCGACGACCCGAGGACCTCCAGCCGCTTGTGGCTCCGGAGAGATGGTCGGCTCAAGGCCGGCCATGACGGCGCACGCTCTCCGCCGTCATCCTCGGCCGCAGCGGAGCGGAGAGCCGAGGACCTCAGGACGAGAATGGCTCCTTGCAGAGCTGAACCGTCCCGCTAAGCTCTGCTGGTGAAGTTCTCGTTCGTCTACATCGTCACGAACAAGCCGCGCGGCGTGCTCTACATCGGTGTTACGACTGATCTCGTCAGGCGCATCTCAGAACACCGGCAATCGCTCATCCCTGGGTTCAGCAGCAAGTACAACTGCACGCGCCTCGTCTGGTACGAGGTTCACGAGGATGTTCGTGTCGCCATCCAGCGCGAGAAGAGCCTCAAGCGCTGGTATCGCGACTGGAAGATCGATCTGGTCGAGGGGGAGAACCCGACCTGGCGCGACCTCTTCTTCGAGATGTCCGGCCTCGCGCCGGAGTAGCGATCATCCTTCAAGAGGTCCTCGGCTCTCCGCTTCGCTCCGGCCGAGGATGACGGCGGAGCGGGCCGTCATGGTCGGCCTCGAGCCGACCATCTCGTCAGAGTGCACTCCGCACGAGGTCCTCGGGTCGTCGCTGCGCGACGCCCGAGGATGACGCTACCCCCTCACCCACCCCAGCGGCAGGGCCGTGCCGGTCTTCAGCGTCTGCAGCACAACGGCCGAGCGGACGTTGGCGACGCTTTCGTGCGGCAGGAGGTGCTCGTTCACGACCTCCGACAACGTCGGCAGGTCGGGGACGATCATCTTCACCAGGTAGTCGGCATCTCCCGTGAGCGCATGCGCCTCCAGCACGAAGTCGAGGCGGCGGACGAGTTCGGCGAAGCGGCGGGCGTTGTCGGGGCTGTGCCGGGCAAGCGTGACCTGCGTGAACACCGTAACGCCGAGACCCAGCCGCTCCGGCGCGAGCTGGGCCGGGTAGCCGCGGATCACGCCTTTCTCCTCGAGGGCGAGACGTCGCCGCGAGCACTGGCTCGCCGACAGCCCGACCTCGTCCGCGAGCTCCTGGTTCGTCAGGCGCCCGTCGCGCTGGAGCGCTGCGAGGATCTTGAGGTCGAACCCGTCCAGCGTGACCGTGTCGAGCAAAACAGAATGCCTCCCTGCGCGTTTCTTGCAGCAGGAGCGCCTCCTTCCGTCAACTTCGCACGCACCATGCGGGCGGGGCGTGCTGGGATCGGGGCTCCCCAAAGGAGGTTCGAATGGGTCCCTTTCCGCACGACGCTCCCCCGCCCGCGATCTCCGACGAGAACCCGATGGGAACGGACGGCTTCGAATTCGTGGAGTTCTGCCACCCGGACCCCACCGCGCTCGACCGGCTGTTCCGGCAGATGGGCTTTTCCGCGGTCGCCAGGCACCGGTCCAAGGACGTGACGCTCTACCGGCAGGGCGACATCAACCTCCTCCTGAACGCGGAGCCCGGCTCCTTCGCGGCCCGGTTCGCGGCCGAGCACGGGCCGTCCGCGCCCGCTATGGCGTTCCGGGTCGTCGATGCGAAGAGGGCCTATGAGCGCGCGATCGCCCTCGGCGCGAAGCCCGTCGAGCGGGAGGTCGCGGCGGGCGAGTTGACCATCCCGGTCATCGAGGGGATCGGCGGGCTGCACATCTACCTGGTCGACCGGTACGGAGCCAAAGGCTCGATCTACGACATCGACTTCACCTGGACGGGCGAGCCGGACCCGCATCCCGAAGGCGCCGGGCTCTGGTACATCGACCACCTGACGCACAACGTGCATCGCGGCCGTCTGAACGAATGGGCGGGCTTCTACGAAAAGCTCTTCAACTTCCGGCAGATCCGGTACTTCGACATCGAGGGAAAGCTCACGGGCTTGCACTCGCGCGCCATGACGAGCCCGGACGGCAAGATCCGCATCCCGATCAACGAGGATGCCGGCGAGCAGGGCCAGATCGAGGAATACCTGAAGGAATACAAGGGCGAGGGCATCCAGCATGTCGCGCTCGGCTCGCGTGACCTCTACGACTCGATCGAGACGCTGCTGGCGAACGGGGTCGAGTTCATGCCGGCCCCGAACGACGTCTATTATGCCCGCATCGACAAGCGCCTGCCGAAGCATGGCGAGGACGCGGAGCGCCTGCAGCGCAACGGCATACTGATCGACGGCGAGGGGGTGGTCGAAGGCGGCTTCACCAAGGTATTGCTGCAGCGTTTCGGCCAGACTGCGATCGGGCCCATCTTCTTCGAGTTCATCCAGCGCAAGGGTGACGACGGCTTCGGCGAGGGCAACTTCAAGGCGCTCTTCGAGTCGATCGAGGAAGACCAGATCCGCCGCGGCGTGCTGAAGGCGGAGCCGGCCTGACCGGCGCCGCGGCAACGACATAGGCGAGGAGAGCGTCCCATGAACGTGCAGAACCCGTCCGGCTTCGCGCTCGACCAGGGACGCACCGGCCAGAGCGCGCTCGAGCCCGGCTACATGTCCGGCTTCGGCAACGGTTTCGAGACGGAGGCGCTGCCGGGCGCCCTCCCGATCGGGCGCAACTCGCCGCAGGAATGCCCCTACGGGCTCTATGCGGAGCAGCTCTCGGGCTCGCCCTTCACGGCACCGCGCACCACGAACGAGCGCACGTGGCTGTACCGGATCCGGCCGACCGTCGCCTATTGGGGCGATTTCGAGAAGGCGGATATCGGCCTGTGGCGCACCGCGCCCGCGCACGAGGTGGACGTGCCGATCGCGCCGATGCGCTGGTCGCCCGTGCCGATCCCGGGGGAGCCGCTCTCCTTCGTGGAGGGCGTGCGCACGATGACAACGGCCGGCGATGCCGGCTCGCAGGCCGGCATGGGTGCGCATCTCTACTTCTGCACGCGATCCATGGAGGACGAGTACTTCTACAATGCCGACGGCGAGATGCTCTTCGTGCCGCAGGAGGGGCGGCTACGGCTCGCGACCGAATTCGGCGTCATCGACATCGAGCCGGGCGAGATCGCCATCATCCCGCGCGGCGTGAAGATCCGGGTCGAGCTGCTGGGCGGACCGGCGCGCGGGTACCTGTGCGAGAACTATGGCGGCGCCTTTTCGCTGCCGGAGCGGGGCCCGATCGGCGCGAACTGCCTCGCCAATCCGCGCGATTTCCTCACGCCCATGGCGGCCTACGAGGATCGCGACGCGCCCTCGAAGCTCTACGTCAAATGGGGCAGCAACCTCTGGGTGACCGGGATTGACCATTCGCCGCTGGACGTCGTCGCCTGGCACGGCAACTACGCGCCCTACAAATACGATCTCCGCCGCTACTCGCCGGTCGGGCCGGTCCTCTACGACCACGCCGACCCGTCGATCTTCACCGTCCTGACCTCGCCGTCGGAGACCCCTGGCACGGCGAATATCGACTTCGTCATCTTCCCCGACCGCTGGATGGTCGCCGAGAACACCTTCAGGCCGCCCTGGTACCACATGAACGTGATGAGCGAGTTCATGGGCCTGATCTACGGCCGCTATGACGCGAAGCCGGAGGGCTTCGTGCCGGGCGGCGTGTCGCTGCACAACACCATGCTGCCGCACGGGCCGGACGAGGAAGCGTTCGAGAAGAACTCGAACGTGGAGCTCAAGCCGCACAAGCTGGAAGGCACCATGGCGTTCATGTTCGAGACTCGCTTTCCGCAGCGGGTCACGGCCTATGCGGCCGGGCTCGACGCCTTCCAGAAGGACTACAAGGCCTATGGCCGGAAGCTGCGGAAGCATTTCGACCCGACGCGGCCGTAGGCGTCGCCGCTCACCCCGGCGAAAGCCGGGGTCCAGCCTCCCCGGCCGTCATCCTCGGACTTGACCCGGAGACCCGGGTTGCGCTTCCGCTTCCGCGACGGACCTGGGACCGCCCACGCCGCGGAAGCCGGGTCCAGACAACGCGAACCTGGGTACCGGCTCTCGCCGGTCCGGGCGGAGGATGAGGACCCATGACCCCAACGCTCGACGCGACCCATGACCCCGCGCTGCGCAGCTGGGCCGCATCCGCGAACGACCATCCGGATTTCCCGATCCAGAACCTGCCCTTCGGCATCTTCTCGCGGCATGGCGGTGCACCCCGCGCGGGAGTGGCGATCGGGGACGAGATCTTCGACATCCATGCGGCCCTCGCGGAAGGCCTCTTCGACGGCGAGGCCCGCCGGGCGGCCGAAGCGGCCGCGGGCAGTACCCTGAACGGCTTCCTGGCGCTCGGACCCGGGCCGCGGAAGGCGCTGCGGGCGCGGCTATCCGAGATCCTGGCCGCCGGCTCGGCGGACCGCATCAAGGCGGAGCCGTTGCTCTCCTGGGCGAGCGAATGCACCCTGCACATGCCGGCGCGGGTGGGCGACTACACGGATTTCTACGCCGGCATCCACCACGCGATGAATGTCGGCAAGCAGTTCCGGCCCGACAACCCGCTGTTGCCGAACTACAAATACGTGCCGATCGGCTATCACGGCCGCGCCTCGTCCATCGGGGTGTCGGGCGGCGACGTCCGGCGGCCCAACGGCCAGCGCAAGCCTGCCGCCGAGGCGGTTCCGACCTTCGGGCCCTCCCGCAATCTCGACTACGAGCTGGAGATGGGGATCTGGGTCGGGACGGGGAACGCCCTCGGCGAGCCGATTCCGATCGCCGAAGCCGGCGAGCACATCGCCGGCTACTGCCTCCTGAACGACTGGTCGGCGCGCGACATCCAGGGCTGGGAGTACCAGCCGCTCGGCCCGTTCCTGGCCAAGAACTTCGCCACCACCATCTCGCCCTGGATCGTGACGCCCGAAGCGCTGGCCCCGTTCCGGATCGCGCAGGCGCGCCGCGCGGAGGGCGATCCCGAGCCGATGGCCTATCTCCTCGACGCCGAGGACCAGGAGGCCGGCGGGCTCGACCTCGAACTCGAAGTGCTCCTGCTCACGCCCGGGCTCGAGGAAGGCGGCCTGCCGCCCCATCGCTTGGCGCTGTCGAACGCGCGCCATCTCTATTGGACGCCTGCGCAGCTCCTCGCCCATCACGCCTGCGGAGGCTGCAACCTGCAGCCGGGCGACCTCATCGGCACGGGCACGATCTCGGCCCCGGAGGAGAACGGTTTCGGCAGCCTGCTGGAGACGACGAATGGCGGCCGCAAGCCCATCGAGCTCGCTTCCGGCGAGACGCGCCGGTTCCTGGAGGACGGCGACACGGTGATCCTCAGGGCCCGCGGCGTCCGGGCCGGCTGCGCCCCGATCGGCTTCGGCGAGTGCCGGGCAACCGTCCTTCCGGCGCCGCCGGTCCGCTGATCGCCGCCGAGACCTGCCCGAGGGCTGCCGGACCGGGACTGTTGCCGATCCGCCGCACGCCGTTCCTATCCTGTCGAGCTTGATTTTCGGGCCGCGGGATGCTCTCGACGAACCGAACCCTCCCACCCATGTGATCCGATACCTCGTTGCGGCGAGCGACCGGTTGGCTCCCGCCGCCCTGTCTCTCCATTGCGCAGCGCGGGGGTCCCGGTTGGGGGGACTCGGATCTTCGACGCGCGGAGTGCGCAGAGCTCTAGGGAGGGCCCGTGAGTGAATTGCTGACAACGGAAGCGCTGACAGCGCTTCTCCAGGTCATCATGATTGACCTGGTTCTTGCCGGCGACAATGCCATCGTCATCGGCCTCGCCGCAGCCGGATTGCCTGCCGAGCAGCGCAAGAAGGCGATCCTGATCGGCATCATCGCAGCGACCGTGCTGCGTATCGCGTTCGCGGCCGTCACCACCCAGTTGCTGCAGATCGTAGGCCTCCTCTTCGCGGGCGGCGTGCTTCTGCTCTGGGTGTGCTGGAAGATGTGGCGCGAGCTGCGCACCACCCACCATGAAGAGCATGAGGCGGCGGACGCGCTCGACGACGCGACGGGCCGGCCGACCGAGGTCACGGCACCGAAGAAGACCTTCGCCCAGGCCGCCTGGCAGATCGTCATCGCGGACGTGTCGATGTCGCTCGACAACGTGCTCGCGGTCGCGGGCGCCGCACGCGAGCACCCGATCATCCTCGTCTTCGGCCTGGCGCTCTCCATCGCCCTCATGGGCCTCGCGGCGACCTTCATCGCACGGCTGCTGCACAAGCACCGCTGGATCGCCTATGTGGGCCTCGCCATCATCCTCTACGTCTCGGGCGAGATGATCTATCGGGGTCTGGTCGAGCTCTGGCCGCACCTGCAGAGGGTTGCGGGGCTCTAGCCCCGCTTCACTCGGCCCGGCGGAGCTTTCCGTCGAGCGCCTCCGAGTAGATCGAGAAGGCATCCGCGTAGGTCACCTCGCGCGGATTGTTCACCAGGAGGCGGGTCTGCTTCATCGCGTCTTCCGCGAGCCGAGGCAGATCCGCTTCTTTCACGCCGACCTCGGACAGCCGGGCCGGCACGCCGCAATCCCGGCAGATCGCCGCTAGGCTCTCCACGAAGCGAGACGCGGCCTCCGCCCTGGGCAGGCCCGCTGCGGACGGATCGAGGATCGGCGCGAGCTCGGCATAGGCCGCCTCCGCCTCCGCGGCTTCCAGATTGAAACGCATCACTCCCATCAGCACGAGCGCATTGGAAAGCCCGTGCGGGACGTGGAAGATCGCCCCGATCGGATAGGCCAGCGCGTGGACGGCCGCGACCGGCGCATTCGCGAAGGCCATGCCGGCCAGCATCGAGCCGAGCAGCATCGCGGACCGCGCCTCGAGATTCGCGCCGTCGCGGCAGGCCGTGCGGATGTGGGACGACAGAAGAGCCAGCGCCTGGCGCGCGAGCTGGTCCGACATCGGGTTCTTCCTGTGCCGGCTCGTATAGGCCTCGATCGCATGGACCATGGCGTCGATGCCGGTCGCGGCGGTGACGTGTGCCGGAAGGCCCAGCGTCAGCTCCGGATCCAGGATCGCCCAGTCGGGCAGGAGGCGCGGCGCGACGACGCCCTTCTTCTCCGTCGTGGGCGTCGTCACGATGGCGATCGGCGTCACCTCGGAGCCGGTTCCGGCCGTGGTGGGCACCAGCACGAGCGGGAGCCGCTTCCCCTTCGCGAGCCCGACCCCGTAGATGCCGTCCAGGCCCTCGTCGTTCACGGCGAGATAGGCCACGAGCTTGGCCGTATCGAGCGCGCTGCCGCCTCCAATGGAAAGGACGAGCTCGGCACCCGTCTCCCGCGCCTGCGCGGCCGCGCGCTCGACCACCTCGGACGGCGGGTCGGCCACGACGTCCTCGAACACGGACAGCGTCAGGCCGGCCTTGGCGAGCGCCTCCTCGGCCGTCCTCGTCAGGCCGGCGCCGCGCACGCCGCGATCGGTCACGAGCATCACCTGGCTCGCGCCGAACGACGCGACCGTCTCCGCGATCTTCCCGGCCGCGCCGGGCTCGAACAGGATGTTGGGCGAGGTCTGGAAGGTGAAAGGCTTCATGGTCCGTCCTGTTCGGGCATAGCGATCGGGGGCTTGTATCGCGCCGTGCGGGCGCTGCTAAGCTCCGCCACGCCGTTTCGATGGGACATGACCTTGCTGACTCTCACCGCCCAGGACCTCAGCCGCCTTCTCGACCGCACGTCTCTGGTGGATGCGATCGAGGCGATGTTCAGGGAAGGGTGCGAGGCGCCGGTCCGGCACCATCATACGGTGGCCGTGCCGGGCAGCTCGGACGCGACGCTGCTTCTCATGCCGGCCTGGGTCCCCGGGCGCTTTGTCGGGACGAAGATCGCCAACGTCTTTCCCGATAACGGCACGGTCGGGCTGCCGGCCGTGCAGTCGCTCTATCTCCTGTTCTCCGGCCGGACGGGCGAGCTGCTCGCCACGATGGATGGCGGCGAGCTGACGACGCGGCGCACCGTCGCCGCCTCCTCCCTCGCGGCTCGCTACCTCGCGCGCCCCGACGCGTCGCGCCTCCTGATCGTCGGGACGGGGCAGCTCGCGAGCCACCTGGCGCAATCCCACGCCGCCGTGCGGCCCATCCGGCAGGTCCGAATCTGGGGCCGTGATGCCGCCAAGGCGGCCGAACTTGCGCGGAAGCTCGCCACGGAGGGGTTCGAGGCAGAGCCCGTCGCCGACCTTCGCTCGGCCGTGGCGGAAGCGGACATCGTGAGCTGCGCGACGCTTGCACGCGAGCCGCTCGTCCGGGGCGCGTGGCTGCGGCCGGGCACCCATCTCGACCTGATCGGCGGGTTCACGCCGCTCATGCGCGAGGCCGATGACGAGGCCGTTCGGCGGTCTTCCGTCTTCATCGACACGGAAGGCGCCCGCAAGGAGGCGGGCGACATCGTGGTTCCGCTCCGCTCCGGCGTGCTCGGCGAAAACGGGATCCTCGCCGACCTGCCGGCGCTGGCCCGCGGCCAGCACCCCGGACGGCGCGCGGCTGACGAGATCACCCTGTTCAAATCGACCGGCGCTGCCGCCGAGGACCTCGCGGCCGCGATCCTGGCCTTCGAGCGTTCGGCCCCTGAACGAGGCTAGGCCGGCGGGATCAGAGCGTTGTCGATCTCTTCGGCGCGCTGGTGGGCGGGCCGCGTGGCGAGGCGATTCCAGTAGGCTTCGAAGGCCGGCCGCTTCTCGACCGTGCCGAACATCATGCCCCAGCTGAGATGGGAACCGAGATAGAGGTCGGCGGCCGTGAACCGGTCGCCGACCAGAAACTCGCGGCCGGACGCCGCGCTCTCCAGGGCTCCCAAGACATCGGAATAGGTGCCGTAGCCCATCATCTTCTCGCGACCCGGCGGCACCTCGAAGCCGAGCGCCTTGTTGCTCGCGGCGGCTTCCAGCGGACCGGCGGCAAAGAACAGCCATCGATAATAGGTGCCCCGGAGCGGATCCCCGGGCGCGGGCGCGAGCCCCGCCTGGGGGAAGGCGTCAGCCAGATAGGCGCAGATCGCGGCCGCTTCCGTGACGACGACGCCGCGATGGGAGATGGCGGGCACCTTCCCCATCGGGTTCACGGCCAAGTAGGCCGGATCCTTCATGGCCGCGTATTCGAGGACCTCGGTCCGGTACGGCTGCCCGACCTCCTCCAGCATCCAGCGCACGATCCGGCCGCGCGACATCGGGTTCGTGTAGAAGACGAGCTCTTCGTTCACGCAGGCTCTCCTGGTTCCGGTATGTCAGCAGGCCGGCACCGCGGCCCGGCCTCTATCGCACGAGCCGGTTGGCGTAATCCGCCCCGAGCCCGATCCGCTCGTAATGCTTGCGGACGTTCTCCAGCTTCGTGAACACGTCCTCGTACCCGACCGCCGTCCCGTAGGGGTCGACATAGGTGTAGCCGCCCGTCACGTGGAACAGGGTGGCCATCTCGTCCACGCCCTCCGGCACGACCAGCGTGTGCGTCTCGCCCGGCGGCTCGAAGGCATAGTCGCCCGCCTGCGCGACCCAGTCATGCTCGAGATAGTGCCAGCTTCCCCGGAGCGTGAAAGCATGAACCGGCCCGCTATGGCGGTGGCGGGACAGGACGCCCGACGCACGCACCCGCAGGATATTCACGTAGTAGCCCTGGCTGACACTGAGGATCAGGGGCTTGAAGGACACGTCGTCCGATTGCGGCACCCAGTCCCGCTCGTCGCCGTCGAGGGACAGGCCGCCGCTCAGGAACACATCCGGCATCATGCCGATGGGCTGTGGCCGCTGGTACGCGACCTTGCTCATATCGAGCTTCGGCGCAGGTCTCTCGATCGTTTCCGGATCCATATTCCGTCCGTCTTCTACGCCGTCCTAGCCGAATCAGGCCTTCGGAGCCTGCGGCTGCGTGATGGTCTTCAGCTCCTCGACCTGCTTTTCCATCACGGCCGCCTGCTCCTTGACGAACTCCGCCTGGAGCCTCGCCGCCTCCTTCATGTCGGGAGCCCGCACCAGCTGCTGCGCGAAATCGAGGATCGCCGAGATGTTCTGCTGCGCATAGCCGAAGCCCCGCGCGACCGCCTTCCCTTCGGGAGTGTCTGCGGTCTTGGTGGCGGACTGGATCGACTCGGCTGCCTTCTGAGCCGTCTCGAGCAGCGTCCCGAGAGCCCCCCGCGCCTGCTCCACGCCCTTGTCGGCGAAATCGCGGAAGGGTGTCCCCGTGTCTCCCTTCTCGGTGCCCATCTTCTTGGTGGTCATCGCTGATCCCTTCGACCGGCACGCCAACAGGGCGAGCATCTGCGCGCAGGGTGCTGCGGCCGTGCTTGCTGGTCAAGGCAGCGCCCCGGGAGGTGCTGCGTTCCTTCGCCACAAGCTCGTCCGGTTTCGCCGGCATGACTTTGCGGCCGTTCTCACGGATTGTGCCCCCGGACTGGAGCGATTCGGCTGACCGAAACAGCGCGGCCACCCGGCCTCGACCAGATTGCGCGGGAAGGCGTCCGGCTCGCCACACGGCTGGCCGTCGGGCTCACGGCGCTGCCGCTGCTCGGCCTCGCCTTGTTGTCGGCTCGCAGAGATGCGTCCCTCGCCGAAGCCTCCGGCGGCGAGGACGCCGGCGCGGGCGATCGGGCCGAGGCCTCGAGGGAAAAACCCCTTCCGCCAGCCGGTACGAACCCGGACACCGATGTGCCTCCCGAGGTCGAGGCGGCGCTGAAAAAGCTCGCCGAGGCGACGGTCGCGCGACCGGCCCGACCGAAGAAGAAGTCGCGGCCCAAGGGAGCCGATCCCGAGCCCGCCAAGGCGGCCAAGCCGGAAATCGACCGCAAAGCAGCGATCCCGAAAGGCGGTCGCGGCAGGTCCCAACCCGACCTCGCCGCCGGGTATTCCAGCGGGGGCCGGTGAGAATTGCCCTGGCTCAATCTGTGGGGACAGCCGGGTTTCCGGCTGTCGACGACCAGCGGCGTACGCTGCTAGCCTCCCCGCCCCTTATCGAGGCGCGCGTCTCCGTATGCTGAAATCGGCCTTTGCGGCTGCTCGCGACCGGCAGCGCCTCCAGCAGATCGTAGGCGTTCTCATCGCGTACGGCGTCACGAACGTCGTCGACAAGCTTGGCCTGCGCGCCGTGGCGCCCCTGGCGCGATGGCGCACGCCGGCCGTCGACGTCTCCCGCCTGTCGCAGCCGGAGCGCGTCCGCCGCGCCATCGAGACGCTCGGCCCGACCTTCATCAAGCTTGGGCAGATCCTCGCCAGCCGCACGGACCTCCTGCCGCCCGCCTGGACGAACGAGCTCGGCAAGCTCCACAGCCAGGTCGCGCCGCTCCCCTGGGATGACATGGCCCCGCAGCTCGAGGCGGCACTCGGCTGCCCGCCCGAGGACATCTTCGCGGAGTTCGACCGGAACGCCATCGCGTCCGCATCCATCGCCCAGGTCTATCGCGCGCGCCTGATGAACGGCGACGACGTCGTCGTGAAGGTGCTGCGGCCGGGGCTGCGCCCGACGATCGAGGCGGACCTGCGGCTTCTCGGGCACGCGACCTCGCTCGTCGAGCGCCAATGGCCCGAGCTCACCCGCTACAAGCCTCAGGAACAGCTCAAGCAACTCGCGACCGGCATCGCGGGCGAGCTGGACCTGATGAGCGAAGGCACCAATTGCGAGCTGCTCGCCTCCATCTTCCCGGACAGCGAGGACGTGATCTTCCCGAAAATCTACTGGGAATACACGAGCGAGCAGGTGATCGTGCAGGAATACATCGACGGTATTCCGCCGACCGACAAGCAGCGCGTGCGCGAGGCCGGGCTGGACCCGGCGGCGCTCGCCCAGAACATCACCAACGCCTTCCTGCACATGGCGCTCGTGGAGGGGGTGTTCCACGCCGATCCCCATCCGGGAAATCTCCTGGCCCTCCCGGGCAACCGGATCGCCTATCTGGATTTCGGCCTTGTCGGCCGACTGACGGAGCGGCGGAGATCGCAGCTCCTGATCCTGATCGGCGCGATGCTGAAACAGGATGCGGACGGCCTCATGGGCGTCCTCCTGGCCTGGACGGGGGCGACCAATCCCGACCTGACCAAGCTCGACGCGGCCGCGCACAATTTCGTGGTCCGCCATTCGAAGAAGCCGCTCAACATAGGGCTGGTGCTCGAGGACTTCATGACGATGGCGCGCGAGAACGACCTCGCGATGCCGACAGATCTCGCGATCCTGTTCAAGGCGCTCATCACCTGGGACGGGGTGATGCGGCAGCTCGACCCCAGCTTCGACCTCTTCGCGGCGGCCGCTCCCACCGTTCAACGCAAGATGAAGGCGCGGTTCTCCTTCTCGGGGTTCCGCCACAAGGCGGAGCAGCTCGGCGCCAGCATGTTCGGGGCCGCAACGGAGCTGCCGAGCCTCATCCACCTGATGCTGGTCCGCCTCAAGCAGGGCAAGGTCACGGTCGAGATCGAGATCAAGGGCATCGACAAGCTGACGAACGGCATCGAGCGCGCCGCCGCCCGGGTGTCCATCGCGATCGTCGTCGCGGCCTTCGCCATTCAGGTCGCGCCGCGCCTCGTCGATCTCGGGACGCCCTTCTTCGCGGTGGTGACAGCCCTGATCGCGATCTTCGGGATCGGCTGGGTGCTCCTCCTGCGCCGGAACAAGATCTGAACCCGCGTCCGTGCGCGCCGCTCATGTGCGCGGCCACACTGCAATTCTTTCCAGGATGTTAAAAAACGTACCTGTCCGAAACACAGGGGAAGGTCATGGACAGGATCGGTCAGAAGCTCGATGCCATCATCTGCGAAGTCGCAGCGATCGTATGGCTTCTGCGCTCCGCCGCGGCGCGCTGATCCTCTCCGGCGGCGCCGGATCAGAGCGCCGGCCTGAACGTCAAGGCCACGGAGGCAGCCAGGCCAGGCTTCGCCTCCGACGAGAAGCGGTAGCCGAGACTGACGTCGAGCGCGGATTTCAGCGAGCGGATCGGCGAATAGAGTTCGGTGCGGGCCGCGAGTTCGGGGCCCGCCGCCACGCTGACGGTGTTGGGGATCGCCTGGTAGTTCAGCTCGGGCGAGATCCGGAGCCGGGTGGAAGCGAAAGGCAGCAAGTCGGGCAGCGCGAGGCTCAGATCGCTCGCGAGGCTCTGCGACAAACCACGGTCGAAGACATTCAGCCGCCCGTCGGTGCGCAGCCCCCAGCTGAGGGCATCCAGCCCGAAATTCCGGCCCTTCAGCTTGTAGCCCCAGGTCACGTCCGACTGGCTCGAAGCCGCCGGCTCGTCCGGCCGGCGCAGCTCCCACCCGAACGCGATGCCCGTCATCGGCGCGGGCGGAAGCCGGATTCCGATCGCCCGGTCGCTGCTGGGAACCGGCTTCGCTTCCGCCCTCGTGAGGCCGCTCCCCCAGACCTCCGCGCCGGTCGTCCGTGCCGGCGCGGCAGGGCGGGCCGCGAAGAGCGCCGCCTGCTCCGCGATCGCGAAGGAAGCGTCCCCGTCATCGGCCAGAGCCGCTCCTGGAGGCACAAGCGCGGTCGCGAGCAACGCGAAGAGGCGCCCGCGCCGCACCGCCCCGCAGGCGCGCAGCATCATTTGCAGCCACTCACCATGGTGTCGTAGGCCTTGGTGAACCCGTCGAGCGAATAGGTGTCCTCGGTCACGTTCTGGCGGACGGAGGTCGTCTGCACCTTGGCGGTCGCGCCCCGCTTCATGGCCGCAACCGCGCGCCGCTGCTCCTCCTCGTTCAGGAGCCATGCCTGCTCGTTGCGCTCGCCGAGTTCGAATTCCTGCGTCCCGATCGTGAGCGAGGAGCGGGCGTCGCTGTCGAGCGGAAAGCCGAGCTCCAGGGCGATTTCGTCACGCGGATTGCGGGACACGAAGAGATAGGCGGGGCCGCGCTTCAGGCCCGCAGGAAGCCGCTGCGTCGGGGACGACAGGATGTAGCAGGAGCCCGCGCCGCCCGAGGCCGACTTGTAGGCCTGCCATGCCCCTGATTCGGTCAGCAACTGCGGCTGCCCGGTGGCGGCCAGGGCCGGGGTGCCCGCGGCAAGTGCGAGCGCTAGCAATGCGGGCAGGCGGAGGGGGATCAATTCATCTCTCCCAAGTTGGAGCTGTCTGGAGGCGTGGAAATCCGCTCGCGGGTGGAGCGGACCTGTTCAGGTCGGTTGCGTTGCCCTGAGGGCGAGCGCGGGAGGACCGTTCGACGGATCGGTCCGCTCGCGGGAGGTCTCCCAGACCGGCTGCAAGACCACCGCCCAGAGCAGGACGAAGGCCGCGGCCAGCAGAGTGAGCGGATGGAACATGCCCGCGCGAATGCGATGTGGCTGCCGCAGCCATTGTGCCGGCATCAGTTCTCCCTGGCGTTGCGATGCGGCCAAGCTCGACCGGCTTGGTTAAGGGAGTATGAACGCAGCTGGCCCTGGGAGGACGCGTAGCCTTCTTGGCGCAATGCCTGCCCGAGGCCGCAAGGCGGGCCGAAAAGGCTGTCCGTCCGGGCGAAGATGGCCCGAACCCGGCTTTCGGCGAGCCCGACCTCACGGGCGATGAGCCGGAAACCGAATCCCTCGTTCCGCATGCCGATCATCCGGCGCAGGAGATCGTACTCGTCCGGCTTGGGCATCAGGTGCCCCTTCACGGCGTCGAAGCCGAACGGCACCACCTCCCCGCGGTACGGCCCCTGCGACGCAAGGTGCCGCTTCATGGCTCGGCTTTCCTCTACCTCGACGCCCCGTTCGCTGCGCGAAAGGCCGCCCAGGAGGCCCACGACGAGGCGTGCCATCGCCTCCCCGCAGATGTCGCAGCCGAGTTCGATCATGTGCAGGGCGATGCGCTCCTCCCTGAGCGCGCCAAGGGTCGCGAGTGCGTGCCGCGCCGACGGGAACATGCTGTCGAGACCAGGTGTTATGACCGCATCCCCGGGTGCGAGAAGGCGCAACAAGCGCGATCCGAGCTCGCGGCGCTCCAGGGGCAGCGATGCGGGGCGCGGAGCCTCCACCATCACCTCGGCCACCTGCAGACCGTTCACCTCGGCATAGCGCACGACCGCATCGCGCTGCCGCTCGATAGGCTCGGCAGGCGCTCCGCTGCCCTGGCATGTGGCTCGTAAGTAGCCGTAAACTCTCATCAATCGTCTTCGCCGTGGTGCCCGACACCATGTCCGGCCCTGCGTCGCAGATGAACAGAAGCTAAACGGCCCGTTCAGAAAGCGTCAACCTCGCGTTGTTCGATTTCGAACCATCCGCCGCGCGGCAGAAGCTCACGCCACGCCGAAACCAGCCCGCTTCAGGCGAACGATCGCAAGGTCCAGGGCCTGGAGAAAGGCTGAGCGGTCGCCCTTCGAGAACGGCCGAGGGCCGCTCGTCACCGCGCCGGCCTCGCGCAGTTCCGTCATCAGGTTCCGGGTGGCGAGCGCGGCGCCGATCGTGGATTCCGTATAGGCCCGGCCGTTGGGCGCGATCACGTCGGCGCCGGCCTTCACGGCCCGGTGGGCGAGCGGGATGTCCGCCGTCACCACGACTTTTCCCCGCTCCGCGCGCTCGGCGATCCAGTCGTCGGCGACATCCAGGCCGGAGCCGACTACGACACGCTCGATCAGGGGA
Source organism: Enterovirga sp. CN4-39 (assembly GCF_049446235.1). Taxonomy (NCBI): domain Bacteria; kingdom Pseudomonadati; phylum Pseudomonadota; class Alphaproteobacteria; order Hyphomicrobiales; family Methylobacteriaceae; genus Enterovirga; species Enterovirga sp. CN4-39. Next base: position 93,498 of record NZ_JBMSEF010000014.1, on the reverse strand, counting down.
TCGCGGGGCAGCATCATGAAGGAGTTGGAGACCACATAGGTCTTCACGCCATGCCTCGCCCCGACGCGGAACACCTCGTCCTTCACGGGGCAGGCATCGGCATCGACCAGGATCTCGATCGGGTGGGTCAAACGTCGGCTCACTCAGGCCGGCACGCGCCTGGATTGTCGTCCGGGCGCCGCCGCGCGGTTCCGGATGCGAGCGTGGAGGAAGGCGGCCGCCTCCGCAACAGACCGTGCCGCCTCCGGAACGATGCCTTGGAGAAGTTGCCAGCCATGCGGCACGACCGGCCACCGCTCGAAAGCGACTTCGTCCCCGGCCGCCGCGGCCCGCTCGACGAGGCGGGCGGCGTCGTCGAGAAGGAGCTCCCGCTCGCCCACATGGACAAGGAGCGGCGGCAGCCCACTGAGGTCGGCATAGAGCGGCGAGGCGAGCGGGGTCATGGGGTCGGCGCCGGCGAGGTACAGCTCCGCGACAGGCCGAAGATTGTCGTTGAAGAAGAGATCCTCGGCCCGGTTGTTCGCCTCGACCGAACGCCCGGTCACCGCGAGATCCGTCCAGGGCGAGAAGAGAGCAGCCGCGGCTGGAAGCGGAACGCCGCCGTCCCGGAGGCGCACGAGGAGCGACAGCGTGAGCCCTCCCCCGGCGGATTCGCCGGCGACCGCGAGCGCGTCCGGGTCGATCCCCTCCTGCGCCAGCAAGCCACGATAGGCCGCTTCGCAGTCGTCCAGCGCAGCCGGAAACCCATGCTCGGGCGCGAGCCGGTAATCGGGCACGAAAACCCGGAAGCCATGCCGGCAGAATGAGCCGGCCAGCAGGCGATGGGTCGCCGGGGAGCCGAGCACATACGCGCCGCCATGCAGGTAGAGGAGATGGGCGACGGGGTTCTGCGGCTCGAGCCACTCCCCGGGCACGCCGCCGAGGTGGCCGGGCCTGACCGCCGTCCCTCGGGGCGGTGCGGTCTCCATCCAGCTGATCCAGTTGCGCAGCCGCCCGATATCAAGCGGCCGACGGGTGCGCGGCTTGACCAGCTTGCGCAGCAGCCATGCTGCAAGATGGGCCCTGAGACTGGCGATGTCCCTGCTCCAGTCATGCGTCTAGGGAGCGGCTTGCCGACCGGCCCCGATTGCACCAGAACCCGCCAATGCACGACACAGTTCGGATGATCCTGACCGCGCGGGTCTACGACGTCGCGGTCGAGAGCCCGCTTGATCCCATGCCGCGCCTCGCGCGCCGCATCGGCGCGCCGGTGCTCCTGAAGCGGGAGGATCTCCAGCCGGTCTTCTCCTTCAAGATCCGTGGCGCCTACAACAAGATCGCGAGCATGTCCGCGGAGGCGCTGGCCGGTGGTGTGATCTGCGCCTCGGCCGGCAACCACGCCCAAGGGGTGGCGCTGGCGGCCGCGCGACGGGGCATCAAGGCGACGATCGTGATGCCGACCACCACGCCGGACATCAAGGTCGAGGCGGTTCGCGCACGGGGCGGCGATGTCGTCCTGCACGGCGAGGCCTTCGACGAAGCCTACGCCCATGCCCGCAGGCTCGAAGCGGAGGCGGGCGCGGTCTTCATCCATCCCTTCGATGATCCGGCTGTCATCGCCGGCCAGGGGACGGTCGGGCTGGAGATCCTGCGCCAGCATTCGGACCCGATCGAGGCCGTGTTCGTTCCGATCGGAGGGGGCGGCCTCGCGGCGGGCGTCGCGGCGATCGTTCGCTTCCTCCGGCCGGAGACCCGCATCATCGGCGTCGAGCCGGACGATGCAGCCTCCATGAAGGCCGCCATCGAGGCCGGCGACCGTGTCATCCTGAACCGCGTGGGGCTGTTCGCGGACGGGGTCGCGGTGCGGCAGGTCGGGGAGGAGACGTTCCGGCTCTGCCGCGAGCTGCTCGACGAGGTGATCACGGTCGATACCGACGCGATCTGCGCCGCCATGAAGGACATCTTCGACGACACCCGCGCGATCGCGGAGCCAGCCGGCGCGCTCGCCCTTGCGGGCCTGAAGGCCTATGCGGAGCGTAGCGAGAGGAGCGGCCCTGGAGCCCTCGTGGCCATCAATTCCGGCGCAAACCTCAACTTCGACCGGCTGCGGCACGTCGCCGAGCGCGCCGAGATCGGCGAGGGCCGGGAGGGCCTGATCGCCGTCACGATCCCGGAGCGGCCGGGAAGCTACCGCCGCTTCATCCAGCTCCTCGGAAACCGCTCCGTCACGGAGTTCAACTACCGCTATGCCGATGCCGAGGCGGCGCACATCTTCGTCGGCGTCGAACTCAGGGACGGCGGGCGCGAGAAGCGGCAGATCATCGACCTCCTGCGTGGCGAAGGCTTTCCCGTCGTCGACATGAGCGACAACGAGATGGCGAAGCTGCACGTCCGCTACATGGTCGGCGGCCGGGTGGACGGGCTGCCCGACGAGGTGCTCTACCGCTTCCAGTTCCCAGAGCGGCCAGGCGCGCTCCTGCGCTTCCTGGAAAGCCTCAAGCCCGACTGGAACATCACGCTTTTCCACTACCGCAACCATGGCGCGGATTTCGGCCGGGTCCTGGCCGGAATACAGGTCCCCGAGGCGCAGCGGGCCGAGTTCGCGAAGACCTTGGACGAGCTCGGCTACCCGTTCACCGACGAGACGGACAACCCCGCCTACAGGCTGTTCCTTGCAGGCGGCACCGGGGGTGAGAGGCCGTCGCATTGAGCCGGCGCAACATCCTCCTCGTCCTCGCCTGGATGACGGGGGCGGTGTTGTGCTTCTCGGCCACGGCGGTCGCGGTCAGGCTCCTGGCGGCTCGCCTCGGCGCATTCGAGATCCTGACCACCCGCAACGCGGGCGGGCTCCTCATCCTCCTTGCGGCCTTGGCGGCACGGCCGGCGCTCAGGACGAAGCTCCGTCCCGGTCCGTTGGGCCTCCACGTCGTCCGCAACCTCGCCCATTATGCCGGGCAGTATGGCTGGAACTACGCCGTCGCCGTGCTGCCGCTCGCGACCGTGTTCGCGCTGGAATTCACGGCTCCGATCTGGCTCGCCGCATTGGCGGTCCCGCTGCTCGGGGAGCGGATGAACTGGAGCCGGGCCGGCGCGATCGTCCTCGGGCTCGCCGGCGTGCTCGTGATCCTGCGGCCCGGGCACGAGTCGTTCCAGCCGGCCGCGCTGGTCATGCTGGGGGCGGCGATCATGTTTGCTAGCGTGGCGGTCGCCACCAAGGCTCTCACGCGACAGGTCTCGACCTTCACGATCCTGTTCTGGATGAATCTCCTGCAGCTGCCTCTCAGCCTGGGGCTGATCGACATCGGATTCGTGGCCAGGATGGAGATGCCCCAGATCATCGGGGCCGCGATGCTCTCCTTCGGGGGCCTGGGCGCGCATCTCTGCCTCACGCAGGCCTACCGGTATGGCGATGCGCTCGTCGTGATGCCGCTCGACTTCCTGCGCATTCCGATGATCGCCGTCGTCGGATGGTACTTCTACGGAGAGCAGCTCGACCCCTTCGTCTTCGCCGGGGCGGCGCTGATCATCGGGGGCATCGTCTGGAACCTCTCGTCGGAGGCGCGCCGGCGCGCCCCGGTCGCCGCTGTCACCGCCAGCCAAACACCTGGATGAGCGCCGGCGTCATGATGACGACGAAGAGTACCGGAAGGAAGAACAGGATCATCGGGACGGTCAGCTTCGGCGGCAGGGCGGCAGCCTTCTTCTCGGCGTCCGACATGCGCTGGTCCCGGCTTTCCTGGGCGAGCACGCGCAAGGCCGTGCCGAGCGGGGTGCCGTAGCGCTCTGCCTGGATCAGCGCGGTCGTGACGGACTTGACGGTGTCGAGGCCTGTCCGATGCGCCAGGTTCTCGTAGGCGACCCGACGCTCCTGCAGGTACGAGAGCTCAGCGGTCGTAAGCGTCAGTTCTTCCGCGAGCGCGACCGATTGCGTGCCGACCTCCTGGCTCACCCGCCGGAAAGCCTGCTCGATCGACATGCCGGCCTCGACGCAGATGAGCAGCAGGTCGAGCGCGTCCGGCCAGGCGCGCCGGATCGATTGCTGGCGCTTCGCGGTCGCGTTCGAGAGGAAGACTTCCGGGCTCTTGATGCCGGCGAAGGTCGCACCGATCGCGATCGCGATCCGCATCAGGACAGGAAGACCGAAATCGTTGACGACGAACAGGTAGAAGAGCGAGACCAGCAGGAAGCCGATCGGAGCAACCAGCCGGAAGAACAGGAACGTCACTTCCGCCTGCTGCCCACGGAAGCCAGCCTTGACCAACTTATCTTTCGCGGTCTCCGTCCCTAGCCAATCGCTCAACTTGAAGCGATCGACGATCTGCTTCATGTACGCCTTTGGCTCCTGGCGCAGCGAGATTTTCTGCTGGCCCTTCATCATGCGCTCGCGCTCGCGTGCGCGGATACGCTCGCGCTCGTCGGCGACGGCTTTCATGCGCTTGTTGAGCGTATTCCCCTCGACCAGGGGCATGGCCAGCGTGATGACGGTGGCGCCGGCCGCGAAGGCAGCCAGAAGCGCGGCCATGACGTGCGGCTCGGAGAGCTTCGCGAGGAGGAACTGAAACACGCTCTCCTCCCTTAGAAGTCGAAGTTGATCATCTTGCGCATCACGAGGATGCCGAAGGTCATCCAGACGGCCGAGACGCAAAGCATCAGCTTGCCGGTCAGGGTCAGCCAGAGCAGCTCGATATAGGTCGGGCTCGTGATGTAGGTCAGCGTCGCGACCACGAAGGGCAGAGCAGCGATGATGGCCGCCGAGGCCTTCGCCTCCGTGCTCATCGCGATGATCTTCTGCTTCATCTTGCGCCGCTCGCGCAGGACCCGCGACAGGTTACCGAGCGTCTCGGCCAGGTTGCCGCCCGATTTCTGCTGGATGCCGATCACGATGGCGAAGAAGTTGGATTCGGCCACCGGCACGCGCTCGTAGAGCTTCCCGACCGCCTCCCCGATGGAGAGGCCGAGCGTCTGCTGTTCCACGATGTAGCGGAACTCGGACCGCACAGGCTCCTGCGCCTCGCTCGCGATGATCCGCAGGCAGTCGCCGAGCGGCAGGCCCGAGCGGATGCCACGCACGATCACGTCGATCGCATTCGGCAATTCCTCGAGATACTTGTTGAGGCGCCGCTTCTTCATGAAGCCGAGAGCCCAGCGCGGAAGGCCAAGGCCTCCGACGAACGCACCCGCGGCGCCCATGATGGGCGAACCGGTCAGGGAGAGGAGAGTGAGCCCGAGCGCGGCGGCCGCGGCCGCGCTCATCATGTAGAACCGGCCCTTCGTCCAGGTGAGCCCCGCCTGCGCGATGCGCTGCTCGAGCGTGACCTTGTTCCGGTTCTTCTCGCGCTCCTCCATCTCCTTCAGGCTTTGCGCGATCTGCTCGCGCCGGTCGCCGCCGCGGCCGACCTTCTCGACGCGCCGCTCGGCCTTCCCGACGAGAGCGCGCGTGCGCTTCTCCGCCCGCGCCTCCCCGGACAGGACGGGATAGAGGAAGACATAGGCGAGCCCGCCCGCCGCGATCGCCGCGAGCCCGATCGCCGCCAGGATGCTCATATCCATGGGGCGTATCCCTCGATGATCCGGGACGGCCTGCCGGTCACGCCGCCTGCTCCGTCGCTTCCATCGAGTCGAGCGCCGTCGCGAGGTTTCCTTCCTCGCCGAAATACCGCGCGCGCTCCCAGAACTTCGGACGGCCGATCCCGGTGGAACGGTGCCGGCCGATGAGCCGGCCCGTCGCGTCCTCTCCCTGGATGTCGTAGACGACGATGTCCTGCGTGGTGATCACGTCACCCTCCATCCCGACCACCTCGGTGATGTGGGTGATGCGCCGCGAGCCGTCGCGCAGGCGCGCGGCCTGGATGATGACGTCGATGGACGTCGCGATCATCTCCTTGATGGTGCGGGAGGGAAGCGAGAAGCCGCCCATCGTGATCAGCGATTCGACACGCGACAGGCACTCGCGCGGCGAGTTCGAGTGGACCGTGCCCATCGACCCGTCGTGGCCGGTATTCATCGCTTGCAGGAGGTCGAAGGCCTCCGGTCCGCGCACCTCGCCCACGATGATGCGTTCCGGCCGCATACGCAGGCAGTTGCGCACGAGGTCGCGCATCGTGACCTGGCCCTGCCCTTCCAGGTTCGGCGGGCGCGTCTCCAGCCGGACGACATGCGGCTGCTGGAGCTGCAATTCGGCCGCGTCCTCGCAGGTGATGACGCGTTCGTCCGGGTCGATGTAGCGGGTCAGGCAGTTGAGGAGCGTCGTCTTGCCCGAGCCCGTGCCGCCCGAGATGACGACATTGCAGCGCACCCGGCCGATGATCTCCAGGATGCGCGCGCCCTCCGGCGAGATCGCCCCGAACCGTACGAGCTGGTCGAGAGTGAGCTTGTCCTTCTTGAACTTGCGGATGGTGAGCGAGGGGCCGTCGATCGCGAGCGGCGGCCCGATGACGTTGACGCGGGATCCGTCGGGAAGGCGCGCGTCGCAGATCGGGGAGCTCTCGTCCACGCGCCGGCCGACCTGGCTGACGATCCGCTGGCAGATGTTCATCAGCTGCTGGTTGTCGCGAAAGCGGACATTGGTCAGCTGAATCTTGCCGCCGACCTCGATGTAGGTCTTGTTCGCACCGTTGACCATGATGTCGGCGATGTCGTCGCGCGCCAGCAGCGGCTCGAGCGGGCCGTAGCCGAGCACGTCGTTGCAGATGTCGTCGAGCAGTTCCTCCTGCTCGGCGATCGACATCACGACGTTCTTGAGCGCGATGATTTCGTTGACGATGTCGCGGATCTCGTCGCGAGCCGATTCCTGGTCGAGACGGGAAAGCTGCGCCAGATCGATCGCCTCGATCAGCGCGCCGAAGATCATGCTCTTCGTCTGGTAGTATTCGTCCGACTTGCGGATCTCGGAGACGGGTGATGCCACCGGGATCTCGACCGGACGCTGCACCACGTCCGGCTCAGGGAGCACCGGGACGGGTGGCGGCGCCATCACCTCGCGCGACCCCGGCCGCGCAACCGGAACCGCAGCCGGTGTGCTCGTCGTGGATCGTTTCCCGAACATTCGACTTTACTCCGCGCCGCTCACGACGCCTTGAGGCGGGCGAGCTTCGAGATGAACGGGTCCAGGAGGCCCGACCGGGACCGCTTGGGCTCGATCCGGCCCGTGATGCTGGCCGCGAGCCCGGCGAAGATCTCGGCACATTTCCCGGACGGCTGGACCTCCGCGATCATCTGGCCGTTATTCGCCGCCGTCCCGAACAGCGCAGCGTCGAAGGGTATCACGGCGGCAAGCTCCGCCCCGATGGCCTTTGCGAAATCGGCAGCCGCGATCTCCGGCCGTTTCGGCAGCCCGACCTGGTTGAGGATGACGCGCGGCTTGGCGTCGTTCGGGCGCGCTGCGCGGAACAGATCGTAGAGGTTCTTGACGTTGCGGAGCGAGGCGAGATCCGGCGTCGCCACCAGCACGATCTCGTCCGACGAGACGAGGAGCCGCTTCGCCCAGGCCGTCCAGGTATGCGGCATGTCGAGCACGATCGTGGGCACGGAGCCGCGCAGGATGTCGATGAGGCCGTCGACGGCCGTCTCGGTCAGGTCGGTCGTCCGGTCCAGCATCGCCGGGGCGGCGAGCAGGCTGAGATTGTCGCTGCATTTCGACAGGAGCCGGTCGACGAGATTGGCGTCCAGCCTGTCGGGCGCGAAGACCGCCTCGGAGACGCCCTGGGGCGGATCCTGGTTGAAGTCGAGCCCGGCCGTCCCGAACGCGATGTCCAGGTCGACGATCACGGTCTGGGTGGACAGGGTCTTGGCAACCGCCCAGGCGATGTTGTGCGCGATCGTCGACGCTCCGACGCCGCCCTTGGCGCCGGCGACCGCAACAGTGCGGCCGAGGGGCTCCGCCCCCGGCGTCGAGAACAGTTCCGACATCGCCCGGATGAAGTCGAGCACATCGATGGGGGCGATGAGGTATTCGCTGACCCCCCGGCGCATCAGCTCGCGATAGAGGATCACGTCGTTGACGTGGCCGATCAGGAGGACCTTGGTGCCGGCGTCGCAGACCGTCGACAACTGGTCGAGCGAGGTGAGGATTCCCGACCGGTCGCCCTGGAACTCGAGCACGATCACGTTCGGCGTCGGATTGTGCCTGTAGGCTTCGACGGCCGCGGCAGCGCCGCCCATCTGGACCTTCAGATGCGCCTTCTGCATCCGGCGATCGCCCGTGGCCTCCGTGATCGCATCCGCCACGGCCCCCGTTTCGCAGAAGGCCTGGATGGTCACCCGCGGAAGCGGGGCGATCATCCGGTCTTGCGTGTCGCCCGCGCCGGGCGCTGCGATCTCGTTGCTCATTCGGAGATCCCCTGACGGACGCTCGTGCCCTGCTCCTTGTACTGGGTCGAGGGATCCTGGCCCTGGCGAAGCCGGTCGATGTTGAACATGCGCCGGCCGGTATCGGGCGGTGTCGTCTGCCTGCCGCGGACGAGATCGACCGGATCGGCGACCTGCGCGGCGAAGTTCGACTGCGTCGCGCAGCCGAAATTATGATACTGCCGGTTCTCGAAGGAGAACTCCGCGTTCGACACGCCGAGATCCTCTGGCCAGAGCCCGCAGGTCGACCCGACCTTCGCCTGGAGACGGCTGAAGCTGAGACGCACGGGCGAGGCGAGGCGCGGATCGGCCGGGCTGTAGCGAGAGATCGCCACGCGACCGCCGGCGGCGCTGCGGATGCGCTCGACCGCCGCCCGGGTCGAAGCCGCATTTTCCGTCCCGACCGGGACCTGCACGATCAGCGCACCCTGGCCGTGGCGCCGGTACTCCGCGATGAAGGCCGAAAGGTCCGCCCGCTCCCGCTCGCCGAAGCCGCGCGGGGCATCGACGAAGATGTCGAGCACGCGCGGGGCGTTTGCCAGCACGATCGGGTGACGGTCGCGGACATCCACCGGTTGGATCGCGCCCGTAACCTCCCGGCTCGCCTGGCACCCCGCCAGGGCCGCGGACAGGACCCCGAGCGCGGCGACAAGGCTGCCGCGGCGGCCGAGGTTGCGAATGTCAGCCATCTTTGTGCTCTCGTGTTTTGTGCGGCCGCGGCTCGTGGAGGGGTCTGCGTCAGTCCGTGATGAAGCCGAACCGCCCGGAGCGAAGCTGGGCGGGCGCGGATCCGGCTCCCGCCACGCCGTAGAGCTTGTTGATGCGGCCGAGGAACACGGTGTCGGGGTCGTTGGAATCGACGAAGCCGTCATCCGGGCGCTTCACCTGCGCGGCTTCCATCGGCTTGGCGATGTAGGGCGTCACCATGATCATCAGTTCCGTCTCGCGGCGCTGGAAGTCGCGCGAGCGGAACAGCGTGCCGAGGATCGGCAGGTTGATGAGACCGGGCACGCCTGAGATGGTCTGGCTCGACTGCACGCTGATCAAGCCGGCCGACATGATGGTGCCCCCGGACGGAAGCTCGATGCTCGTCGCCGTTCTGCGCGTGCGGAAACCCGGCGAACCCGTCAGGGCATCACGGTTCTCCCGGTCGATCTCGCTGACCTCGGTCGAAACCCGCAGGCTGATACGCCCCTCCGACAAGACGATCGGAGTAAAGGCCAGCGAAATGCCGTACGGCTTGTAGGTCACGGTCGGAGTACAGCCCGTCACAGTGCCGCCGGATCCGCACGTGTTGATCACGATCGGTATCTCACCGCCGACGAGGAAACTCGCGGACTCGCCGGAAATCGCAACGAGGGTCGGCTCCGCGAGGACACGCGACACGCCGGCCCGCTCGAGTGCGGAGAGTGTCCCCGAGATGCTGGAATTGCCGTTCCCGAACGAGGCCGTACCGCCCAGCGTGCCGCCATTGGGGCCCGCGGTTCCGGCAATCCCGCTGATCAACGTATTCGCGGCCGCGATCCCGGGAGAGTATCCCCCGGCCGCGGTCGCAAAGACATTCACCAGGTTCCAGTTGCCCGAAACGTTCACGCCCAGTTGCTTCACGACCGAGCGGGCCATCTCGACCACGCTCACCTTGAGCATGACCTGGTCGCGACCGACGATGGTCAGGGCGTTGATGACGGCCCCGGAGAATCCCGCAGCGGCATTCGTTCCGCCGCCCCCGGCACCTCCGCCACCCGCCTGGCCGACGAAAGCCTTCGCGATGTCGACCGCTTGCTGGGCATCCCCGGCCGAGTTGACCGTCCCGGTGAGCAGGATGGAGTCGCCCGCGGGCTTCACCTCGATCTGCCCCTTGGGGATCGTCGTCCGCAGCGTCTGGCGCAGGACGTTGAGGTCGCGCCCGACATTCACCTCCAGGCTCGCGATCTGCCGCCCCTCCGCATCCATGATGAAGACGGAGGTCGAGCCGTTGGCGACGCCGAGCAGGAAGAGCTTCCGGGTCGAACGCACGACCGCATTCGCTACCGCCGGATTGGCGACGAAAACCTCCTTCGCATCGCGGGCGAGTTCGACGATGACCGACCGGCCGATCGACAGGTCGAGGCGGCGGGCTGCCCCGGAGCCGAGTTCGAGGGCCCCTCCCGCAGCGTGGCCGCCGTTGCCGTAGCCCGGCTCGGCCGCAATGGAGGGCGCGCCCACGCTCGCCACCAGCGCGGCGGCCAGGGCCACACGCCGCAGCGACGCCGTGAGTGACTTGCTCGTCATCATCGAGTGGGCCTTCGCAATACGCATCTGATCAGTGCGGCTTCGGGGCGGAGCGCGCCACGCCAGCGCGGATCACGGTCAAGTTCTGCTCGGCACGGTCGTCGCGGCTGGCGACCTGTTTCGCATCGGCGAGGCTGCGGAGGGCGAGGGAGAGCTGCCCGGTGCGCTGTGCCAGCGCCAGCGTTTCGGCCTGGCTCGGCGACAGCTCGAGCGTTGCCGTCTCGCCCGTCACGACCTGCTCTCCCTGGCGCTCCTGGACGTTCTGACCGATGGCCAGGACGCGGATATTCGACAGGATGGTCTCGGCCACCTGGACGTCGCTGCCGCCGGCCTTCGAAGCCTCCTCGTCGCGGTAGATGCGAAGGACATCGACGCGATCGTTCGGAAGGACGAAGCCGCCGGCGGAGGTGGCGCCCCGCGTGTCGATCGAGATCGCCAGCGCCCGCATCCCGGAGGGCAGGATGGCCGACATGAAGCCCGATCCGTCGGCCTTCACGAGCTTCTCGCGCCGGATCGGCTCGCCGCCGAGGAAGCTGGTGCGGACGAGCGCTCCCTCGAACTCAGTGGCGGCGTTCGGCGCGTTTTCCCGCGTCAGCGCGGCGGCCGGGGCCAGGTCGGCCGGCCAGGGCTGCCACCGCAGGTCCGCCGGCTTCAGGACCTGCCCGACAGGCAGATCGTTCGCAGCCACAAGAACGTCGATCGCTCTCGAAGGAACGGTCGTCGTCTCGACGACCACGGGCCCCGGCGCGTTCGAGCGCATCATGATCATCGCCGCGACGCCGGCCGCGCCAAGTGCCGTGACAAGTACGAGGAGGCGGGCGGGCTTCATGGACGAGCTTCCGGACGCAACAATCGGTCGAGCCGATCCTGCGTCGGGAATCGTCAAAACATGGTTAATCAGATCTGCCGGAAAGTCGCCGGATTAACACTCCACTCAGGATAACTTCCGGCCATGAAGGAGCGACCGAAAAGCCGAAGTCGAGCGGCCGAAAAAAGCGAAAGCTGATGCTGTCTGCCGCACTCTTCTGCACGGATCAGTTCGCGAGTATGGCGGTCCAGATCTCGGATTGCGGATAGACCAGGAGGGCTGCGGCCGCCAACGCGATGCCATAGGGCACGCCGGCGTTACGGTCGTGCATGCGGGACAGCCAGGTCCAGCCAAGCGCGAAGCGCGGAAGCGGGAAGAAGCGAAGCGCCAGGATCGCCAGCGTCAGCAAGCCGCCGCCGACCGCCGCAATGAACAGGTAGTCGACGAGAGGCGTGAAGCCGAACCAGAGCGCCGTCGCGGCCGCGAGCTTCGCATCCCCTCCGCCGATCCAGCCGAAGGCGAACAAGGCGAAGGTCACGGCCAACACGACGCCTCCCGCGAGCACGTGGAGGAGAATCGTCTGGGCTGCGAGCCCGCTGATCACGGCCAGCACGGCGAAGCCCGCCACCAGGGCGAGCGTCAGCCTGTTCGGGATCGTCATGGTGAGGAGATCGCTCGCGGCCGCATAGGCCATCAGAACGGGAAAGACTCCCAGAACGGCGATCTCGGCGAGGCTCGTCATCGCAGCTTCGATAGCGAAAAATGTTCGGGCTCCGGCACGGCCGGAGCCCAGGAAGGTCGACGCTCTTGTCCCTTAGCGGGTTCCGAGGCTCGTCCCGATCGTGTTGAAGGCGGTGTTGAGGTTCGTGCCGATCAGGTTCAGCGCGCCGATGATCACGACGGCGATCAGCGCGGCGATAAGGCCGTACTCGATTGCGGTAGCCCCGGACTCATCCCGGATAAAACGATTGAAGATGTTTGACATGCGATCGCTCCTGTCCTCGTCGCCCTTCCGTCCGCCGGCCTTTCAAGGGGCACTCGGAACGGCAAGACCCTAATTCGAGCGCGTTTCGACATAGTTAAAACGATCGCGCGGCTCGGGCCCGCGGCTACAAAATGGCTAATACTGCACCAAGATTCTGCCGGCTACTTGCAGCGAAGGCCTGAGTTCTAGGACGACGATACATAATTCGGAGAACAAGAGGTCGTCTCTTCGAACCATCAGCATACGCGCGCGAATTCGGCGGCACCGGCCCAGGACCGTTCCACTTCCTCAACATTATGTTCACCATTGCGCACCATTGTCGCCGCCATCAGGAGTGCGTGGTAGCCGCGATGGGCACGAGAACGTGGATGCTGGTATCGCTGCCTTGCGCGATGGCAGCTCTGTCTCTGGCGGGGCCTTCCTTCGCTCGGGAGGGCGTCAAGACGATCCCGCTCGCGGCCGTATCCGCTGTCGATGACCGCAATGTCGCAAGCGTCCGGCCCGTCGAACCGATCAGGCCCGCCGTTCCGATCGCGCGGGACGAACTCTCCGTCGCGGTGAATCGCGCGAAGGTCATCAAGCTGCCCGAGAAGGCCCAGACGGTGGTCATCGGGAACCCGGGCGTCGCGGACATCGCGATCCAGAAGAACGGCGTCGTCGTGCTGACCGGCAAGAGCTTCGGCGTGACGAACTTCATCGCGCTCGATTCCAGCGGCAGCATCATCGGCGAATCCATGGTCAGCGTGACCGCGCCGACGGATTCGACCGTCACGGTCCAGCGCGGGCTGGACCGCCAGACCTATTCCTGCACCCCGGTCTGCCAACCCTCCGTGGCCCTCGGCGATGCCGGCGGGTTTTTCGCGGAGACGAAGGGCCAGGTCGAACAGAACTCCGCCTTCGTCGGCACCCGCTAGCGCTCCCGCGCCGGCACTGCGGGATCGGCTCAACGAACCTGCAATCATTATAGGCTAGCTCTGGCGTGCACCGGCTATTCGGCCGGCATCCTGGAGCAGCCATTCCATGTCGCTGAGCCTGTTTCGGCGCAGCCCGGCTGACGCGAAAACCCGACGATCCGGCCTGCTTCGCCGCTTCCGGCGGGCGGATACGGGCGCGCTCGCGGTCGAATTCGGGCTGATCGCCCCCTTCTTCTTCGGCCTTCTGTTCGGAATCCTCGAAGTCGCGCTCACCTTCTGGTCGACGCAGGTGCTCGAGACGGCCGTCGCCAATGCCGCCAGGCAGATCTACACGGGCGGATTCCAGCAAGGCGCCACCAGCATGACGCAGGCGCAAGCCCTGGCCAAGTTCAAGGAACTCGTCTGCGCGAACGTCACCGCCGTGTTCAACTGCAACCAGCTGGTGCGCGTCGACATCCAGAAGGCCTCGAGCTTCGCCACCGCGAGCCTCGCCGTGCCGATCAAGAACGGCGCCTTCGATACCTCGGCCTTCGGCTACAATCCGCCCGGCCCCAACGAGGTGTGCGTCGTCCGGGCCGCGATGGAATATCCCGTCTACGTGAACATCTTCGGCTACTCGACGGGGCTGCGCAGCGGGAACCGGCTCATCATGGCTTCGTCCGCCTTCATGACCGAGCCCTACCAATGATCGATGTCTCGAAGCGCTCGCCCGGAAGGGCATGGGACGCGCTCCGCGGCAAGGCGGAAGCGCTGCGCAGATCCGTTGCGGGTGTCGCGGCCGTCGAGTTCGCCCTGGTGCTCCCCGTGATGGTGGCGATGCTGCTCGGGATGAGCGAAGTCACGCTCGGGGTGAATATCGACCGCAAGCTCACGCTCCTGTCCCGAAGCCTCGCGGACCTCACGTCCCGCCCGAAGAGCCTGACCCCGGCCAAGCTCGACGAGTTCTTCAAGGCGGCCAGCGTGATCATGCAGCCGTTCGATGCGGCGCAGATGAAGATGACCGTGACTTCCATGAAGGTCACGAAGGTCGGCTCGAACTTCAACGGGACGGTGGATTGGAGCTGCGCCCGCGGCTCGGGCGCGGCCACCAAGCCGAAGAACGTGAACTACCCGGTGCCGAGCGGATTCCAGACAGACGGCAGCTATTACATCCTGGTCGACGTGTCGCTGCCCTACACGCCCATGTTCGGGAAGGCGATCTCGGGGACGATCAACCTTTCGGAATCGACACCCTGGCCGGTGCGCAACAACACCCGGGTCGAGCTGCCATCCGGCTGCCCGAGCTCGACCTGACGCCGCCCCGCCGGGCGCTTGCCGGGCGGGGCCGCCGATCTGCGGCAGATCAGATCGTCTGGTTGTAGGCGCCGACCTCGGGATTCTCCCGCAGCACCTTGTCGACTGCGGCAAACATCTCCCGCAGCCGCGCCTCGGAAACGGGGCTCTCCACCACCACGACGAGTTCCGGCTTGTTCGATGAGGCCCGGACGAGGCCCCAGGTGCCGTCCTCCGCCACCACGCGCACGCCGTTGACGGTGATGAGGTCGCGGATCGGCTGCCCGGCGAAGGTCTCACCCTCGGCCTTCATGTCTTCGAAGCGCTTCACGACCTTCTCGACGACGCCGTACTTCTTCTCGTCGTCGCAATGCGGCGACATGGTCGGAGAACCCCAGGTCTTCGGCAGCTCGGCATAGAGCTGGGACATGGTCTTGTCCGGGTTGTGGTCGAGCATGTCGAGGACGGCGATCGCCGTCACCAGCCCGTCGTCGTACCCTCGCCCGACCGGCGCGTTGAAGAAGAAGTGGCCGGATTTCTCGAAACCCGCGAGCGCGTTCAACTCCTTCACGCGCCGCTTGATGTAGGAATGCCCGGTCTTCCAGTAATCGGTCTTCGCGCCGAGCTCCTTCAAGACCGGGTCGGTCAGGAACAGCCCCGTCGACTTCACGTCCACGACGAATTGCGAGGGACCGTGCACGCGGGTCAGGTCGCGCGCGAGCATCGCGCCGATCTTGTCGGCGAAGATCTCGTCCCCGTTCTCGTCGACGACGCCGCAGCGGTCGCCGTCGCCATCGAACCCGAGCGCGACGTCGGCGCCATGCTCCTTGACGGCCGCCGCCATGGCATGGAGCATCTCCATGTCCTCGGGGTTCGGATTGTAGTTGGGGAAGGTGAAGTCGAGATCGGTGTTCAGGGGCACCACCTCGCAGCCGAGCGCCTCCAGGATGCGCGGCGCGAAGGCACCGGCCGTCCCGTTGCCGCAGGCCGCGATCACCTTGAGCTTGCGCTTGAGCTTGGGGCGCGAGGTCAGGTCCTCGACATAGCGGTCGGGGAAGTTCTCGACGAATTCGTAGGAGCCACCGCCGACGAGGTCGAAATCGGCAGCGAGCACGATTTCCTTCAGCTGCGTCATCTCGTCGGGCCCGAAGGTGACGGGGCGCTGCGCGCCCATCTTCACGCCCGTCCAGCCGTTGTCGTTGTGCGAGGCCGTGACCATCGCCACGGCCGGCGCATCGAGCGCGAACTGGGCGAAATAGGCCATTGGCGACATGGCGAGGCCGATGTCGTGGACCTTGCAGCCCGCCGCCATGAGGCCGGTGATCAGCGCATACTTGATCGAGGAGGAGTAGCTCCGGAAATCATGCCCCGTCACGATCTCGCGCTTGACGCCCATGCGGCCGATCAGCGTTCCGAGACCCATGCCGAGGGCCTGGACGCCCATCAGGTTGAGCTCGGGAGCCTTGTCCGAGCCGGGGTGGCCAAACCACCACCGCGCGTCGTATTCGCGAAATCCCGTCGGCTTCACCAGCGGGAAGGACTCGAACTCGTAGGTGTTGGGCGAGAGTGACGGACGGGGCTTCGGATACATCTGGCGACAGGAGCTCCGGACAGGAAGGCGGCCATAGCCGATCGGCCTGCAAAAGGAAAACGCCGCGCATCCCGGCAGTTCCACGGCCGAGCTTGCGCGCCTGTCTGGAATGGGTAGGCCTGATCCTCCTTTCAATTACCCTGTGGGCCACTTTCGAGGCGGTCCGCCTGCCCGCAGCCCTGCTTCTCGGCCCCATGGTGGCCGGGATCGCCTTCGGGGCTGCCGGGGCCTCCATCCGGATGCCGCGCCCGGCCTTCACGGCGGCGCAGAGCATCGTCGGATGCCTGATCGCGCATTCCATCACGGGAGCGATCATCGCCTCGGTCGCGCGGGACTGGCCCGCCATGCTCCTCGTCGTGGCGAGCACGATCCTGTCCGGTGCCCTCGTCGGATGGCTGCTGGGACGGTTCGGCACGCTGCCCGGATCGGTTACGGCCTGGGGCTCCTCCCCCGGCGGCGCCTCGGCCATGGTCGGAATGGCCGATGCGACCGGTGCCGATCCGCGCCTTGTCGCCCTGATGCAGTACGTGCGCGTCGTCTGCGTGGTCGTGGTCGCGTCGGTCGTGGCGCGGTTCGTCCTCCCGGAAGGCGCGGCTCCCTCTCTCCCGCAGGCGGCCCACCCGGCGGACATGCTCGGCGAGATCGGGCAGGTGGCCGCAACCCTCGCCATCGCGGTCGTCGGCGCCGTGATCGGGCGCGCCTTGCGCCTTCCAGCCGGCGCGCTGCTCGGGCCGATGCTCCTCGGGTCCGTCCTCCATGCGACCGGGATCGCCGACATGACGATACCCGGGCCGCTCCTCGCTCTCGCCTATGCGGTCGTCGGCTGGTTCGTCGGGCTCCGTTTCACCCGTGCGACCCTTGCCACGGCTTGGCGCGCGCTCCCGGAAATCATCGCCGGATCGCTGGTGCTGGTCGGGCTTGGGGGAGTTTCGGCCTGGCTGCTGATCCAGGTGCGCCACACCGATCCCCTCACGGCCTTTCTCGCCACGACGCCCGGTGGGATCGACTCCATCGCCATCATCGCGATCGGCTCCAATGTCGACGTGGGATTCGTCATGGCCCTCCAGGCGATCCGGGTGCTCCTCGTCGTACTCACGGGCGCACCCCTCGCCCGGCTGATCATCCGGACGACGCCACCGCGCTAGCTCGCGCGTGCTCCGATCGCGACGGGAGGCCAAGGCGGCCGGATCGGGCGCCGGCGTGGAACGTGGAGGGCCGGCGCGCGGTTCAGCTTCACGCAGGAGGACCGGAGCCGATGAACACAGCCAATCTTCAGCTCGAAGGCGTTTACGCTGCCATCGCCGCGCTCATGGATGCGCTCCGGGCGAAGAACCTCCTCTCGGAGGTCGAGATAGACGAGGCCCTCACCAAGGCCGAGCACTGCCTGGCGAAAGACCCGGCACGCCCGGCCGAGCTGTCGGCCGCGAACCTCGACGCGATCTGCTTCCCGCTCCGGCTGCTCCGGGTCGCCAATGCTCGCGGCGCCCGGGGCGAGGACTGCTCCTTCACGTGCCTTGCTGCCGAGGTGGGGCGCACCAAGCCGGGGCAGCCCCGCAACGCCGTGCGGGCCGACCTGCCGGCCTAGAGAATCCGCCTGACGCCACCGCGCGCTCACCATCTCGCAAGGACTTCGTGGCGGGGCGGCGCGGGGAGCGGTAAAGGCGTGGCATGGACAACGAGCAGCCCATTCCTGATCTGTCACGGCGCAAGCTTCTCGCAATCGGGGCCGCATGGGCGGCCCTCGCCGGAAGCAGCACGTCGGCCCTGGCGCAGTCCCGGCAGCGCTACGACGACCCCTACTTCAATGGTGGCGAGGACGACCTCTGGCAGGGTCGCGGCCGCTATCGCTCGCCGCCGCGCGACAGGTTCTACGACACCCAGGTCCAGCAGGATTACTACATCCGGGACCCGTTCGGACCGGGGCAGAGCGAGCCCGTGGACCCTTATGGGCAATATCCCTACGGGTCGCGGCGCCGGGCGCCGGCGACCGAGAGCCTCCCGCCCGACATGCCGATCGCCGGCGGCGGCTTCGACTACCGGCGGATCTATGCCCGGAACGATTCCGAGCCCTACCCGGTCCCGGCCTTCAACTATGCCCGGGTGCGGCCGGAATTCCTGCGGCGGGGGGTGGAATATCGCGGCCGCGAGCCGGCCGGCACGATCGTCGTGGATCCCCGCGCGCGGCATCTCTACTTCGTCCAGGGGAACGGGCAGGCGGTGCGCTACGGGGTCGGCGTCGGCCGGCAGGGCTTCTCCTGGTCCGGCATCGCGACGATCAATTCGAAACAGGCCTGGCCGGACTGGTATCCGCCCAAGGAGATGATCGCGCGCGACCCGAAGCTCGCCCGGTCCCTCGGCCAGCTGCAGAGCGGCGTCGGCATGCATGGCGGCCCCGGCAACCCGCTCGGTGCGCGCGCCCTCTACCTGTGGCAGGGCAACAAGGACACGCTCTACCGCATCCACGGCACCACGGAGCCCTGGACGATCGGCACGTCGGTCTCGTCCGGCTGCATCCGGATGATCAACCAGGACGCGATCGACCTATACAACCGCACGAGCGTCGGGGCCGAGGTGCGGGTCCTGGCGTGAAGGACGCCCCTCCTCTCCCCACCCATGGCGGGGAGAGGAGAAAAGCGTCACTCAGATCGTGAGCGTGCCGGCCTTGGCGGCCGCGTAGCGCTCGGCGACCTTCGGCCAGTTCACGACGTTCCACCACGCCTTCAGGTAATCCGGCCGGCGGTTCTGGTATTTCAGGTAGTAGGCGTGCTCCCACACGTCGTTGCCGAGGAGCACGCGCTGGCCGTCCATGAGGGGCGTGTCCTGGTTCGGCTTGCTCACCAGGCCGAGCTTGCCCGACTTGTCGACGGTCACGAATACCCAGCCCGACCCGAAGACCCGGCCACCGGCGGCATTGAAGTCGTCCACCAGCTTGGCATAGCCGCCGAGGTCGCGGTCGATGGCGGCCTTCAGTTCGCCCGTAGGCTCGCCGCCCGCGCCGCCCATCACTTCCCAGAACATCGTATGGTTCGCGTGGCCGCCGCCATTGTTGCGGACCGCCGTGCGGATGTTGTCCGGAACGGAATTGAGGTTCGCCAGGATCTCCTCGAGCGGCTTCTTGGACAGCTCGGCATGATCCTTCACGGCGTTGTTGAGATTGTTCACATAGGCCGCGTGATGCCGGTCGTGATGGATCTCCATCGTCTGCGCATCGATATGCGGCTCGTTCTTGTTGGCGGCATAGGGCAGCGGGTCGAGCCTGAACGGGCCGCTCGGCGCCGTCGATTGCGCGAACGCCGGCCGAACCAGGGGCGTGGCCGTCAGGGCGACAAACCCCGCGAGAAGCGAGCGGCGGTGTAGAGCTGTCATCCGGTTCCTCCTTGCTGGCGAGGGATGTGAACCGCCCCTGGCCATTGGTGATCGGTCCTCGACCATTTCCGTGACGCCGCAGGGCGAGCACAATGGGGAAGTGGGACGCCGCCCGTCCTGCGCCAAGGTACGGCCGCGCTTTCCGCGCGACACCATTTCGTGACGAGGCTCAATCGAACCAGTCGTCCAGGCTCGGCTCGATGCAGCGGTACCCGATCGGGCAGGCGGGCGTGTCCCGGGTCGGCACGAAGGCCTGCTGCGTCACCTCCGTCGGCTCGCAGAAGCTGCGGTCACGAACGAAGCGATCGTAGGTGTAGCCTCCGGTGCCGAGGACGGCGGCCCCGCGCGCGGCGATGAAGTCGCGCGCCTGCCCGCAGGTCATGGTCGTCGTCGAGAGGCGCTGGGCGGAAGCCGCCGTCGCCACCAGGGACAGGGCGATCGCCGTGGCGAACCTGAACATGCGCGCACTCCTGCACGCCCATTCAACGTGCCTGCGCGCCGAGCGATCCCGACCCGCTCAGGCCAGCATCTGCAGGTCTGAATCCACCGAGATCGCCTGGCCGGAGATGGTGCGCCCGCGCGGCGAGCAGAGGAACACGATCTGGTCGGCCAACTGCTGGGGCGTGACGTATTCCTTGATGGAGGCGTTTGCGAAGGCCCGCACCTCCATCTCGGCATAGGAGATGCCCTGCTGCTGCGCCTTGGCCTCCAGCACGCGGCGCTGCCGGTCCCCGGACACGATGCCGGGCAGGACGGCGTTCACCCGGATCCCGAACTCGCCGAGCTCGCGCGAGAGCGATTTCGTGAACCCGATCACGGCCCATTTCGCGGCCGCATAGGGGGTGCGGAGCGGGAAGCCGAAACGCCCGGCCGCCGAGGACAGGTTGATGATGGAGGCATTGCGGCTCGCCTTGAGATGCGGGATCGCGAGCCGCGTGCAGTTGAACTGCCCCGTGATGCAGATGTCGAGGCAGCGGTCCCAATCCTCCGGATTGATCTCCTCGACGCGTCCGGTCGGGCCGGCGATGCCGGCATTGTTCACCAGCACGTCGAGGCCGCCGAGCGCCGCGAGCGCATCGTCGAAGACAGCCGCGACGTCCGAGCGGTCCGCGACGTCGCCATAGGAGCAGGTCACGCCCGGATCGCTCGCCGGCATGGCGTCCAGCGCGCTGCGGTCCACGTCGCAGACATGCACCTTTGCGCCCTCCCGGACGAAGGCGCGGGCGATCTCGAGCCCTATGCCACCCGCTCCGGCCGTGACGAGGACGCGCAGTCCCGCAATGTCGAGATCCATCTGGTCGTTCTCCCTAGGGGGCGAGGCGTCCGGTCGCCTCGATGAAGGCGGCCGCTCCCTCGATGTCGGCTGAGATCGCGGCCTGGGCGGCCCGGCCGTCGCGCGCCTCGATCGCCGCGACCGCCCGCGCGTGATGGGCCTCCGCCCCGCCATGGGCGAGGCGGTCGGGCGAAACCCGAAGGTCGAGATTCAGCACCGGGCCGATCTTCAGCCACAGGCCCTCGATGATGCCGACCAGCGACGGCATCCGGCTCGCCCGGTAGATGGCGAAGTGCAGGTCCTTGTTGGCCCGCACGGCGCGCTTGGGGTCGGGCTCGTCGCTGCGGGCCTCGCGCCGGAACGCGGCATCGAAGGCCCCGATGACGCGCAGCTCCGCCGGCGAGCAGTTGAGAGCGGCCTGCTCGGCCGCGAAGCACTCGATCACGAGCCGGATGCGGGTGAGCTCGCGGAACTTGCTCCCCGTCATCACGGGGACCGTGACGGCCCGGTTGGGAAGTACCTCCAGGGCCTCGTCGGCGACGAGGCGCGAGACCGCCTCCCGCACGGGCATGATGGAAACGCCGAGCGTGTCGGCGACCGAGCGCAGGGACAGCTTGTCCCCCGGCGCGAGATCGCCGCCGATGATGAGGTCGCGAAGCTCCTCGTAGACGCGCTCGCCGAGCGTGATCCGCTCGATCCGTCCGACCTGTGCGAGGGCTGCGACCAAGGTGACGTCCGGACTCGACAGGATCGTCGAATTACGCCAGCCTAGCTGTGATCACAGATCACGGCAACAAGCCGTGACGGTCGGGAGGGACACGATGACGAGATACGACAGGCCGAGTCGCCGCACGCTGCTGAAGGGCGCAGCCGGCGCCGGCGCGCTCGCCGGGATCGGCATGCCGGCAATCTCCTATGGCCAGTCGGACGTGATCCGCATCGGCCATCTCGTCCCGATCACCGGCTTTCTCGGGCCGCTCGGCGAATACGCCCAGATGGGCGTGAAGCTCGCCGCGGAGGAGGTGAATGCCGGAGGCGGCATCCTCGGCCGCAAGGTCGAGCTCGTGCTCGAGGACTCGGTGAACCCGCAGACCGGCTCCGCGAAGGCCGAGCGCCTGATCGAGCGCGACAAGGTCGCCATGATCATCGGCGAGATCTCGTCCGCGACCGCGCTCGGCATCGGCCAGGTCGCGCAGCGGACGAAGACGGTCTTCATCAATACCGGGGCGAATTCCGACGCCCTCCGCGGCCAGAACTGCAATCCGTTCATGTTCCACATCGAGGCCGCGAACTCGATGATGGTCACGGCCGTCGGGCAGTATCTCAAGTCCGAGAAGATGATCTCGGGCAAGAAGTGGTATTCGCTGACGGCGGATTACGCCTTCGGGCACGATCTCTTCAAGGTGGCGAAGAAATTCGTCTCGGAGAACGGCGGCAACTTCATCGGCGAGGAACTGGTCCCGACGGACGCGACCGATTTCAGCCCGTACCTTCTCAAGATCCGCCAGGCCCGACCGGACGTCGTCGCCTCGAACCTCGCCGGCAACCAGATCACCAATTTCATCAAGCAATACGCGGAATACGGCTTGCAGATGCCCATCACGGGCTTCGGCTTCGATACCGCGGTCGCCTGGGGCGCCGGCCAGGACAACTTCTCGGGCATCTGGCCGCTGATCTGGCACCACCTCGTCGACAACCCGTCGTCGAAGAAGTTCGTCGATGCATTCACGAAGAAATACGGCAAGCCGCCAGAAAACCAGGCCTGGGGCGACTACAACTCGCTGAAGCTCGTCGCGCAGTCCTTCAACGAGACGAAATCGACCGAGTCGCAGAAGCTCGCCGAGCACCTGCGCAAGGGCGCCAAGTTCGACATCCTGAAGGGCCGCGAAGGCTACTTCCGCCCCTACGACAACCAGATGATCCAGGAGATGTACGCGGTCCGAGCCAAGCCCGCCGCGAAGATGAAGGACAAGTGGGACATCTACGAGCCGCTCGGCACGGTGCCGGAGCCCGGCGGGGACCTGGAAATGCTCGCCCCGCCGAAGGACGGCACGTGCAAGATGCCGGCGTGACGTGATGTCTCTTCTCCCCGCCACGTGGCGGGGAGAAGTCGAGTTGCGCGTCAGCGCAACCGGATGAGGGGCGGAACGCCTCGACATGATGCCGAACCAGCCCTGCCCCTCACCCGGTCCGCGTCGCCGCGGACTCGACCTCTCCCCGCTCCGCGGGGCGAGGTGAAGGACGCGCCTTGCAGATCGTCTTTCTTCTCGAACAGGTTCTGAACGGCCTCCTCGTCGGGGCCTATTACCTGCTCATCGC
The DNA here is from genome assembly GCF_049446235.1 of Enterovirga sp. CN4-39. Taxonomy (NCBI): domain Bacteria; kingdom Pseudomonadati; phylum Pseudomonadota; class Alphaproteobacteria; order Hyphomicrobiales; family Methylobacteriaceae; genus Enterovirga; species Enterovirga sp. CN4-39. The sequence continues at coordinate 70,374 of NZ_JBMSEF010000014.1, read as the reverse complement.
GCTCGGATTGTCGCTGATCTTCTCGCTCGGCGGCATCGTGAACCTGGCGCACGGCGCCTTCTATGCGATCGGCGCCTACCTGGCCGTGACGCTCGCGCCGCATATCGGCTTTGCGGGCGCTTTCGTGGCCTCGCCGCTGCTGGTCGCGGCGATCGGCGTGATCGTCGAACGCCTCCTGTTCCGGCGCTTCTACCGGTCGGACCCGATCCTCTCGCTGCTCCTCACCTTCGGGCTCGCCATGGTGATCGAGCAGAGCCTGCGCATGACCTTCGGGGCCGCGCCCCTGCCCTTCTCGATCCCCCGGGAGCTGCGAGGCCAGGTGCTCCTCGGCGATTTCATCTATCCCCGCTACCGGCTGATGATCTTCGGCGTGGCATTGGCCGCCGTCGCGGCCACCTGGGCGGTCGTCTACCGCACCTCGTTCGGCCGGGTGGTCCGGGCCGGCGTGCAGAACCCGGAGATGGTCGGCGCGCTCGGCATCTCGCTCGGCCCCTACATGACGGCCGTCGTCGCGCTCGGGATCGGGCTCGCCGGCCTTGCGGGCGTGCTGCTCGCGCCGATCTCCGGCGTGCATCCGGCCATGGGGGCCGAGATCCTGACCGCCGCCTTCGTGGTGGTCGTCATCGGCGGCCTCGGCTCCTTCTGGGGCGTGATCGCGGCGGCGGCGCTGGTCGGCGTCGTGCGCGGCCTCACGATCTATTTCTTCCCGCCGGCCGGCGAGGCCTCGATGTATCTCCTGATGGCTCTCGTCCTGCTGCTGCGCCCGCGCGGCCTCCTCGGCGAGCGCATCCAAAGGTTCGAGTAGGCCGATGCACTCCGACATCCGGCCGCTCGTCGTCGCGGCGCTCTCGCTCCTCGTCCTGCCCTTCGCGCTCGACCTCGTCGGCCTGCCGCTGCGCTCGTCGATCGACGTCGTCGTCATGGCGATCGCCTGCCTGGGACTGAACGTCCTGGTCGGCCATACGGGCCTCGTCTCCTTCGGGCACGGCGCGTGGTTCGGGCTCGGCGCCTATGCGGCGGCGCTCAGCCAGTTGCACTGGTTTCCGGACGGCATCGTCCTGCCGACCATCTTCGCCCTCGTCCTCACCGCGATTGCCGCGACGCTCCTCGGCGCCCTGATCCTGCGCCGCCGCGGCGTCTATTTCTCGCTGCTGACCCTGGCGCTGACCGCCATGCTGTTCGCGATCGCCTATCGCTGGACGGCCCTGACCGGGGGGGAAAGCGGCCTCGGCGGCATCAAGCGCCCGCAACTGCTCGGGCTCGATCTCGGTTCGGACTGGACCTATTACTGGGTCGTCGCCCTGATCGGCTTCGTGGTCTGCTTCAAGCTCTGGCGCTTCCACGCATCGCCCGTCGGCAGCGTGCTGGTCGCGATCCGCGAGAACGAGCAGCGCGCCCGCTTCATCGGCTACCCGACCAACCGCTACAAGCTGATGGGCTTCGTGGTCTCCGCGACCGTCGTGGGCACGGCGGGCGTGCTGTCGGTCTTCAACCACCGCTTCGCCTCGGCCGATGCGATCTCGGTCGCATTCTCGGGCGAGCTGATCGCCATGGTGGTGATCGGCGGGATGCGGAGCTTCCTCGGGCCGGCGCTCGGGGCCCTGTTCTACATCCTCTTCCGCGAGTTCCTGTCCATCTGGACGCCGCATTGGCTGTTCTGGTTCGGGCTGCTCTTCGTCGCCTTCATCGTCTTCTCGCCGACGGGCCTCGTCGGCGTCGCCGGACGCCTGCTCGCCCCCTTCCGCAAGAAGCCCGCGGGCGAGGCCGCGATGGCGGGACGCACGCTCTCCGACGAGCCGCTGCCGCCCTTCCTGCTGCCTGAGAAGCACGTGGCCGGCTCCATCCTCGAGGCGGCCGGGATCTCGAAGAGCTTCGGCGGCCTCAAGGCCGTGCAGGACGTGACCATCCGGGTGCGCGACCGCAGCCTGCACGCCCTGATCGGCCCGAACGGCGCCGGAAAGACGACGGCCTTCAACCTGATCTCGGGCCTCTACAAGCCGGATTCGGGCGACGTGATGCTGGCCGGCCGGTCGATCGCGGGTCTCTCGCCCGAGCGCATCACCGAGGCCGGGATCGGCCGCTCCTTCCAGATCACCAACCTGTTCCCGGGCCTGAGCGTCGGCGAGAACCTGCGCCTCGCCGTCCAGGGCCGGCATCCGCGCCGCTTCGATCCCTGGACCTCGGCGCATGGCCTGACCGATGTCGCAGCCGAGACCGCCGCGCTCGCGCGCTATCTCGGCGTCGCCGGCATGGAGACGGCGGAGGCCGGCACCCTCTCCTATGGCGGGCAGCGCCTGCTCGACATGGGCCTGGCGCTCGCCACGAAGCCGCGCGTTCTCCTCCTCGACGAGCCGCTCGCCGGTCTCTCTGCCGCCGAGCGCCAGCGCATCGGCGACATCATCAAGCGCATCTCGGCCGACCTGCCGGTGCTGCTGGTCGAGCACGATATCGACCGCGTCTTCCAGATCGCCGATGCCGTGACGGTGATGAACGAGGGCCGCGTCCTCGTGGACGGAACGGTTGAGGATGCCCGCTCCAGCCCCAAGGTGCAGGAGGTCTATATCGGCTCGGGCGCTTCCGCCGTGGCGGCCCGCCCACGCGAGAGCGCGGCCGAACCCGAGACGCTGCTCGCCGTCTCCGGCGTGAACACCTTCTACGGCAAAAGCCACATCCTGTCGGACGTCTCCTTCGACCTGCACCGGCACGAGATCATGGCGCTGCTCGGCCGGAACGGCGCCGGGAAGTCGACCCTGCTGAAGACCCTGATGGGCATCGCGCCGCCGGCCTCGGGCTCGATCCGCCTCGCCGGCCAGGACCTCGCGGGCCTCTCCTCCGCCCGGATCGGCCGGCTCGGCATCGGCTACGTCCCGCAGGGGCGCGGGCTGTTCGCCGGCATGACCGTGAAGCAGAACCTCGAACTCGGGCGCCTGCGCCGGATCACCGGGCACGGCGTCCACTGGGACCTCGAGCGGATCTTCGACTACTTCCCGCGCATCCGCGAGCGCCTCGATACGCCGGCCGACTTCCTCTCCGGCGGCGAGCAGCAGATGGTCGCCGTCGCCCGGGCGCTGTCAGGCGACGTGCGCGTGCTCCTGCTCGACGAGCCCTTCGAGGGCCTCGCTCCGGCCGTGGTCGAGCAGCTCTTCGAGAGCTTCGACCGGCTCCGGCGCGAGATTTCGATCGTGATCGTCGACCACCATCTGGACCTCGCCCTCGCCTTGTCGGACAGGACGGTTGCGCTGGAGCGCGGCCGCGTGATCCATGTTGGGCCGTCGAAGGCGCTTCGCGACGATCTCGCGCTTCGGCGCAAGGTGCTGTGGCTCTGAGAAGGATCAAGGGATCATGCCGAGCGTCGCCATCGTCGGATCGGGCCTGATCGGCCGCGCCTGGGCCGTCGTCTTCGCCCGCGCGGGCTGGGACGTCCGGCTGACCGACACCCACACCGAAACGCTCCAGAGCGCGCCGGCGCTCATCCGGCAGGGCCTGGAGGATCTGGCGGAGCACGGGCTCGTATCGGATGCCGCGGCAGCAGCCGCGCGCGTGACCGTGGCGCCCACGCTCGGCGACGCGGTGCGCGACGTCGATCTCGTCCAGGAGAACGGCCCCGAGACGCTGCCGATGAAGCGCCTGCTCTTCGCCGAGCTCGACCGCCTCACGCGCCCCGACACGATCCTCGCCTCCTCGACCTCGGCCATCGTGGCATCCGCCTTCACGGAGAACCTGCCCGGCCGGGCGCGCTGCCTCGTGGCGCATCCCGTGAACCCGCCGCATCTCGTCCCCATCGTGGAGCTCTGCGGCGCGCCCTGGACCGACCCGGCCGCGATCGAGCGCGCCAAGGCCATCTACGAATCCGTCGAACAGGTCCCGATCATCGTTCACAAGGAGGCGGAGGGTTTTGTCCTGAACCGGCTGCAGGGCGCGCTGCTGGCTGAGGCGTTCAGGCTCGTCGGCGAAGGCGTCGTCAGCCCGCAGGACCTCGACAAGACGATCAAGGACGGGCTCGGGCTGCGCTGGTCCTTCCTCGGCCCGTTCGAAACCATCGAGCTCAACGCCCCGGGCGGCATCCCGGATTACTGCGCCCGCTACACCGGCTTCTACCGCCGCGTCAGCGCGGATCCGCCCTCTTCGACCGTATGGGATGCCGAGAACGTCTCCCGCATCCTGCTCGCCTGGGGCGACACGCCGGACCGGGAAGCGCTTGCCGAAAAGAGCGCGTGGCGCGATCGCCGCCTTGCGGCGCTCAAGGCGCATAAGCGAAACCAGCCCGCCTGACCTGAATCACGATCCAGAGGAAACGCCATGGCCAGCCGCAAAGTCATCATCACATGCGCCGTCACGGGGGCGATCCACACGCCCTCGATGTCGCCCCACCTGCCGATCACGCCCGAGGAGATCGCGGACGCGGCGATCGGAGCTGCCGAGGCGGGCGCAGCGATCGTCCATCTGCACGCCCGCGATCCGCAGACCGGCAAGCCGGACCAGGCCCCGGAGGCCTTCGCGCCCTTCCTGCAGGTGATCAAGCAGCGCTCGGACGCCATCATCAACATCACGACGGGCGGCGCGCCGACCATGCTGGTCGAGGAGCGCGTGAAGCCGGCGGCGCATTTCAAGCCGGAGGTCGCCTCCCTCAACATGGGCTCGATGAATTTCGGCCTCTACCCGATGCTGAACCGCTTCAAGGAGTTCAAGCACGACTGGGAGAAGCCGTATCTCGAAGGCTCGCGGGACCGGATCTTCCGCAACACCTTCGCGGATATCGAGTACATCCTGACGACCTGCTCGGAGAACGGCACCCGCTTCGAGATCGAGTGCTACGATATCGGCCACCTCTACACGCTGGCGCATTTCGTCGACCGCGGCGTGATCAAGGGGCCGCTCTTCGTGCAGAGCGTGTTCGGGCTGCTCGGCGGCATCGGGCCCCATCCCGAGGACGTGATGCACATGAAGCGCACGGCCGACCGGCTCTTCGGCGACCAGTACCGCTGGTCCGTGCTCGGCGCCGGCCGCAACCAGCTCCCGATCGCCGCCATGGCGGCCTCCATGGGCGGAAACGTCCGCGTCGGCCTCGAGGATTCGCTCTGGATCGGCCCCGGCAAGCTCGCCGAATCCAACGCCCAGCAGGTGAGGCTCGCCCGGCAGATCATCGAGGGCCTCGGCCTTGAGGTGGCATCGCCCGACGACGCCCGGCAGATCCTGGAGCTGAAGGGCGGCGACCGGGTGAACTTCTAGCCCCGGCCTCGGGCGGCGCCTCACCTGGCGCCGCCCCCGAGAGCGGGCGTTCGTGGGGAGGTCCAAGCGCAGGAGCTTGGAAAGACGGGCCCGAGCCTCTATTCTCCCGGCCTCCTCACGAGCTCAGATCTTGCTTCACATCTCGACCCGCGGCGAGGCGTCGCCGCTTACCTTCACGGATGCCCTGCTCGCCGGCCTGGCGCGTGATGGCGGCCTCTACGTTCCGGAGGCCTGGCCGAAGCTCTCGGCGGACACGATCGCCTCCTTCGCCGGCCGGCCCTATGCCGAGGTCGCGAAGGCGGTCCTGGGCGCCCTGATCGGCGACGAGATCCCGGCCTCCGAGCTCGGCCGCATGGTCGACGAGGCCTACGCGACCTTCCGGCACCCGGCGATCTGCCCGCTCGTGCAGATCGGCGACAACCTGTTCGTCCAGGAACTCTTCCACGGCCCGACGCTCGCCTTCAAGGACGTCGCCATGCAGCTGCTCGGGCGGCTGATGGACTATGTCCTCGCCGCACGCGGGCAACGGGCGACCATCGTGGGCGCGACGTCGGGCGACACGGGCAGCGCCGCGGTCGCGGCCTTCGCGGGCTCCTCCCGGGTCGACGTGTTCATCCTCTACCCGCATGGCCGGGTCTCGGAGGTCCAGCGCCGGCAGATGACCTCGGTGCCGGACGCCAATGTCCACGCGATCGCGATCGACGGCACCTTCGACGACGCCCAGGCCGCCGTGAAGGCGATGTTCTCCAATCCGCGCTTCCGCGACGAGATGCAGCTCTCGGGCATCAATTCCATCAACTGGGCCCGGGTCGCCGCGCAGGCCGTGTACTATTTCACGGCGGCCGTCGCGCTCGGCTCGCCGCACCGCCCGGTCTCCTTCGCGGTCCCGACCGGCAATTTCGGCGACGTCCTGGCCGGCTATGTCGCCAAGCAGATGGGCCTGCCGATCGACCGCCTGGTCGTGGCCACCAACGCCAACGACATCCTGGCGCGCACGATCGCGACCGGCACCTACGAGGTCCGCGGGGTCGTCCCGACCACCTCGCCCTCCATGGACATCCAGGTCTCGTCCAATTTCGAGCGGCTGCTCTTCGAGGCCTATGGCCGCGACCCTGCCGCGATCCGCGGCCTCATGGGCAGCCTGGCGCAATCGGGCTCCTTCGCGATCGCACCGGAGCCGCTCGCCAGGATCCGCCGCGACTTCGAGGCTGCTTCCGTTCCGGAGAACGAGGTCGCCGACGAGATCGGCCGCACCTGGCGCGAGGTGGGCTATCTGCTGGACCCGCATACGGCGATCGGAACCCGCGCCGCGCGGCGCCACCTGTCCGCCGACCCCGCCACGCCGGTCGTCGCGCTCTCGACGGCGCATCCGGCGAAGTTCCCCGACGCGGTCGAACGGGCGGCCGGGATCCGTCCCGCCCTCCCGCCGCACTTGGCGGACCTCATGGACAGGCCCGAACGCGTGACGCGCCTGCCGAACGAGATCGGCGCCATCGAGGACTTCATCCGCGCCGAAGCGCGGGCCGTTGCGGGTCGGGCCGCGTGAGCCCGCTGGAAAGGTCCGAGGCGGCGATCCGCATCACACGGCTGCGAAACGGACTGACGGTCGCGAGCGAGACGATCCCCGGGGTCGAAACCGCAACGCTGGGCGTCTGGGTCTCGGCCGGGTCCCGCAACGAGCGCGAGGCCGAGCACGGCCTCTCGCACCTGATCGAGCACATGGCCTTCAAGGGCACCGCTCGCCGCAGCGCCCGCCAGATCGCCGAGGATATCGAAAATGTGGGCGGCGAGATCAACGCCGCGACCTCGACGGAATTCACGAGCTACACGGCGCGGGTCCTGGGTCAGGATATCGAGCTCGCCATCGACGTGCTCGGGGACATCCTGACGAACTCGGTCTTCGACCCCGCTGAGCTCAAGCGGGAGAAGAACGTCATCCTGCAGGAATACGCCGCCGTCGAGGATTCCCCCGACGAGGCGGTGGGCGATGCCTTCATGGAGGTCGCCTTCTCCGGCCAGGCGATCGGGCGTCCGATCCTGGGCAAGCCGGAGACGATCACGAGCTTCGACGGGGACGTGATCCGCGCCTTCATGGCGCGGGAATACACGCCGGCCCGCATGGTCTTCGCCGCCGCCGGCCAGGTCGATCACGACCGCGTGGTGGACGCAGTCGGCCGCGCGCTGGGCTCGCTCCCCGAGGGGCAGGCGCCCGAGCCGGCCCCCGCCGCCTATACGGGCGGCGAGCGCCGGATGCCGCGCCGGCTCGAACAGGCCAACCTGATGATCGGGCTGCCCGGCGTCTCGTTCCGCGACCCGTCCTACTTCGCGACGCACATCTTCGCCCAGGCGCTCGGAGGCGGGCTGACCTCGCGGCTCTGGCACGAGGTGCGCGAGACCCGCGGGCTGGCCTATTCGGTCGACGCCTTCCACTGGCCCTTCACGGATTGCGGGCTCTTCGGGATCGGAGCCGGGACCTCCGCCCGCGATCTCGCGGCCCTCGTCGATGTCGTGACGCAGACCTCGCGGGAAGCCGCCAGGGGCATCGAGCCGGTCGAGCTCGCGCGCGCCCGTGCACAGCTGAAGGTCGCGCTGCTCGCCGCCCTCGAGACCCCGGGCGGGCGCATCGACCGCGCAGCCCGCCAGCTCCTCGCCTGGGGGCGGATCATCCCGGCGGCGGAGACCATCGCGCATGTCGACGCCGTCACGGTCGAGGAGGTCAGGGAAGCGGGTGCGCGCACGCTCGCGGGGCCTGCCACGATCGCGGCGATCGGGCCGGTGAAGACGCTGCAGCCGATCGCCCGCCTCCAGGCGGGATTTGCCGCGTGACGCCACGTCACGCAGAAGACAAGTTGGCGCAGTTTCCGGCCGAACCTCTTTTCGGCCGCAAAGCCCCCGCAGAGCGCCGTTCTCCACAAGGCAATCCGCCCGGCTCCCGCCGACCTTTGCCTTGCCGCCCGCCTTCCCCCTATTGAGTACGGCTGCCAGCCGTGGCTGACAGGCACGGATCAAGACACCCGGTGCGCGCTCTCCTTCTCGTCCTCGGCCTCCTGGCCGCCTCGCTTGCGGGCTTCTTCGCCCCGGTGCCGGCGGCAGCGGTCGAGGCCGTCCGGGTTGCTCCGGATGCCCCCGCCATCGACCTGACGCCGATGATCGAGCGCTATCGCTCGGATGGCGATCTCGTGCAGATCTCGACCGCCCCCGGCCGCGACGGCATCGTTCGGCGCATCGCCGTGAAGGCGCGCGAGGCGGGCTCGCGCCCGGACTGGATCGTCTTCGCGCTCACCAACTCGACCGACGAGCAGATCGAGCGCCTGCTCGTCGCACCCCATTTCCGGCTGGTCGGCTCGGGGCTCTTCTGGCCGGACCTCGGCGCCATCCGCATCGCGGCGATCACGGCGAGCGAGGGTATCCGCCCGGAGCGCGAGCCCTCGCCCGATGCCGACCTCTTCCAGATCACGCTCGACCCCGGCACCACGGTGACCTTCGTGGCCGAGCTCGCCTCCTCGAATGTCGGGCAGCTCTATCTCTGGGAGGCGGAGGCCTACCGGCAGAAGGTCTCGGGCCTCCTCCTCTACAAGGGGATCATCATCGGGATCGCGGGGCTGCTCGCGCTCTTCCTGACCATCGTCTTCGTCGTGAAGGGGGCGGTGATCTTCCCGGCCGCGGCGGCGCTCGCCTGGGCGGTGCTCGCCTATGCGTGCATCGATTTCGGGTTCTTCCAGCGCATCTTCCCCGTGCCGGAGACGGTCGAGCGCATCTACCGCGCGGGCGCGGAGGCCGTGCTGGCGGCGACGCTCCTGGTATTTCTCTTCGCGTACCTGAACCTGAACCGCTGGCACGTCCGCTACAGCCATGTGGGGATGTTCTGGCTCGTCTTCCTGACGGCGCTCGTCGGGCTCGCCATCGTCGATCCGCCGATCGCCGCGGGCGTCGCGCGGACGTCGATCGCGGCGCTGGCCGTGGTCGGGCTCATCCTGATCATGCATCTCGCCCTCCACGGTTTCGACCGCGCGATCATGCTGGTGCCGACCTGGCTCCTGCTGGTCGCCTGGGTGGGCGCGGCGGGCCTCACCGTGACGGGGCGGCTCGGGAGCGACCTCGTCCAGCCGGCGCTGATCGGCGGCCTCGTGCTGATCGTCATGCTGATCGGCTTCACCGTCATGCAGCATGCCTTCACGGCCGGCCCGCAGGCCTCCGGCATGTCCGGCGACGCGGAGCGGCGCGCCCTGGCCCTCGCCGGGTCCGGGGACGTCGTCTTCGACTGGGACGTGGCGGGCGACAACGTCTTCGTGTCCCCCGATCTCGAACATGCTCTCGGGCACAGGCGGGGCGGGCTCGGAGGCGCCGCGGCGGACTGGATGGACCATGTCCATTCCTTCGACCGGGACCGGCTGCGGGCGGCCCTCGACGCCATCATCGAGAACCGGCGCGGACGGCTGACGCATGATTTCCGCCTGAGAGCCGTCTCCGGGCCCTACCATTGGTACCGACTGAAGGCGCGGCCGGTGATCGGGGCCGACGGCGAGGTCGTCCGCATCATCGGGACGCTGACGGACATCACCGACGCGAAAGCCTCGGAGGAGCGTCTCCTTCACGATGCCGTTCACGACAACCTGACCGGCCTGCCGAACCGGCAGCTCTTCCTCGACCGGATCGATGCCGCCCTGGCCTATCCGGCCGGCGAAGGCGCGCCCCGCCCGACCGTGATCGCGCTCGATCTCGACCGCTTCAAGCAGGTGAACGACAGCGTCGGCTATACGGGCGGCGATCAGATCCTTCTCACCCTGTCCCGGCGCCTCGGCCGGCTCCTGAGGCCCCAGGACACGCTCGCGCGCGTATCCGGCGACGAATTCGCCGCGCTCATCCTGTCGGAATCGGACGACGAACGGATCGACCGCCTCGCCGACATGCTGCGCCAGACGGTATCGACCCCGATCACCTATGCGGAGCGCGAGATCTTCCTGACCGCGTCCATCGGGGTCGTCCGGCACGATGAGACCCGCTCGGCGAAGGGCGACGAGCTCCTCAAGAATGCGCAGCTCGCGCTCACCTATGCCAAGCGGCTCGGGGGCGATCGCGTGGAGGCGTTCGATCCCTCGATGCGGCAGCTCCAGCGCGGCGACCGGCTAGGCCTGGAGAGCGATCTCCGGCGTGCTCTCGATCGCGGGGAGATGCTGGTCGCCTTTCAGCCGATCGTCCGGCTCGAGGACCGCACGATCGCCGGCTTCGAGGCGCTTCTGCGCTGGAACCACCCGAAACTCGGGCCGATCGGGCCGCAGACCTTCATCCCCGTCGCCGAGGAATCCGGGCTCATCGTCGACCTCGGCGTCTTTGCCCTGGAGCAGACGGCGCATGAACTGGCGGCGTGGCAGCGGGCCCTGGAGGTCGATCCGCCGATCTTCGCCTCCGTCAATGTCTCGAGCCGCCAGCTCCTGAAGCACGACCTTCTGCAGGACCTGAAGACGGTTCTCGCCCGCTCGGGCGTGCTGCCGGGTTCGCTCAAGCTCGAGCTGACCGAGAGCCTCGTGATGGAGAATCCGGAATACGCCGCCCAGATCCTGACCCGGATCAAGGACCTCGGCGCCGGCCTCTCGCTCGACGATTTCGGCACGGGCTTTTCGGCGCTGTCCTACCTGCAGCGTTTCCCGTTCGACACGATCAAGATCGACCAGAGCTTCGTGCGCGAGCTCGGCAATGGGCGCCCTGTGATCCTGCGCTCCATCGTGAAGCTCGCCGAGGAACTCGGCATGGATGTCGTGGCGGAGGGTGCCGAGACGGAGAGCGAGGCGATCGAGCTCTACCACATGGGCTGCGACTACGCTCAGGGCTTCGTGTTCGGCGAGCCGATGTCGTCGCTGCAGGCCCGCCGCCTCGTCGGCGCCGCGCCCGAGGCGGCCTGAGCGGGAACCCGTCGCCTCCGATCAGGCGTGCCCGGCCTGGGCGGACAGCATGCCGAGGTCGACCCCGATCTTGCGCAGGGCGAGGTCGTATTTCAGGTCGAGCGAGGCCCCGAAGATGATGTGCGGGTCGGCCTCGCAGCTCAGCCACCCATTGGCGTGGATCTCGCTCTCGAGTTGGCCCGGCGACCAGCCGGCATAGCCCAGCGCCAGGACCGCGCTCTCGGGGCCCCTCCCCCGCGCGATGGCGCGCAGGATGTCGATGGTGGCCGTGAGGCAGATGCCGTCGTCGATCGGCAGGGTGGACTGGTCGATGAAGAAGTCCGGCGTGTGCAGGACAAAACCCCGGCTCGTCTCGACCGGGCCGCCGATCAGCACGTTCATCTGCTCGACCCGGCGGGGAAGCCGGATGGCGTCCTTCTCCGGAATGACCTCGAGTTGGACCAGGAGATCCGGAAAGCTCAGGTCCGATGCGGGCTTGTTCAGGACGATGCCCATGGCGCCCTCGGCCGAATGAGCGCAGATATAGATGACCGTGCGCTGGAAACGCTCGTCCATCATTCCGGGCATCGCGATGAGCATCTGCCCATCGAGATAGCCTGCGCTTTCGCCGCCACGGGTCATCATTCGCGCCTGGCCCATGACAGTCATGCTACGCCAGAGCGTAAGATTGTCTACCCCGCTGCAAGCTTCCGGCTGGAAAGCGACACAGTCCAATTCTGGACCACTGCCTCGACGCGCTCAGCCCCGCAGGGTAAGCGAAGATTTCGCGGCTTGGCCGCAGGAGGTTCTGCATGACAATCAAGATCGGTGATCGCCTTCCCCAGGCAACCTTTCGCGTGATGACGGCCGATGGACCTGCCGCGCGCACGACTGACGATCTGTTCCGTGGCCGCAAGGTCGTGCTGGTCGCGGTGCCGGGCGCCTTCACGCCGACCTGCGACCGCAACCATCTTCCGGGGTATGTCCAACGCGCCGACGAGATCAAGGCGGCCGGCATCGACGCGATCCTGGTCACCTCCGTGAACGATGTCTTCGTGCTCAAGGCCTGGAGCCAGTCGGCGGGAGCGGACGGGAAGGTCGAATTCCTGTCCGACGGCAACGCCGACTTCGCCAAGGCGCTCGGCCTTGCCTTCGACGGCACGGGTTTCGGCCTCGGCACGCGCTCGCAGCGCTATTCGATGATCGTCGAGGACGGGGTGGTCCGGTCCCTCAATGTCGAGGACGTGCCCTCGAAGGCGGACGTGTCCAGCGCCGAGAACCTCCTGAAGGAGCTCGGCGAAGGCCAGCAGGCGAACTGAGGCCCGTCGCTCCCAATATCGCTCCAGCCGGACGAGGACCTCGCCCGGCTGGAATCTTCCCGCCCGCTACCCGCGCGCCTTGAACCACGCGCCGAGCTGGGCGACGTCGATCTGCGTCAGGCCATGCCCGCCGGGCACGCGCTTGTGTTCCACGCCGGCGCCGGCATCGGCGAGCTGCGCTGCGACCCGCTCGGCCACGGGCAGCGGCACCAGCGGATCGGCGCTTCCCGACAGGATCAGGACGGGCTTGTCCGCCAGATCCGCTTCAGGCGGGTCCGCGAAGGGCGGCATCGCCCGGATCAGGGCGGCCCCGGCGAGCACCTCCGGACGCATCAGCAGCATCGCGGCCGCGATGTTGGCCCCGTTCGAGAACCCGAGCGCGATCGGAGCCGCCAGCCCATAGGCCTCGCGCGCCGCGCCGATGAAGTCGGCCAGCTCCTCCGTCCGGCGACGCAGATCCGCCTCGTCGAAGCGCCCTTCCGCGAGCCGGCGGAAGAAGCGCGGCATGCCGTTTTCCAGGACCTTGCCCCGCGGCGAAAGCAGCGCCGCCCCGGGCGCGACCGCCCGGCCGAGCCCGATGAGGTCGTTCTCGTCCGCACCCGTCCCGTGCAGCAGGAGGACGGGCGGCAGGCCGGGCAGGCCTGCCGGTTCGAAACGGTGGATGAAGGACAGTTCCGTCGTGGTGTTCATGGCCGGTCTCCGGCCGGGCCTCGCGGGCCCGGCGCCGACTTGTCCAGATGCTAGGCCGCCGCGACGAGCGGCCCTTCGAGCTTGGGCAGGTGCGCCTCGATCATCGCGCGGTCCGCCTCGTACTGGGCCGGGAGCTTGAGCTCGCGCCCAAGCGCCTCGACGGGCTCGTCGATGGCGAACCCGGGCACGTCCGTGGCGATCTCGAAGAGCACGCCACCCGGCTCGCGGAAGTAGACGGACCGGAAGTAGTTGCGGTCCCTCTGCTCGGTCGTGGTGATGCCGTGCCGGCTCCGGAGCCGCTCCACCATCGCCATCTCGGCCGCGTCGTCGGGCGCCCGGAAGGCGATGTGGTGGACCGTGCCCCCGCCCGCCCTGCCGGGCAGGAAATCGCCCACGGCGTGCAGCGTCACGTGTCCGCCCTCGCGCGCCCCGGTCGAGAGGCGCAGGAGCGATCCCTCGCGGCCGGCCTCCGTGAAGCCGAACACGTCCGTGAGGATCGCGGCCGTCGGCTCCGCCTTCGCCAGCATCAGGGTGACGCCGTGGAAGCCGCGGATGGCATGCTCGGCCGGGACCGCCCCGTCGCTCCAGGCCGGATCCGCCTCCGCGTCCTCGACGGCGACGAGCGCGAGCCGCGTCCCGTCGGGATCGCGAAAGCGCAGCACGGTCTCGCCGAACACGCGGACCGGGACGTCATGCGCCACCGCTTCGGCCACGAACCGGTGCGCCCACCAGCCGATCGCCGCGCGAGGCACGCGAAACGCCGTCTCGGAGGTCTCGCCGATGCCGAGCCGCCCGGGCGCGACGTGCTCCCATGGGAAGAACGTCAGGATGGTGCCCGGCTGCCCGGTCTCGTCGCCGTAATAGAGGTGATAGGTGCCCGGATCGTCGAAATTGACGGTCTTCTTGACCAGGCGCAGCCCGAGAACGCGCTTGTAGAAATCGAGATTGCGCCGGGCCGGACCGGAAATCGCGGTCACGTGATGGATGCCGTTGGTGGTCATTGGACCCTCCCGCGAGGGGCGATCGCCCCCGTCTGACGCGAGAGGTAGGCCCGAACGGGCCGCAGCGCACTTGCAGGGCTGCAAGCCCGATCCTGCCTTCAGGCAATCCCGGCTGCCCCCGAGTGCTCGGGGCAGCGCCACTCCTCAGGTCAGGTGACGCTCCACGCCGCGGACGGTGTCGGTGAACCAGGTCAGGACCGCGAGCCCGGCGAGGAGCGCCGACATGCCCCAGAGGCCGGTCAGGCCCACCGTCGGGAAGGTCGCGGCTGCGATCGCCACTCCGGTGACCAGGCTGAACCACAAACCCAGATAGGACACCCACCCGAAGGGCGGGCCGCCGAGGCAGGCCGTTGCGATCTGCTGGCCGAGCTTCACGAGGCTGCCCGTCACATAGGTCAGGGCGATGCTGACCTCCCCATTCCGCTCGAAGACATTGTTGAGCGCGCCCATCGCGCACGCCATCACGACCGTCGTCAGGAGCGGCGATGCCGAATGGGACGAGGCGGCAGCCACGGCGAGCAGCAGGGCCGTGTAGGCGAGCACCGCCGGCGGCCTTCTCTCCCCGGCCGCATGGCCGAGCAAGGCTCCGGATATGACGCCGAGCAGGAACGAGCAGATGAGGCCGCCGCCGATCCCCACCAGGCTCGGCTTCTGCACGAAATCGACCGCCAATCGCGTCGAGTTGCCGCTCATGAAGGAGACGAAATAGCCGCCGATCACCATGAAGCCGCTGCCGTCGACATAGCCGGCGACCGCCGCGAGCAGCCAGGCAAGCAGCTGCGTTCTCCGTTCGTAGAGGGTCACGGCTCGGTACCCCGGACGGCTCCGTCCTGCGGCCTGGCTCCTAGGGATGCCACCATCAGGGCCTCTTCCCCTCGAATTCGCGAAAGGCCGTGCGTCGGCCGCGCCCGGCCGGCAGCCTCGCTCGTCGAGGCGACCAACCTTCTCATACCCGGTTCGATCACGAGATCGGGCGGGCGGCGCACGGGGTTCCCAATAGCCCGATTGGAGCCGGACCAGCGCACCCTGTCCAGGACGAAAAGCCGGCACACGACGAGCTCGGCCGAGGACCGGACGGAGGCCGCCGGGCCAGGGCAAGGCCGAGGGCCCGGCAGAGCCCCGACCCATGCGGAGGGCTGATCCCTCCCATCACGCCTTTCGCCTTGCCCCATCTGGTGTGCCGCACTAGGGTCCCGCCGCTCTCAGCAGCCCTTTGGAGACGTTCCATGGCCTTCCTGGCCGACACACTTTCGCGCGTGAAGCCCTCCGCGACCATCATGATGACGCAGAAGGCCCGCGACCTGAAAGCGAAAGGCCGGGACGTGATCTCGCTGTCCGTCGGCGAGCCGGATTTCGATACGCCGGACAACGTGAAGAACGCCGCCATCGAGGCGATCCGGCGCGGCGAGACGAAGTACACGCCGGTCTCCGGCATCCCGCAGCTCCGCGAGGCGATCGCCCGCAAGTTCAAGCGCGAGAACGAGCTCGACTACAAGCCCTCGCAGACGATCGTCGGCACGGGCGGCAAGCACGTCATCTTCAACGCCCTCATGGCGACGCTCAACCCGGGCGACGAGGTGATCGTCGTGGCGCCCTACTGGGTGTCCTACCCGGAGATGGTCGGCCTCTGCAGCGGCACCCCGGTCATCATCGAGGCCTCGATGGAGCACGATTTCAAGCTCCAGCCGGAGGTGCTCGAGCGCGCCATCACGCCGAAGACGAAGTGGATCATCCTCAACTCGCCCTCCAACCCCTCGGGGGCCGCCTATAGCTGGGACGAGATGAAGAAGATCACGGACGTGCTCGTCCGGCACCCGCATGTGTGGGTGCTCACGGACGACATGTACGAGCACCTGACCTACGGCGACTTCAAGTTCGTCACCCCCGCGCAGGTCGAGCCGAACCTCTACGAGCGCACGCTGACGATGAACGGCGTCTCGAAGGCCTATGCCATGACGGGCTGGCGCATCGGCTACGCGGCCGGCCCCGAGAAGCTCATCAAGGCGATGGACTTCGTCCAGGGCCAGCAGACCTCCGGGGCCTGCTCGATCGCCCAGTGGGCGTCGGTCGAGGCGCTCGACGGTCCGCAGGACCACCTCAAGGTCTTCAGGAAGGCCTTCGAGGAGCGGCGGGACCTCGTCGTGTCGATGCTCAACCAGGCGTCGGGCCTGAAATGCCCGAAGCCGGAGGGCGCCTTCTACGTCTACCCGTCCTGCGAGGGCACGATCGGGAAGACGACGAAATCGGGCAAGCGGATCGAGACGGACGAGGATTTCGTGACGGAGCTCCTCGAGCAGGAGGGCGTCGCGGCCGTCCACGGCTCCGCCTTCGGCCTCGGCCCGAACCTGCGCATCTCCTACGCCACCTCGAACGAGGCGCTCGAGGAAGCCTGCCGGCGCATCCAGCGCTTCTGCGGCGAGCTGCGCTGAGCCGGTCGGAAATCCAGGAGGCCGCGAGGGCCGGAGAGGCCCCTCGCGGCGCTGCCGCGGCAATGCCGCAGGCCACGGCCGGCGACGCGGAGCTCGCCGGCTGCATCGACGCGATTCTGTCCGTCTATCCGGACCTCGCCCGCGCCCGCTTCACGGTCGCGGGACGCGGCTGGCACAGCCTCGCCGTCGAGGCCGACCATCGACTGATCTTCAAGTTCCCGAACGGTGCGGAGGCGGAAGCCGCCCTGCGCCGCGAGGCCGGCCTGCTCCGGATCCTGCGGCCCCGGCTCACGATGCCGGTCCCGGACATGATCCTGAACGAGGGGCCCCGCCTGTTCTCCCGGCACGAGACGCTGCCCGGGACGCTTCTCGTCACACGCGCCTATGCGGGCCTCACGGAGGCGGAGCGGGACGCGGTCGCCTGGGACCTGGCGCGCTTCTTCGCAGAGCTCCATGCGCTCGATCGCGAGACCATGCATGCGGCCGGAGCCCGTCCGATCGCGCCTTGGGCCACGGACGATGCGACCCTGGAGCCCGCCTGGCGGGCGCTGCCGCGCGGCGTGCGCGAGCGCGCGCAAGCGGCGATCCGCGAATACCGGTCGCTCGGCCCCGATCCCGGCGGCGAGATTTACGGGTTCTTCGACGCCCATGGCTGGAACATGGTCTTCGATCCGAAGAGAGGGTCCCTGTCCGGCATCTTCGACTTTGCGGATTCCGGCTTCGGCCCGCGGCACCGGGAATTCGTGCAGCCCTCCCTCATCCACCCCGAACTGCCCCGCCGCGCGGCCGCCGCCTACGAGCGGTTCACGGGCATCCCGGTGAACCGCCGGCGCATCTTCCTGCTGACGGCCGCCATGCGGCTGTCCGAGTTCGCCGGCGCACTCGCGACCGGGTATGACGTGCCGGGCACCAGGCGCCTGGTCGTGAGCTGGTTCGACGACCGCGGGAGCGGCTGAGCTCCGCCGCCGACGACCCGGCTTTGTTGCACGCCAGCGACAGTCGCTACGCCCCGATTCACGTAGATTCTCCACATCTCTGGAGAGCTTGATTCGATGCTGCGTTCCCTCGCGCTGGCGGCAGCCGGACTACTTGGGCTGACGGTGCTTGCACCCGCGGCGGACCTGACCTCGCGGGCGGCACCCGCAACGCTGGAAATCCCCTATTCCTGGTCGGGCTTCTATGTCGGCGTGAATGCCGGCTATGGCTTTTCGGACAACCGGCATCGCCCGACCTGCGGACCCGCCTGCGCCCCGACGCCCGTTCTCGACACCGATGGCGACGGTTTCGTGGGCGGCGGCCAGGCCGGCTACAACCAGCAGATCGGCCGCTTCCTCGGCGGCATCGAGACCGACATCCAGTACACCGATATCGGCCGCAATGTCGGCGGGACGTTCCCCGGCGCGATCTCCTACAACGCCGCGCAGCGGCTGGAATTCCTCGGCACGCTGCGGGCCCGCGTGGGCCTCGTGATGGACCGGGTCCTCGTCTACGCGACGGGTGGCTTGGCCTATGGGGACGTGCGCAACGCGCAGAGCATCGTCTTCCCGGGGGCGTCCTACGCGGTCGCGTCGACCCGCACCGAGGTCGGGTACGCGGCTGGAGCCGGCATCGAATACGGCTTCACGCCGAACCTGACCGGAAAGGCCGAGGCGCTCTATTACGATCTCGGCCGCCGCTCGCTGGCGGGAGGCGCCACGCCGCCGACCGGGCTCGTCCGGGGCGCGCGCTTCGACAGCGCGGGGGTCGTCGCCCGCGCCGGCCTAAACTACAAGTTCAACCTCTTCTAGCCAGCCCTCCGCCGCGCCGAACGGCGCGGGCCCGCCTCGGCCCGATGGATGTCCCCCGAGCGGGAACCCTTGCTTCGTCCCCAGGGGGATGGGAGCATAGACAAGCAGCTCCGCAAGAGAGTGCGCCGGGAGAACGCGTGACCATGGAGGGAAGTGCGGCGATACAGGCCGAGACAGGCGATCCAGCGGCGGCGCGCCCCTGGCTCGCATCGTACCCGGCCGGTGTTCCCGCCGAGATCGATCTCGATGCGGTCGGCACCCTGGTCGACATCTTCGACGAGAGCGTCTCGCGCTATCCCGAACGGCCCGCTCTCGAGAGCTTCGGCAAGCGCCTGACCTACGGCGAGCTCGGCGCACGCGCCGGGGCGGTGGCCTCCTGGCTGCAGATCCAGGGCATCGGCCGCGGCGACCGCGTCGCCATCATGCTGCCGAACGTCATGGCGTATACGCCGATCCTGTTCGGCACGCTGATGGCGGGTGCCACGGTCGTCAACGTGAACCCGCTCTACACCCCGCGCGAGCTCGCCTTCCAGCTGAAGGATGCCGGGGTTCGCGTCCTGTTCGTCCTCGAGAATTTCGGCGCGACCGTCGAAGCCGTTCGGGGCGAGGTCGCGCTGGAACGGGTGGTGGTCGTCACGCCGGGCGACCTCCTCGGGCTCAAGGGCACGATCGTCAACCTGGTATCCCGCCATGTGAAGAGGTCCGTGCCGGCCTTCAGGCTGGACAACGGCATCTCCTTCGCGGAGGTCCTTCGGCAGGGCGCGGCGCGCCCCCCGGACCAGATCGAGGTCCGCTCCGAGGACATCGCCTTCCTGCAGTACACGGGCGGCACGACGGGCATAGCCAAGGGCGCGACGCTCACCCATCGCAACGTCGCCGCGAACGTCATGCAGTGCGAGGCCTGGATGCGGGCGGGCGGCCTCGGCCGGAGCGCCGAGATCGCCGTGACGGCGCTGCCGCTCTACCACATCTTCGCGCTGACGGCCTGCTGCCTGGTAATGGTGCGGATGGGCTCCTGCCTGCTGCTGATCGCCAATCCGCGCGACCTGAACGGCTTCGTGAAGACCCTCAGGACGAGGCCCTTCACGGTGATGTCGGGCGTGAACACGCTCTACAACGCCCTCGCCCGCCATCCCGAGATCCGGAAGGTGGATTTCTCGAAGCTCCACTTCTGCGTCTCCGGCGGGATGGCCACGCAGGCCGCCGTCGCGAAGGCCTGGAAGGAGCTCACGGGCCGGCCGATCGTCGAGGGCTACGGCCTGTCCGAAACCTCGCCCGTCGTCACGGTCAATCGCCTCGACATCCCGGAATTCACCGGCACGATCGGCTACCCGCTGCCCTCGACGGAAGTCTCGGTCCGCAACGCGGCGGGCCGCCCCGTCCCGCTCGGCGAGCCCGGGGAGCTCTGCGTGCGCGGGCCTCAGGTGATGCGCGGCTATTGGAGCCGGCCGGACGAGACCGCGAAAGCGATGACGCCGGACGGCTTCTTCCGCACCGGGGACGTCGCGACCCTCGGGCCGGACGGAGCGCTCAAGATCGTCGACCGGATGAAGGACATGGTCCTCGTATCCGGCTTCAACGTCTATCCGAACGAGGTCGAGGACGTGATCGCCGCCCATCCGGGCGTGGCCGAGGTGGCCGTCATCGGCTTGTCCGAGGCGAGCTCCGGGGAGGTCGTGGCCGCCTATATCGTGAAGGCCGACCCGGCGCTCACGGAGGAGGACGTCAAGGATTGGTGCCGCGAGCGGCTGACCGGCTACAAGCGGCCGCGCCTGATCCAGTTCCGCGCGTCGCTGCCGAAATCCAATGTCGGAAAGGTCCTGCGGCGCGTCCTCAAGGACGAGGTCGCCGAGGAGACGGACCGGGCCGCCTGACCCGGCACGGCGCGGTCACGCTCGCGTGAGTGCCGGAATGAAACGGACGCCGATTTCGTACATGCCATCGAGGCAGGGGCGGGCTTGGCTGCGGTGTCGCAGCCGCAACCTTTTGCCGAGGCGGCCGTAGGTCCTGAGCGCGCGCCCCGAGGATCCGGGCGCGGAACGACCCTGCCCCGCGAACCGGACGAGCCTTGTCGGAGGAGAGCACCGATGCTGATCAAGAACCGCCGCGGCTGGGAGATCCCCGAGAGCGAGGCAACACCTGAATCGGCATTCCTGAACCGGCGGGCCCTGATGGCGGGCGGCGCCGGCCTCATCGGCGCATCCGTGATCGGCGGCGCCCAGGCGGCCTCCCCGGCCGACCCGACGGCGGATCTCTATCCGGCCAAGCGCAACGATCGCTACAAGCTCGACAGGGCCCTCACGGACGAGAAGTTCTCGGGCGACTACAACAACTACTACGAGTTCGGGACGTCCAAGTCCGTCACCGGCGCTGCCGCCAAGCTGAAGACCCGGCCCTGGACCGTGAAGATCGACGGGCTGGTCGACAAGCCGGTGGAGATCGCGATCGACGATCTCATCCGGAAGATGCCCCTGGAGGAGCGGCTCTATCGCCACCGCTGCGTCGAAGCCTGGTCGATGGCCGTGCCCTGGACGGGTTTCCCGCTCGCCTCCCTGGTCGCCATGGCGAGCCCCAAGGCCGATGCGCGCTACATCGTGATGCAGACGTTCAAGGACCCCGGCCAGGCGCCCGGACAGAAGCAGTTCTGGTATCCCTGGCCCTACACGGAGGGCCTGACGGTCGAGGAGGCCGGCAACGATCTCGCCTTCATGGTGACGGGCGTCTACGGCAAGCCGCTCGCAAACCAGTTCGGCGCGCCTCTCCGCCTCGCGGTCCCCTGGAAATACGGTTTCAAATCCGTGAAGGCGATCGACCGGATTACCTTCACGAACGAGCGGCCGAAGACGTTCTGGGAGGCCCTGCAATCGTCGGAATATGGATTCTGGGCCAACGTGAACCCCGAGGTCTCGCATCCGCGCTGGAGCCAGGCGGAAGAGCGCGTGCTCGGCACTGGCGAGATGCGCCCCACCCTGCTGTTCAATGGCTACGGCGAGTACGTGGCCGACCTCTACAAGAACCTGAAGGGCGAGCGCCTCTGGGCCTAGCCGGCCACGAAAAAGGCCGGACCCGCGAGGATCCGGCCGAAAGTTGAGACGCGACAGGAGCGTCTCCAGAGGGGAACGGCTGAACGGAAACGGGAGGTCATCCGGTTCCGCAGGTCTCAGCCTCCACTACTCTGGCACGTCGTACGGTGCATGGCAGGCGGGCAGGCTCATGGAAGCCATGCAGCCGCTACATGGAACCGTCTTCAATAGGACCAGCGCTGGGCTTTCGCGACGAGGAAGTCGCGGAAAGCCTGGACGCGGGCCACGTTCCGCATCTCCTCGGCGTAGACGAGGTACGTATCGAGCGCCGGCATCTCGATATCACGCAGAAGTTGCACCAGGTTCGAGTTCCCGTCCACCGCGTAATCGGGAAGAACCGCGATCCCGGCGCCGGTCTCGACGGCGGAGCGCAAAGCCGGGATGTTGTTGACCACCATGTGGTATTCGCGCGGCTGCCGCCCGTCGCGCCCGATCGTCGCCAGCCAGTGGACCGACAACAGGTAGGACGGCTGGTCGCCCCCGAACGACAGGAGACGGTGCTCGTCGAGGTCGTCGACCGTCTTCGGCTCGCCGAACCGCTTCACGTAGTCGTGCGACGCGTAGACGTGGAAGTGAACCGTGAAGAGGCGGCGCTGGATGAGGTCGGGCTGCGCGGGCCGGCGCAGCCGGAGCGCGACATCCGCCTCGCGCATGGCGAGGTCCAGCTCCTCGTTGGTGAGGATGAGCGAGACCCGCACGTCGGGATAGGTGTCGAGGAATTCGGCGATGCGCTGGGTCAGCCAGAGCGAGCCGAGGCCCACGGTCGTCGTGATCTTCAGCTCGCCCGAGGGTCGCTCGCTCGTTTCCTCGAGCCTCGCGCGGGTATTCTCGAGCCGCAGCCGCATGTCCTTGGCGGCCCGGAAGAGCAGGTCACCCTGCTCCGTCAGGATCAGGCCGCGGGCGTGCCGGTGGAAGAGCGGAGCCTTCAGCTCGCGCTCGAGCGCCGAGACCTGTCGGCTCACGGCCGACTGGCTCAGCCCCAGGTCGTCACCCGCGCGGGTAAAGCTCCCTGCTTCCGCAACGGTGTAGAAGATTCGGATTTTGTCCCAGTCCAAGGCGGCCCCCAGGCCCGTTGCGTCCCCGGCCGACCGGGACCTTCTATTCGGCCGCCTCGGCGAGGAGGTTTGCAGCTTCCAGGTACCGCTCGGCCTCGAGCGCGGCCATGCAGCCGAGCCCTGCCGCCGTGACGGCCTGACGGTACACGTCGTCCGTCACGTCACCGGCTGCGAAAACACCCGGGATGTTGGTCGCGGTGGAATCCGGCGCCGTCCGGAGATAGCCGCCTGGCTTCATGTCGAGCTGGCCAGCGAAGATCTCCGTCGCGGGCTTGTGGCCAATCGCGATGAACACGCCATGTACGGGGAGTTCCTCGACCGTCCCCGTCTTCACGTTGCGAAGCCGCAGATGCGTGACGGAGGGCGGAGGCCCTTCGGTGCCGCAGATCTCCTCGACGGCCGAATCCCAGATCACCCGCACGTTCGGGTGCCGGAACAGGCGATCCTGCAGGATGCGCTCGGCACGCAGCGAGGACCGCCGGTGGATCAGCGTCACCTTCGAGGCGAGGTTCGCGAGGTAGAGCGCCTCCTCGACGGCCGTATTGCCGCCGCCCACCACCGCCACTTCCTTGTTGCGGTAGAAGAAGCCGTCGCAGGTCGCGCAGGCGGAGACGCCGAAGCCGCCGAACTTCGCCTCGGAGGGCAGGCCGAGCCACTTGGCCTGCGCGCCCGTGGCGATCACCACGACGTCCGCCTCGTAGACGTCGCCGGAATCCCCCGTGAGACGGAAGGGACGGCGGTCGAGCTCGGCCTTCACGATCGTGTCGGAGATCATGCGGGTCCCGACATGCTCCGCCTGGAGCCGCATCTGCTCCATCAGCCAGGGGCCCTGGATGACGTCGGCGAAGCCCGGATAGTTCTCGACGTCCGTCGTGATCATCAGCTGGCCGCCGGGCTGGATGCCTGAGATGATCACCGGCTCCAGCATCGCGCGCGCCGCATAGATGGCCGTCGTGTAGCCCGCCGGTCCGGACCCGATGATGATGAGCTTGGCGTGGAGATGCGCCATCTAAAAACCTCCGCTGCGCCCTGGACCGCGCGCCCGCGCGGCGCGATGCGCTGCAATACCTCGGGCAACTGCTTGTGCGATCACGGGTGTCGAGTCCAGCTTCTCGTAGTTGAAGAGTTCGAGTTTGCCACTGAAGCTTTTCACGAGTCCGCGTGATTTGAGCTCCGCCATCAGGCGCGACAGGCGCCCGCGCCAGGCCGCGGGCTCGAAGACGAGGACAGGCGCCCCGGTGCCGAGGGCCTCGGACAGCATGTTCGCGGAATCCGCCGTGACCACGATCGCGTCCGCGAGGGCGAGCATCGCGACCAGGGGGTTCTCGCCCTCCCCGGTCCAGAAGAAGCCGCCGGTCTCCGCGGCCAGGGCCGGCAGCGCCGCCCGCAATGTCGGCGGCGTGCGGCGCGAGGCGGTGATCATCAGCGAGGCGCCGTCGGCCGCGACCGAGCGCAGCCCGGCAAGCAGGCGCCCGCCGTCCTCCTCCGAGAAGCTGCCGTGGCGGCTGTCGCCGCCGACCAGGACCGCGACACGAGGCGAAGGCAGCCCCGACAGGCGCGGGTCGGGCGCACGCCGCGCCTGCTCCAGCCTGTCGGCCGAAAGCCGGTGCGGAGACGTCAGGGTGTTGAGCACGTTCGGGCCGCGGATGGGATCATAGATCGGCGCCCAGATCAGATCGGCCGTGCCGGGCCCGGTCCGGGGATCCTTCAGGAAAACGGTATAGCTGCGCCCCCCCGATCGCCGGCGGATCTCGCGAAGATACGGAACCGTCCGCCGGCCCGAGGCGATGACGAGATCGGGAAAGGGCGGCGAGACCGGGCTGGCCGGCCGGCCCGGACGCTCGCGCGGGTCGACCGGGCCCCATGGCATCAGCCAGACCCAGGGCGGACGCGGCGCGACCGTGCGGATTTCGGGCTCGAGGCCGAGCGCCTCGGCGACGCCCAGGCATTGTGCCTCGTCGCCGGCCTTGCCGTCGGTCAGGACCCAGGCGCGAAGGCCGGCCATCCCGGAGCCTATCGCCGGCGCGGGTTTCAGATCGGGCTGCGTCGGAGCCATCCTGCATAGTGAGCCGCCAGAGCGACCACGCGGCGCTGCTCGGATGCGGGATCGTACCAGGCGCCGCCCGAATTGGCCGGCAGGGCCGAGAGCTGCGGATGGCGGACGAGGATCTGGCCGTTCGGGGCGACGACGAGCGCTTCGCCCTCCAGATAGTCGTTCGGAACGCCGCCCCCGAAGAAGCGCCCTCCGTCCCGCCCGACATAGGACGCCATCGACACGCCAGTGATGCGCACGACCAGCCGGGGCGCATTGCGGCCTCCGCCGAGACGATCGCCGAAATTGCGCGCGAGCTCCGCTTCCAGGGCCGCCCGGAGAGTGTCGGCGAAGGGGCCCAGGCCCTTCGCGTAGAGCGGCCGCACGTCGACGATGATCCCGGAGAATCGCGGCGCCGCCGTCTGGGCCAGAACCGGCAGGGCCGCGACGCTGGCGAAAGCGGCCGCGAGGGAGGAAGCGACCACCGTCCTGCGGCTGATACCAGACCCGCTCATCCCCTCTCCGACACGCTCAGCACATCCCCAGATAAGCCACGTGGCGAGACGTGCAAGCGGAGCCGCAGGAAGCATCGGCAGGCGCGGAACCCTCGGCGCGCCTGATCAGTTCTCGTCGCAACCAAGCAAGTTTCGTCGTGTTCGGAAATGCTCGCAAGGAGTATTCCGACCAGCAATCGGACGAACTTTGCGACTACTCAATGGCACTCGGCGGTCAGCGATG
The DNA here is from genome assembly GCF_049446235.1 of Enterovirga sp. CN4-39. Taxonomy (NCBI): domain Bacteria; kingdom Pseudomonadati; phylum Pseudomonadota; class Alphaproteobacteria; order Hyphomicrobiales; family Methylobacteriaceae; genus Enterovirga; species Enterovirga sp. CN4-39. The sequence continues at coordinate 45,132 of NZ_JBMSEF010000014.1, read as the reverse complement.
CGCATCATCGGACTCGGTTCATCTATGCGTCTTGCGGCCGGCGGGGCGCTGCTTCTCGGAGGCGTCACGGCCGCGCAGGCCGGCTTCTTCGAACGGCTATTCGGGATCGAGTCCGACCCGCAGCCTCAGCAATACTACTACCAGCCCGCACCGGCCCTGAACCGGTATCAGGGGATCGATGCGGACGAGCCGCTCGGGTTCACGGTGCGCAAGAAGGCCAAGCCGAGATCCGTCAGGAGAGAGCACAGGGAAACGAAAAAGACCGCGCAAGTCCCGATCGATCCCGTCAAGAACCCCGAGTGGTACCTGCAGGATCCGACCCTCCGCCGCGGGGACATTGTCGTCCTGAAGGACGAGGTCCTCGTGTTCCGGGGCGGCCGCATGCCGTATTCGCGCCAGAACTTCGCGTCCCTCGCCCAGTCGGACCTGCCGAAGGCGGAGCGGGAGCGTCTCTCGCACATGGCGGGGCTCAAGCCCGTCACGCCGCCGCGGACGACGGTCGCGAGCGCGTCGGACTGATCCCCGACGACCAGAACCCTCCACCGGACAATCGGGAACAATCCATGCGCCGCCTTGATGACACGTACCGGGTTTTCGGGCTTGTCGGGATCGTGGTCGCCTCCGGGCTGACCATCGCGGGCCTTGTGGAAGGCTCGGGCGACGCGCAGGCCGACGCCAGTCCGCGCAGCGCGGTCCCGCTTCCGATCGAGGCGGCCCAGGCCGCGCCCGACCTGCTCCAGACGCGACAGCCGCCGCAGGCCGCCCGTCAGGTCCGGGTGGTGTATGCCGGTCCGCTGGTGAGTTCCGCCTCGGACGGCGACGCCGTTCCGGTCCTGCGGCCCGAGGCCCGCCCGGCGAGGCCGGCAAGCGAGCCGGCCGTGGTGGACGTCACCGGATCGATCGCGCCGGCGCCACTGCCGCCGACACGCGTTGCCTACGCGGAACCGGAGGGGGAGCGGAGCGCGCCGCCCGTCCCGGCCGGAAGCCCCAAGCTCGACCTCAACACGGCCTCGATCGAGGCCCTGAACTCCATCCCGGGCGCCGGCCGCATCGGGAAGGCTGTCGCGCGTGGACGGCCCTATGCTTCGCCGGAGGACCTGCTCGAGAAGCGCATCGTCACGCGGGCGACCTTCGCCCGGATCAGGGGCGAGGTCACCGTCGAATAGGCACCGGCGCTCCGTCCCGGCCTAGCCGCCCGTCGTCATCTCGCTGTGGGCCGCGCGCGCGACCATCATCAACCGGTCGGGATCGAGCGAGCCCGAGAGGGCGTAGCCGTAGCCTCCGGTGGCCCAGGTCGCCGAGGCGAACTCGCCCTGCCGGGTGACCCGCAGATCCCAGCGTCCCACCTCGCCGCACCGGACATAGAGCGTCAGGCGAGAGCCGTCGTCCGCGCCATACATCAGCTGCGCGGCAACGTCGCTTCGGCCGGCAGGAAGGAGGCGTCCCCCGATCAGGCGAAAGCCCACGCTCTCGAGGTCCGGGATGGCGAGGCGCCGGCCGAGCCGTTTCGACAGCCAGTTCGCCAGATGGGTTTCCTGGTCTGCCTTGACCTCGACGGGATGCACGGCCTCCACCGTGTAGATGCGGTGCGCAGCCAGGGCCTCCTGGGGCAGCGGCGCGAGCCGCGCCGGCATCCCGAGCGTCCGGTCCGCGATGTCGCGCATGAACCATCCGCCCGCGCCGCCGACCAGCAGGACGAGGCAGGCCGCGAGCGCCTGGAGCAGCCGCCCGTTCCGGATACGACGGTGTTCGGCCAGCAAGGCCGCCGTGCGCAGGCGCGCGGGGATCGGCTCGTCGGCCTTCGTCGCCAATCGCTCCCGGAGAGCGGCCCTGATCGCCCGGTCGGCCTGCACGCGGGCGGACACCTCCGGCTGGGCAGCCAGATAGGCATCCACCACGTCGCTACGGTCGGCCGGAAGCCGCCCGTCGACCAGGGCGCTCAGATCATCCTCGCCGACAGGGCGCTCGGAGCCCGTCACTTGACCCTCCTCAGCACCGGCTGCGCCGCTCCGTCGAGCTGGCGCCGCAGCTTCTCGCGACCGCGGCTCAGCCGCGACATCACCGTCCCGATCGGGACGCCCAGGACCCGCGCAGCAGCCTCGTAGGACAGGTCCTCCACGCCCACGAGCAGGATCACGGCGCGCTGCTCCGGCGGGAGCGCGTCGAGGCAGGCGAGGATGTCGCGCATCGCGGCCCGGGAATCCTGCTCGATCCCGTGCTCGGCTATGCCGGACAGGTCCTCCACCTCGGCCCGGAGGAGCTCGCGTCGCTTCCGGCGCAGCCCGTCGATGAACAGGTTGTGCTGGATAGCGAAGAGCCAGGCCTTCAGATCCCCGTCGCGCCGACGCAGCCGCCACCGCGCCACCGCCCGCTCCAGGCAGTCCTGGACGAGATCATCGGCCGCCTCGCGATCGCGCAGCAGCGCCCAGGCATAACGCCTGAGCGCGGGAATGTGCGGCTCGATCAGAGCGGCGATTTCGTCCATGCGTCCCCGATGCCTCAGGGCGTCGCGACATGCCAGACGTTGTTCACGCCGTCGCCAGTCGTGTCGCCGGGCTTGCCGTCTTTGGCCCAGCCGTAGAGCGGCTTGCCCTTGTAGGCCCATTGCTTGCCGCCGTCCTGGCGCGTGACGATCGTCCAGTTGCCCGAGGGTCGCGCATCCGCGGGCGCGAGAAGCGGGGGCCAGTTCTGGGCGCATTGCCCGGTGCAGTTCGACGCTTCGCCGATGTCGCGGTCGAAGGTGTACAGCGTCATGCCGCGCGCATCCGCCAGCACCTTGCCCTTCGCGGTGTCGGCGACCTTCGCCGGCTCCGGCGCCTGCGCCAGTGCCAAGGACGCAGCGAGACCGATCGCGGAAGCGAGAACAACCCGTTTCATGGCGCCTCTCCCTGTACATACCCTCCAGACGAGCGCGGGGGCGGCTCTATTCCGAGTGACGCCGGGCCCGGCCCGTCGGGCAAGCTTGCCACACCCCGCGGACATTGTCTGGGGATAAGCGGAGGGCGTTTTGGGGGACTCTTGCGCCCGAGTCAGGCGGTCGAGTAGGGTCCCGGCGGTCGAACGGCTTCTCTCGTTCGGCACGAAAATCTCATCAACGACGAGCTCGCGGCAGCGCGGTCGGACGGATCTCCGTCCGCGATCGATGAGGGATTCGGATTTGAAGCGTCCGGTGGAGGCGACGGATGAATGATGCGGCGACCGGGTGGAGTGACGACCGCGTCGAGTTATTGACCAAGCTGTGGGGCGAGGGCCTGAGCGCCAGCCAAATCGCGGCGGCGCTCGGCGGCGGGGTGACCCGCAATGCAGTGATCGGAAAAGTGCATCGGCTCGGCCTTTCAGGTCGGGCCAAGCCGGGAGCGGCCGCGGCGGTGCGGCCCGCCAAGGCGCGCCCTGCCGCTCCGGCAGCGACGCAGCTCGACGCCGGGCGGACCTCGCTGCTGGCGCGGGCGCCGGAGCAGCCTGCCGGCCCGACGCTCGTGGCCGACGCGCGCTGGGGTGACGACGAGCAGGCGGAGATCCCGGAATCTCAGCGCGTCTCCATCATGGAGCTGCGCGAGAGCACCTGCCGCTGGCCGCTCGGCGATCCGTCCAAGCCGGACTTCTCGTTCTGCGGCGGCCGGGCCGTCACGGGCCTGCCCTATTGCGGGCACCATTGCCGGATCGCCTACCAGCCGGCGGCCGAGCGCCGGAGGCTCCGGGCCTGAAGCCCGGCCTTTCATCGCGCCAGCAAGAGCCCGCTCCGCACGAGCGGGCTTTTTCGTTTTGGCAGCGGGCGCGCGACCGTTGCGGGCGCCCGCGGTGTCGGCATACTGGGATGCTGGCGCTTCCAACGGGGACCGCGATGGCGGCGGGTCAGGTCGTCACCCTGAGACTCAGGATCCGGGATCCGCTCCCGGGCGTCGCCTACAGCCTTCAGAACAAGAAGAACGAGCCGGTCGGCCAAGTCACGGCCGGCGACGAGGCCGTCTCCTTCGACGTGCCGGTGCGGGTCGCGCCCGGGCCGAGATTTCTTGGGGACTTCGTCCGCAGCGAAGGGGCGACGCGGCGCTTCATCTACATCGCGATCGGCGAGCAGGCCGGGCAGCGCCCATCCGCCTGGAGCCGACGGGCCAAGATCGACATCCACCAACTGCCCGCCGAACTGCTCGAGAAGGCTCTGGCCGGCCTGGTCATCGAGGCCGAGCTTCCCGGAAGAGCCCCCGACGGGGGGCCGGCCTGCGCGACCTTGCGCCCGATCGGAACCTGGCAGGCCGTCGGATGACCGTCTTCGCGATGCCGCGTGCGAGCGGCCTCGCGAGCTAACGCGCCGCGTAGGTCTCGTCGAGCGAGTAGCCGGCGCCCCGCACCGTGCGGATCGGATCGGGATCGCTTTCCCCGAGCGCCTTCCGCAAGCGGCCGACATGGACGTCCACGGTGCGCTCGTCGATATAGACGTCCCGTCCCCACACGCGGTCGAGCAGTTGCTCGCGCGAGAAGACGCGGCCGGGATTGGTCATCAGGAATTCGAGCAGCCGGAACTCGGTCGGGCCGAGGCGGAGCGGCTTGCCGGCCCGGCGGACGCGGTGCTGCGAGCGGTCGAGCTCGATATCGCCGAAGACAAGGAGCTCCGCCGTCTCGCTCGGCTTCGCCCGGCGCAGGAGCGCGCGGACGCGGGCCAAGAGCTCCGGGACCGAGAAAGGCTTGACGACGTAGTCGTCCGCGCCCGTCGCCAAGCCGCGGACCCGGTCCCCCTCTTCGCCCCGGGCCGTGAGCATGATGATCGGCAGGCGCTCCGTCTCGCGACGGAGCCGCAGGCGGCGGCACAGCTCGATCCCGGAAATGCCGGGCAGCATCCAGTCCAGGAGGAGCAGGTCCGGGACGTCCTCGCGGATCATCAGCTCCGCTTCGTCGCCACGCGCGGCGACCTCCACGTCGCAACCCTCGGCCTCGAGGTTGTAGCGCAGCAGCAGGGAGAGCGGCTCTTCGTCCTCGGCGATCAGGATGCGCGGCTTGGCGCTCATGATGCCCGGCTCCTCACTCGGCAGCCGCGCTGTCCGGCACCGTCGTGCGATCGTCCTTGGGGCGCTCGGTCGTCAGGTTGCGGCCAGTGATCAGGTAGTTGATCGTCTCGGCGATATTCGTGGAGTGGTCCCCGATGCGCTCGACGTTCTTCGCCACGAAGAGAAGGTGGGCGCAGAACGAGATGTTGCGCGGGTCCTCCATCATGTAGGTCAGGAGCTCGCGGAACAGCGACGTGTACAGCGCGTCGATCTGGCCATCCCGCTGCCAGACGTCCAGCGCCCGCGTGAGGTCGTGCTGGGCATAGGCGTCGAGCACGTCCTTCAGCTGCTCCATCACGAGGTCGGCGATGTTCTGGACGCCGATGACGATCTTCTGCGCCTGGAAGCCGTCGGCGATCGCCAGGACGCGCTTGGCGCAGTTCTTCGACATGTCGCCGATGCGCTCGAGGTCGCCCGAGATGCGGATGGCCGCGATGACTTCGCGCAGGTCGATCGCGAGCGGCTGCCGGCGCGCGATGGTCAGCACCGCGCGCTCCTCGATGTCGCGCTGGAGCGCATCCATCCGCTGGTCCATGGCGATCACCGACTGGGCGAGCGCGGTGTCGCGGCGGACCAGGGCCTGGACCGCGTCGGCGAGCTGCTTCTCGGCGATGCCGCCCATCTCGGCGATCGAGGAGCGAAGGCCCTCGAGCTCGGCGTCGAACGAGGAAACGATATGATCGGGCATGGCGGCCTCCTTGCCTGGTCCGGATGTCAGCCGAACCGGCCGGTGACGTAGTCGTGCGTCTGCTTCTTGGTCGGGTTCATGAACAGGTTGTTCGTGGCCCCGAACTCGACGAGTTCGCCGAGATACATGAAGGCCGTGTACTGCGAGATGCGCGCGGCCTGCTGCATGTTGTGCGTGACGATCACGATGGTGAACTCGGAGCGGAGCTGCTCGATCAGCTCCTCCACCTTGCCGGTCGAGATCGGGTCGAGCGCCGAGGTCGGCTCGTCGAAGAGGATGACTTCCGGCTTCTGGGCGATGGTCCGCGCGATGCAGAGCCGCTGCTGCTGCCCGCCGGACAGCCCCATGCCCGAACCCTTCAGCTTGTCCTTCACCTCGTCCCAGAGCGCCGCCTTCCGCAGCGCGCTCTCGACCCGCAGGTCCACCTCCGCCCTCGGCAGCTTCTCGTAGAGCCGGATGCCGAAGGCGACGTTGTCGTAGATCGACATCGGGAAGGGCGTCGGCTTCTGGAACACCATGCCGACGCGGGAGCGAAGCTCGTTCACGTCGATGGACGGCGACAGGATGTTGCGCCCGTCCAGCAGCACCTCGCCGGTCGCCCGCTGGTCCGGATACAGGCTGTAGATCCGGTTGAAGCAGCGCAGCAGCGTCGACTTCCCGCAGCCCGAGGGGCCGATCAGGGCCGTCACGTGCCGGTCCTTGAAGTCGAGCGAGATCGACTTCAGGCTGTGGAAGTCCCCGTAATAGAAGTTCAGGTCCCGCACGGCGATCCGGGTCGGGCTGTCCGCGACCGGCGCCCGCCCGCCCCGGTCGAGATGCACCATGGAACTCACGGCGTTCATCGGACTGCGTCCTTCCTGATGACGAAGCGGGCGACAACCGAGAGCCCGAGGATCGTGATGGTGATGATGAGCGCGCCCGCCCAGGCGAGTTCCTGCCAGTTCGTGTAGGGCGACAGCGCGAATTGGTAGATCGTGACCGGCAGGTTCGAGACGCCGCCGACCAGCGTGGGGCTGAACCAGAAATTGTTGTTCAGCGCCGTGAAGAGGAGCGGCGCCGTCTCGCCCGCGATGCGGGCGGTCGCCAGGATGATGCCCGTGACGATGCCGGAGCGGGCGGCCCGCCAGCTCACGAGCGTGATGACCTTGGATTGCGGCGCACCGAGCGCGGCCGCCGCCTCGCGCAGCCCGTTCGGCACCAGGCGGAGCATGTCCTCCGTGGTGCGCACGATCACGGGCACCGCAATGATGGCGAGCGCCACGCCGCCGGCCCAGCCCGAATACGACCCGAAGGGCGCGACGAGCAGCATGTAGACGAACAGGCCGATCAGGATCGACGGCGCCGAAAGCAGCACGTCGTTGATGAAGCGGATCACGGCGGCGAGCTTCGAGGTGCGCGCGTATTCGCCGAGATAGGTGCCCGCCAGGACCCCGATCGGCGTCGCCACCACGATGCCGAGGAAGGTCAGGACGAGCGAGCCCACCATGGCATTGGCGAGGCCGCCGCCGGCACTGCCCGGCCCCGGCGTGATGCTGGTGAAGACCGAGGGGCCGAGCGCCGCAAAGCCGCGCCAGAGCAGCATCAGCAGGATCCAGCCCAGCGCGAAGACGCCGATGGCCGTAAACAGCGCGCTCGCGATCTTCAGGGCGCGGTCCGCCACGCGGCGGGCCGGCCGGACGCGGCGCGCCGGCATCGCGGGCTTGTTCATGGCGGCAGCCGGAAGCACGGAGGTTTGGGTCGCCATCGCTCAGATCCTCTGCACGCGGGCGATCAGCAGGCGGGCCGAAATCAGGACCGCGAAGGTGACCAGGAACAGGATGCAGCCGAGGGCGATCAGCGCGTTGAGCTGCAGGTCGCCCGCCTCGTTGAACTCGTTGGCGATGCGGGACGCGATGGTCGATCCAGGATCGAAGATCGAGGAGCCGAGACGGTTCGCGTTGCCGATCACGAAGGTAACCGCCATCGTCTCGCCGAGCGCGCGGCCAAGGCCGAGCATGATCGCGCCGATGATCGAGACCCCGGCCTGCGGAACGAGGACGTGGCGGATGACCTCCCAGGTCGTGCAGCCGATCCCGTAGGCGCTCTCCCGAAGCACGGGCGGGATCTGGTCGAGCATGTCGCGCGTGACGGACGCGATGAAGGGGATGATCATCAGGGCCAGGATGATCCCGGCGGTGAAGATGCCCGTCCCCGAGGGAACCCGCGAGTAGATGATCGTGCCGACGATCGGCAGGCCTTCCACCACGGAGTTCAGCGGGATCTGGATGTAGTTCGCCACCAGCGGCGCGAAGACGAAGAGGCCCCACATGCCGTAGATGATGGACGGCACGGCCGCCAAAAGCTCGACCGCGGTTCCGACGGGCGTCTTCAGCCAGGGCGGGGAGAGCTGGGTCAGGAAGATCGCGATCCCGAGCGAGACCGGCACTCCGATCACCAGGGCGATGAGGGCGGACGACAGGGTCCCGGCGATCGCCGGCCAGGCGCCGTACTGGTCCGCGCCCACGTTCCAGATCGACCCCGACACGAAGCCGAAGAAGCCGAACTCCCGGAAGGCGGGCCAGCCGCCATAGACCATCGAGGCGAGGATGCCGAGAAGGACCAGGAGGACCAGGGCCGCGCAGCCGATCGCGGCGGCCCTGAAGATCCGGTCGAAACCGGCATGGGAGAGGCGGCGTGAGCCGGTGCTCGTAGAAGCCAAGACGTGCTCGGATGTTGCGACCAGGGACAAGCCGCCCTCCCTTACTGAGTCAGGAGCGAAGGGTCGATGAGCCCAGGGCTACTGCGTCTTGATGCTCTTGAACGCCTCGGCCCGGATTTCCGTCGTGACCTTCTCGGGAAGCGCGACGTAGTCGAGATCCGCCGCGAGCTTGCCGCCGCTCTTGAATGCCCAGTCGAAGAACTTCACCACCTCGGCGGCGCGCTTGGGGTCCTTCGGCTCCTTCGGCACGAGCACGAAGGTCGGCGCTGTGATCGGCCACGCGGTCGGGCCAGCCTGGCTGGTGAGCGAGATGCCCATGCCGGGCTGAGAGCGCCAATCGGCATTGGCGGCAGCTGCCTCGAAGGAAGCGGCATCCGGGCTCACGAACTTGCCGTCCTTGTTGCGGAGCTGCGTGTAGGGGAGCTTGTTCTGCTTCGCGTAGGCGTACTCGACATAGCCGATCGAGTTCGGGATCTGCTTGACGGCCGCGGCGACGCCCTCGTTGCCCTTGCCGCCCTGGCCGATGGGCCAGTTCACGGCCGTGTTGGCGCCGAGCTCGCTCTTGAACTGGGGGGAGGTCTCGGAAAGGTACGTCGAGAAGATCGATGTCGTCCCGGACGCATCCGACCGGTAGACCGGCGTGATGTTGGCGTCGGGCAGCTTCACGCCCTGGTTGAGCTCGGCGATCCTGCGATCGCTCCACTTCTTCACGTCGCCGCGATAGATGTCGGCCAGCAGCTCGCCCGTCAGCTTGATCTGGCCGGGCTCGACGCCCTGGATGTTCACCACCGGGACGACGCCGCCGAGCACCGTCGGGAACTGGACGAGCCCGTCCTTCTCGAGGTCGGCACCCTTCAGGGGCGCATCGGTGGCGCCGAAATCGACCGTGCGGGCCTTGATCTGGCGGATGCCGCCCCCCGAGCCGATGGACTGGTAGTTCACGGTCGCGCCGGTCGCGGCCTTATAGGCCTCCGCCCACTTGGCGTAGACCGGGAAAGGGAAGCTCGCACCGGCCCCGGTGATCTCCTGTGCGAAGGCCGCGCCGGACATCAGGGCGGCGACGCCGATGGCGGCCGCGAAAAAGCGAGGTTTCATCTGCATCTCCACTGATCGGCCGCTCAGCGCCGCCTGGCAGCGCCGGGGTTTCCGATCTTCGTCGCCGGGCCGGCAGGCTCGGTGCCCGCTGTTTGGCGCCCGACGGCCGCACCCCTATGACGGCTGCATGACACTTCAATGACAGCGCCCGGTTCCGGGTTCAGGGGGCGGGTGGAAAGAGTGCCCGGAAGGTCGCGCCCTGGCCGGGCGTGCTCTCGATGGCGAGCCGGCCGCGATGGCGCCCGACGATGTGCTTGACGATCGCGAGGCCGAGGCCCGTGCCGCCCTGCGTCCGGCTCTCGGCGACGTCGACCCGGTAGAAGCGCTCGGTGAGACGCGGGAGGTGCTCGGGCGGGATGCCCGGGCCATGATCCCGGACCGAGAGCTCCACGCGCTCGCCCTCGGACCCGGCCGCGGACGAGCGCCCGACGACGATCTCCACGGCCTTGCCGGGGCCGCCATACTTGATGGCGTTCTCGACCAGGTTTTCCACCAGCCTCAACAGCTCGTCCCGATCGCCCAGGATGAGGATCGGCTCGGCGGGAAGATCGAGCGCCAGTTCGACACCCCGTTCGCGCGCGAGCGGGGCCATCACCTCGACCATGTGGGCGACGGTCTGTCCGAGATCGACCAGGCTCGTCGGCGGCACATGCTCCTTCAGCTCCACCCGGGAGAGCTGGAGCAGGTCGTCGATCAGCCGCGTCATCCGCTGCGCCTGGACCTGCATGATGTCGAGGAAGCGCTCGCGCGCCTTCGGATCGTCCCTGGCGGGGCCCTTCAGGGTGTCGATGAAGCCGGAGAGCGAGGCGAGCGGCGTCCGGAGCTCGTGGCTGACATTCGCGATGAAATCGACGCGCATCGTCTCGAGGCGGCGATGGTCGGTCAGATCGCGAAAGAAGAGCGCGACCGCCGGCTCCCCCAGCGTCGTCGCGCCGCCGGATGCGAGCCGCCTGATCCGTACCTCCCAGGTCTGCTCGTGGCCCGAGCGCCCCGGAACTTCGACCCGGGCCGGCTCGCCGGAGGCTGCCACCGCCGGGATGGCGTCAAGGATCTCTGGGGAGCGCAGCGCGAAGGCAAGGGGCTGCCGTTCCTTGAGGCCGGGGAGGATCGCCCGGGCAGCCTCGTTCGCTCCGGTCACGACCAGGCGCCGGTCCACCAGGATCACGGGATCGGGGAACACGGAGGCAGACGGGAGGAGCGGCGGCGTGGCCGGCGGCTTGCCTTCGCGGCGATCCTCGCGCGACGAGGCGCTCGGCCATAGCCACGCGAGCGCGACCGCGACGAGCCCGGCGAGCAGCACCCAGACGCTGAACTCGGCCCGGGCGAGCAGGACCGCGAAGATGCAAACCGCGGCGATCGCCGCACCGATGGCCGCCCGCCCGCGATCGCGCGCACCTGTCCAGGGCATCCTTGCCGCCTTATCGCCGCCGGTCTGGCGGACCAGGGCCGGGTATCCCGGCCGGACCGGGATCGGCAAGCTCCCCCGCGCGTTCTGCGTGGGTTGCCCCATCCGGCTCCTCGGCCCGGCGCGCCTCTTGCAGGCCGGGTGCTGGCACGCGGGTCAGGCCGGTGCAACATTCGTCCATCAGGGACCGTCCTCCGGCCCCGACAGCCCGGATCTGCCGTGTCGATCCTCGTCGCGCTCCATCACGTCACGACCTATCGCTACGACCTGGCGATCCAGCTCGGACCGCAGACGATCCGGCTCCGGCCCTCGCCATCGGGCCGCACGCCGATCCCGAGCTACTCGCTCAAGGTCACGCCCTCGAAGCACTTCCTCAACTGGCACCTCGACCCGGGCGGGAATTGGAACGCGCGCGTGGTCTTTCCGGAGCGGACGGCCGAACTCCGGATCGAGGTGGACCTGACGGCGGAGCTCGCCGCCCGCAATCCCTTCGATTTCTTCATCGAGGATTATGCGGCCGCCTGGCCCTTCGCCTATCCGGACGATCTCAGGGCCGAGCTTTCGCCCTATCTCGTCCAGGAAGGCGCCGGGGAGCATTTCGAGGCGTTTCTCGCGCGCGCTCCCCAGGGGCTGGGGACGGTCCAGCTTCTCACCACCCTGAACGGCATGCTGGCGCAGGAGATCCGCTACGAGACGCGCCTCCAGCCCGGGGTGCAGAGCCCGGACGAGACGCTCCGCCTGAAGACGGGCTCCTGCCGCGACTCCGCCTGGCTGCTGGTGCACCTCCTCCGGCGGCTCGGTTTCGCGGCCCGGTTCGTCTCCGGGTACCTGATCCAGCTCACGCCGGACGGCGGCGCCGTCGAGGGTCCGCCCGGCCCCGAGCGCGACTTCACCGACCTTCACGCCTGGGCGGAGGCCTATCTCCCCGGCGCCGGCTGGCTCGGCCTGGACGCCACCTCCGGCCTGCTCTGCGGCGAGGGGCACATCCCGCTCGCCGCCGCGCCGCATTACCGCTCGGCCGCGCCGATCTCCGGCTCCAACGAGCCGGCCGGAGTGGAGTTCGGGTTCGAGATGAGGGTCACGCGGGTCGCCGAAGCGCCCCGGACCACGAAGCCGTTCTCGGATGAAGCCTGGACGTCTCTGGACAGGCTCGGCGAGGCCGTCGATGCGGATCTCGCCGCGCAGGACGTGCGGTTGACGATCGGCGGCGAGCCGACCTTCGTGAACCTCGCCGACCTCGGGGCTCCGGAATGGAACGCCGCCGCAACCGGGCCGACGAAGCGCGCCTTCGCGGACAAGCTGATCAGGCGATACCGGGACCGGTTCGCGCCGGGCGGGCTCCTGCATTACGGCCAGGGGAAATGGTACCCGGGCGAGAGCCTCCCGCGCTGGGCCTTCGCCCTCTATTGGCGCCGGGACGGGCGCCCGGTCTGGCGGGACCCGGAACTGATCGCCCGCGAGGATGCGCCGTCCGGCGCCGGCGTCGCGGAGGCGAAGCGACTGGTCGAGGCGCTCGCGACGCGCCTCGACATGGCTGAGTACGTCCTGCCCGCCTACGAGGACCCCGTCCATTGGATGGGGGAGGAAGCCAGGCTCCCGGCCAATGTTTCGCCGGCGGACCCGAGGCTCGGCGATCCCGAGGCCCGCGCCCGCATGGTGAGGGTCTTCACCGGCGGGCTCGGCGATCCCGTCGGCTATGTGCTGCCCCTCATGAGCCTGGAAGAGGGGCCCGGCCGGAGCTGGGTTTCCGAGCCATGGGAGTTCCGGCGGGGTGAGATGTTCGTCCTGCCCGGCGATTCCCCGCTCGGCTCCCGGCTGCCGCTCGCCTCGCTCCCCCACGTGCCGCCGGAACACTACCCCTACTACTCGCCCCAGGATCCCCTGGAGGAGAGGGAGGCCCTCCCCGACGAGCTTGCCGGGCATGTCAGGAGCAGGGGCCGGCGCCGCGTTGCGGTGCGCACGGCACTCGCCGTCGAGGCGCGCGACGGCACGCTGCGCGTGTTCATGCCGCCCCTGGAGCGGATCGAGGACTATCTCGAACTTCTCGCCAAGCTGGAGGATTCGGCCGCCGAGATCGGCCATGCCCTCCATGTGGAAGGCTACCCGCCGCCCTTCGATCCGCGGCTCGACAACATCAAGGTGACGCCCGATCCCGGCGTGATCGAGGTCAATGTCCACCCCGCGAAGGGCTGGCAGGAAGCGGTCGCCATCACGACGGGCGTGTACGAGGATGCCCGCGCGCTCGGACTTGCCGCGGAAAAGTTCATGATCGACGGCCGCCATACCGGGACGGGCGGCGGCAACCATGTCGTGCTGGGCGGCACGACACCGGCCGATTCACCCTTCCTCCGCCGGCCGGACCTGCTGAAGAGCCTCGTCCTGTACTGGCAGCGGCACCCTGCCCTCTCGTACCTCTTCGCCGGCCTCTATATCGGCCCGACGAGCCAGGCGCCGCGCTCGGACGAGGCGCGGCACGAGGGGCTGTACGAGCTCGAGATCGCGCTTGCGCAGATCCCCGGCCCGGAGGTGGAGAAGCCGCCGCTCTGGCTCGTGGACCGGGTGTTCCGGAACGTGCTCGTGGACGTGACGGGCAACACGCACCGGGCCGAGATCTGCATCGACAAGCTCTATTCGCCGGACAGCCCGACCGGCCGCCTCGGCCTGCTGGAGTTCCGCTCCTTCGAGATGCCGCCGGATGCCCGGATGAGCCTCGCGCAGCAATTGCTGCTGCGGGCGATCATCGCCTGGCTGTGGCGGCAGCCGCAGGACGGCGGCTTCGTCCGCTGGGGGACGGCGCTGCACGACCGCTTCATGCTCCCGCATTTTCTCTGGGCGGATTTTCTCGACGTCCTGCGGGACCTGAACGGGGCCGGCTATGCGTTTGACCCGGCGTGGTACGAGGCGCAGCGCGAGTTTCGCTTCCCGCTGTTCGGGACCGCGGAACATGGCGGCGTGCGCCTCGAACTCCGCCAGGCGCTCGAGCCCTGGCACGTGCTCGGGGAGGAGAACGGCGGCGGCGGCACGGTCCGCTATGTCGACAGCTCGGTCGAGCGCCTGCAGGTCAAGGCGTCCGGCTTCGTCCCGGGCCGGCACGTCATCACCTGCAACGGCCGGCGGCTGCCGATGACGCCGACGGGCGTCTCGGGCGAGGCGGTCGCGGGGCTCCGCTTCAAGGTCTGGCAGCCGAGCTCCGGCCTCCATCCCACCATTCCGGTGCATGCGCCCCTGACCTTCGATGTCCTGGACGGCTGGAGCGAGCGATCGCTCGGCGGCTGCATGTACCATGTCGTCCATCCGGGCGGGCGCGTCTACGACACCTTCCCGGTCAACGGCCTGGAGGCGGAAGGCCGCCGGCTCGCCCGCTTCCACGATCACGGGCACACGCCCGGCCGGGTCCCGATCCCGCCCGAGGAGGTGAACCTGGAATATCCCCTGACGCTCGATCTTCGCCGCCCGGCGCCGCGCTGAGCGGCCCGAATGGTGCGCAACGCCGGATTGTGAAGCTTGCGAGGGCCGGCTACTACCGATTCGCGATCGGGCCCGGGTGCCCTCGACAGGACGACCAGATGCGGAAGCCCCTTGCTGCGGCGGTGCTCGTTGCGTCCCTTCTTGCGGGGTGCGGCTATTTTCCGGTGCCGCCCGACCCGCTGCGGCTCGTCGACTCGCCGGCGGACGTGGCCACCTGCCGCTCGCTCGGCAAAGTGGGCGGCCCGATCAGGACCGATGGGCGCGGCCCCTATGTCTATGGCGCGCTGACGACCCCCGTGCCGGCATCGAGCCCCGACGCCGTGCCGCCGCCCGGCGGGTGGGGCGTCCTGCAGAAGGCCGACAATTTCGCCGTCCGCCTGGAGCCGCTCCGCGACGAGGCGCTCCGCCGCGGCGCGACGGACCTCCTCCTGATCCGCCGTCCCTATCGCGACTGGTCCTGGGTCGAGGGCGTCGCGTATCGCTGCCCCACCTACCGGACCCCGTCGGTCATCAGCGCCCGCTCCTGAGCGAGGCGCCTGCGGCCCGGAGGGCCGCCGGCTAGGGACACCGGCTCGCCTGGCCGTCGTCGCACCGGTCGATGCGGCGTCGCTTGGCCGCCTTGGCAAGCAGGCGGCGCCCCTCTAGCTGGGCGGCGCAACCAATAGGCTCGCTGATGTCCCCTCGCACGCGCCGCCTGGCGCTCCCGGTCCTCGCTCTCGCGATCGGCCTCGTCGCCCTTGGCACCGCGATCTACTTCACGCTGCTTCCGCGCGGCGGTTCGACCGTCTCGATCGGCGGCCCCTTCTCGCTGGCCGCGGGCGACGGCAGGACGGTGACGGACCGCGACCTGCGCGGCAGCCCCTACCTGGTGTTCTTCGGCTTCACCCACTGCCCCGACGTCTGCCCGACCAAGCTGTTCCAGCTCTCCGAGGTATTCCGGGAGATGGGCGACAAGGGAAAGAATGTCCGGGCGCTCTTCATCACGGTGGATCCGGAGCGTGACACGCCCGACATCATGAAGAGCTACGTCTCGAGCTTCGACGACCGCATCATCGGCCTGACGGGCTCGCAGGAGGCCATCGACAAGGTCGTCCGCGATTTCCGCGCCTATGCCAAGAAGGCTCCGACCAAGGACGGCGACTACACGATGGAGCACACCTCGCTCGTCTACCTGATGGGCAAGGACGGGAACTTCATCGGCGCCTTCAACCTGGACCGGCCTCCGGCGGAGGCGGCCCAGGATCTTCTCCGCCGCATCTGAGGACCGCGCCGCGCGCCGGGCCGGCGCGCGGGATGTCCTATCTCACTCCTGGAGCATGCGCTTCAGGAGTTCGACCTCTTCCGACAGGGACGTGTCGGCCCCGAGCGCCTTCTCGATCTTGCGCACGGCGTGGAGCACCGTCGTGTGGTCGCGGCCGCCGAAGCGCCGCCCGATCTCCGGCAGGGACCGGAGCGTCAGCACCTTGGACAGGTACATGGCGATCTGGCGCGGCTTCACGACGGCTGCCGTGCGCCGCTCGGACAGGATGTCGGACCGCGAGACGTTGTAGCGGGACGCGACCAGCTTCTGGATGTCCTCGATCTTCACGCGCTTCGGCTCGCGCGAGCGGACGAGGTCCCGGATGGCGACCTCCGCGGTCTCCAGCGTCACGGCGGTGCCCGACAGGGTGGCATGCGCCAGGAGCCGGTTCACGGCGCCCTCGAGGTCCCGCCCGTTGGTGCTGATGGAATTGGCGACATACTGAACGACGGCCGGGCTCACGTCGAAGCCCGGATGGGCCGTCTTCACGGCCGCGATCCGCTGGTTGAGGATCCCGGCGCGCAGCTTCTCGTCCAGGGCCGAGATCTCGACCACAAGGCCGCCGCCGAGCCGTGAGCGCACCCGCTCGTCGAGGCTCTCGAGCTCTGCCGGCGGCCGATCCGCCGCCACCACGACCTGCCGGCCCGCGTCGATCAGGGCGTTCAGCGTATGGCCGAATTCCTGCTGGATCGTCCGCCCCTGGATGAACTGCACGTCGTCCAGGATCAGGAGGTCGATCCCGCGCAGGCGCTCCTTGAAGGCGAGCGAGGTCTGCGCCTTCAGGGAGGCGACGAAGCCGTACATGAAGCGGTCGGCCGTCAGGTAGATCACCCGCCGGCCCGCAAGGCGCGTCTCGTTGCCGATGGCGTGCAGGAGATGCGTCTTGCCGAGGCCGACGCCGGCCTGGATGTAGAGCGGGTTGTAGAGCGCCTGCGGGCCGTCATGGCGCGCGATGCGCTCGGCCGCCGCCTGGGCGAGCGCGTTGGACCGGCCCACGACGAAGCTCTCGAAGGTGAGGCGCGTGTCGAGCGGTGCGCCGGCGATCTCCCCGTCTGCGCGGGGGACCGCCGGAGATGCGGGCGCCGCCGCGCTCGGGGCGGGCAGAATCTCCGGCTGGCTGCCGTTCACATGGATCCCGTTCGGCTTTGCCGCCGCGGCCGCGTTGCGGCGCGCGATATCCGACCCCTTGAACGCAACGCCATCCCGCGAGCCGCTGCGCACCACGATGGAGATGTTCGCCGTCGAGGAGGTCTCGCTCCGGTAGGCGGTGAGCACCCGCTCCAGGTAGTGAGCCTCGATCCAGCTCTTGAGGAAGCGCGTGGGCACGCTGAGGCGGGCGGCGTTATCCGTGACCTCCTCCATCTCGAGTCGGGCGAGCCAGCTCATGAAGACGTCTTCGCCCAGTTCCGCGCGCAACCGCCGTTTGACGCGCGTCCAAGAATCCTCGCCCAACCCCGCCTCCTGTCACACTCATCCGCCGGCTGCCTCAAACCGGCGGTCACGCTACGCATCACTTCAGGCTTCTTCCCGGGCACAGGTCTCCCGTCCCGGCAGGCAAGGAGCGCACGCAAGCACGCCCCTCCAGACCGGGGTTGAAGTCGCCAGAACTACCGAAAACCGAACGCGTCAGAACAGACCAGCAAAACTCGCCAGTTCAAAGATCGATCGCCTTATCCTGTCTTTCTCGCTTCTCGCGACCGACAACGCTCTACTCCGCAAAAAGTGAGCTGTTCTGTGCACTACACGCTGGGAGCGCC
Source organism: Enterovirga sp. CN4-39 (assembly GCF_049446235.1). Taxonomy (NCBI): domain Bacteria; kingdom Pseudomonadati; phylum Pseudomonadota; class Alphaproteobacteria; order Hyphomicrobiales; family Methylobacteriaceae; genus Enterovirga; species Enterovirga sp. CN4-39. Next base: position 27,682 of record NZ_JBMSEF010000014.1, on the reverse strand, counting down.
TCACCGCAAGAAAGTGGCGAGGCCAGCGGAACGTAGCCGGGGGCTCCCCGAGGCGCAACAGCCTAAACGTGAGTCGAAGGGCGGAGACGGGATCCGCTCGGCGCTGTCGAGCCCCCTTTCCCCTCGCAAACCCAAGGATTCACTGGATTTCGTCGGCCCGAGGGGCGCCGAGCGATCCCTCGCCGGATCGCTGAAAAATCCTCGGCCGGAGCCACCCTCGGAGGGGATTCGCGCGTTGGCGCGGGCTGAGTCTCGCGCTTTGGGGCCTAAGTCACTCGACTGTCATAGGTTTATCTGCGCGGCGCCCCCGCGCGAACCACCCCGGGACAGTTCGAACCAGTCAACTTGAACGAAATAAGAACATTCGTGGAGCCGCGCATTTGTGGCCCGGCATCCACACTTCGTTCGGAATCAAAAAAGCCCGGCGCTAGGGCCGGGCTTTTTGGAAACGATGAGCCGTCGGATCAGGCGCTGAGCGTCGTGATCCGGTGCGCGAGGCGCGAGATCTTCCGGGAGGCGGTGTTCTTGTGCAGGACGCCCTTCTGGGCCGCCCGCATGATCTCGGGCTCGGCCGTCCGGAGAACCTGCGTGGCAGTGGTGCGGTCGCCGGCGGCGATCGCCTCCTCGACCTTGCGCAGGAAGGTCCGCATCCGGGAACGACGGGCCCGATTGACCTCGGTGCGCCGGGCGATCTTTCGCGCCATCTTCTTGGCCGACACGGTGTTGGCCATGGGAGAACCTCGCCGAATAAGGATCGGGCGCCCGAGCCGGGCGACGACGCGATCGCTGCTGATGTGAAAGCGGCAAGAGCCCCGGCGGTTGCACCAGGGCTCTCGATCGGGGGCTTATAAGCCTACCCGGCCGCAAAGGTCAACGCACATTTCCACTCACGCGGCAGCACGGGCGGACACGAAGGCCTCGTGCTCCGAAAGGAGCTCGCCGGCCAGCGCCTTCGCGATCAGGGCGCGGGTCTCGTCGACGCCGTAGAGTGCCACGAAGGAGCCGAACCGCGGCCCGCGCGCCTCGCCGAGCAGGACCTGGTAGATGGTCTGGAACCAGGCCTGCGACACGCCCGGGCGCCCGTCCGGGCTCTTCGCCTTTCCGGACGTGTCCGGGAAATGCGTCCGGCCGACCTCGTAGACGGCGGCCTGCAGTGCCTCGGCATCCGTCGAGCCCGCGAAGGCCGACAGCGCCTCCGAGAGGTCCGCAAGGGCGGCCCGCTCGGCCTCGGTCGGCGCCCTGTAGGCCTTCGAGGGCCGGACGAAGTCGCGGTAATAGGCGAGCGCGTGCCGGACGAGCCGGTCGAGCACCGGGTGGGTCTCCGGCGAGGCGCCCGGCGCGTAGCGGCGGATGAAGCCCCACAGCACGGCCGGATCCTCGGTGTTCGCCACCGCCACGAGGTTGAGCAGCATCGCGAAGGAGATGGTCGCGGCGCGCTCGCCCGCGCCCTGGACGAGCTCCGGCGCGGGCGGATGGCCGGAATGGATATGCCAGACCGGGTTGCCGAGCCGCAGCTTCCAGTCCTGGCCTGCGTACTTCTCCAGGAAGGTGAGGTAGTCGTCCACCTGCCGCGGGATGACGTCGAAGAACAGCCGCTTCGCCTCGCGCGGCTTGTTGTACATGAAGAGCGCGAGGCTCTCGGGCGTGCCGTAGGTGAGCCATTCCTCGATCGTCAGGCCGTTGCCCTTCGACTTCGAGATCTTCTGGCCCTTCTCGTCGAGGAAGAGCTCGTAGTTGAAGCCCTCCGGCGGCTCGGCCCCGAGCGCGCGGGCGATCTGCGAGGACAGCTTGACCGAGTCGATGAGGTCCTTGCCGGCCATCTCGTAATCGACGCCGAGCGCGACCCAGCGCATCGCCCAGTCCGGCTTCCACTGCAGCTTCGCGTGCCCGCCTAGGACGGAGGTCTCGAACCGCTCGCCCGTCTCGGGGTCGCGCCACACGAGGGTTGCGCTGTCGCGCCTGACCTCGTCGATCGGCACCTGCATCACGTGCCCGGTCTTCGGGTGCAGCGGCAGGAAGGGCGAATAGGTGGCCGAACGCTCCGCCCGCAGCGACGGCAGCATGATGGCCATCACCTCGTCGTAGCGCTCCAGCATCAGGCGCAGCGTCGCGTCGAAGCGGCCGGCCCGGTAGCACTCGGTCGCCGACATGAACTCGTATTCGAAGCCGAAGGAATCCAGGAAGGCGCGCAGCCGCGCATTGTTGTGCTCGCCGAAGCTCGGATGGGTCCCGAACGGGTCCGGCACGGCCGTCAGCGGCTTGTTGAGGTTCGCGGCCAGGAGCTCCTTGTTCGGAACGTTGTCCGGCACCTTCCGCAGGCCGTCCATGTCGTCCGAGAAGGCGACGAGCCGGGTCGGGATCCTGTCCTCGGTCAGGACCCGGAAGGCGTTGCGCACCATGGTGGTGCGGGCGACCTCGCCGAAGGTGCCGATATGCGGCAGGCCCGACGGACCGTAGCCGGTCTCGAACAGCGCCTCCTTCTTCCCCGATTTCTCCAGGCGCGCGACGAGTTTCCTCGCTTCCTCGAAGGGCCAGGCAGCTGCCGCAGCGGCGGCGGAACGGAGGTCGGGATCGGACGAGGTCATGATGGTCGATCTGGTGGATCCCCGTCAGATGTCCGCAAACGGCCCGGAGTGCAACCTTCCTGCAACATGCGAAGATTCGTTCAAGTCTTCGCAAGTCACACCTTCCCCGGTTTTCCCGAAACGACTTTGATGAACATCACAACCCAGGAGTTGTCGTGTTCATCCAGGGCGGCTTGGCGCGAGCACACTCCGAGGAAACTGCGTATCGAAAGCTTCCGCTCGAGATTGCCTTCCTCCTCCGGCACGGCATGCCGAGGCCTTCCCTCGAAGACGCCACGGTCCTCGCCGCGGAGGGCGGCGTCTCGGCAGACGAAGCGCTGATCCGGTCGGGTCGGATCTCGGAGGAATGCTACTTTCGACTTCTCGCAGCAGAGCTTGATCTTCCCTTTCTCGATGGATTGCTCGACGTCCATTGTCGGGCCCGTTTCCCGGAAGCCATTCTGGCGGGCCTCGTCCCGCTCGGCCCGGCCGCGGCGGCCCAGTATGCCTATGCGCCGCGCGGCGAGGTCGTGGCTGGCCTCCTGGTCCGTCGCATCCGGCTCGCCGGCGGCATTGCGATCACGACACCGGCGAGCATCCGCAGGAGCGTGATCGCGGCCCGGGGGGAGCAGGTCGCGGCGCTGGCCGCAAACGGCCTGGCCCACCACTCGCCCCGCTTCAGCTACCGGGGCGGAGCGAACCGGCGGCAATTCGCGGTGGGCTATGCGTTCGGCTTCGCGTCCGGGATCGGCGCCGTTCTCGCCCCGGAGGCGACCTGGACCGCCGCCTCGCTCCTCCTCGGGATAGCCTTCCTGGGCAGCACGAGCCTGCGTCTCGCATCCGTGCTGGAGCCGGTGCCGGTATCGCCGCCGCGGCTCCCGCCCCGGACAGCAGATCGCGACCTGCCGGTCTACACGATCCTGGTGGCGCTCTATCGCGAGGCCCGGGTCCTCCCCCGCCTGCTGGCAGCCCTCGAGGCGATCGACTATCCGGCCGCCAAGCTCGACGCCAAGCTGATCATCGAGGCGGATGATCGCGAGACGGCGGCCGCGCTCGCCGGCGTGCGACTGCCCGGCTTCATCGAGGTGATCACCGCGCCGCCGGGAGAACCCCGGACCAAGCCGCGCGCCCTGAACGTGGCGCTGCCTCTCGCACGCGGCGAGTTCGTGACGGTCTACGATGCGGAGGACGTGCCGGATCCGGACCAGCTTCGGCTTGCGGTCTCCGTGTTCGAGCGGTCCGCTCCCCAGGTGGCCTGCCTCCAGGCCCGGCTCGTGATCGACAACACGGGCGACAGCTGGCTCACCCGCATGTTCACGATCGAATATGCGGCGCTGTTCGACGTCCTGAACCCGGCCCTCGCGCGGTTCGACCTTCCGGTGCTTCTCGGCGGCACCTCCAACCATTTCCGCCGCCCCGTCCTGCAGGCGCTGGGCGGCTGGGATGCCTGGAACGTCACGGAGGATGCCGACCTCGGGATCCGGCTCGCCGCGGCGGGCTATCGGGTGGCGGATCTTCCCTCCGCGACGCGCGAGGAGGCGCCCGCTCACCTCGGGGCATGGTTGCGGCAGCGAACGCGCTGGATGAAGGGGCTCCTCCAGGTCTCCGTGACGCATTCCCGGAGCCCGGCCGCCTTGTTCCGCGAGCTTGGAACGGCCCGGGCGCTCGGCGCCCTCGCCCTCACATTCGGGTCCGTCGCATCCGCGGCCGGCTTTCCCTTCCTGATGGTCCTCGCCCTCGATGCCGTGCTCACGGGCCGCCTGTTCCAGCCGCAAAGCCTGCTCGACATCACGGCCGCGGCAGTCGGCTCGACGCTGTTCGCCGCTGGCCTCCTCGCCCTCACGCTGCCGCCGATCGAGGCGCTGCGGCGGCGCCGCTGGCCCGGGCTCCTGGCCCATGTGGCCCTGATGCCGGCCTATTACTGCCTCGTCAGCGTCGCGGCCTGGCGGGGCCTGCTCGAATTCGTGCTGCAGCCCCAGAGGTGGAACAAGACCGAGCACGGCCTGTCGCGGACGACCGGCGGCGCCGGCCTCACCGGCTGATCAGCGCGACCCCGCCCGCGAGAAGCAGCACGCCCCCGATGCGGCGGAGGTCGACCTCGTGCCGGGGGACGCCGAAAAGGCCAAAATGGTCGATCACGACCGAGGCCAGCATCTGCCCGGCGAGGATCAGCGCAAGCGTCGTCGCGGCACCGAGCTTCGGCAGGATCGCGACCGCGATGGCGATGTAGATCACGCCGAAGACGCCGCCCGCCCATGACAGGTACGAGCTTCCGCCGATCTGCGCCGCGCTGGGCCAACCTTGGCGGGTGACGGCGAGGAGAAGCGCCATCGTGAGCAGCCCGCCCAGATAGGAGACGAAGACCGCCCACAGGGCCGAGTTGAGGGCGCCGCGCAGATCCGCGACTAGCGCCTGCTGGACGATGATGCTGGCGCCGGCCCCGAGGCCGAGCGCCGCGAGCACCGCGAACTGCAAGGAGTGCATGCCCCGCCACCCTCCGAAGACCTTGCTCGATGGCCGGCGGGGGAGCGCCCCCCGCTTCGGGAGGTCGCTGGATCAGACGACGCGGGTTCTGAGGGTGCCGACGCCTTCGACGCCGCCTTCGAGCACGTCGCCGCGCTTCACGGCGGCGACGCCGGCCGGCGTTCCGGTCATGATCAGGTCGCCGGCCCGCAGGGTGAAGAGCGTCGACAGGTAGGCGATCATCTCCGGGATGGACCAGATCAGGTCGGCGAGGTCGCCCTGCTGACGGGTCTGCCCGTTCACGTCGAGCCAGATGCGGCCGCTGGAAGGGTGGCCGATCTGCGCGGCCCGCTTCAGGTTCGAGCAGGGCGCGGAATGCTCGAAGCCTTTTCCGGTATCCCAGGGGCGGCCCATCTTCTTGGCCTCGCCCTGGAGATCGCGCCGCGTCATGTCGAGGCCGACGCCATAGCCGAACACGTGGCTCAGCGCGTCCGCTTCCGCGATGTTGTCGCCGCCCGAGCCGAGGGCCGCCACGAGCTCGATCTCGTGATGCACGTCCTGGCTCTGGCCCGGATACGGGAAATCGCCCCCGTCGATGACCAGCGTGTCCGCCGGCTTGGAGAAGAAGAAGGGCGGCTCGCGGTTGGGATCATGGCCCATCTCGCGCGCATGCTCGGCGTAGTTCCGGCCGACGCAATAGATCCGGTGCACGGGGAAACGTGCCGCCTCGCCCTCGATCCAGAGGCTGATCACCGGCGGCGGCTCGAAAACATACGTCATGAAATGGGCGCCTTGCTGCAGGACGGGACGTCCATAGCCCTGGCCGGCGAACTTGGCCATCGGCTGGCGCCGTGTACCGGGGTTGTCGAAACCGGCAAGTCGGATTATGTAGCGCGCCTTGCGGCGGCGCTCAGGCGCCGGCGCTTTCCGACATTTCTGGACCCTGCACCCCGAGTCGACGACGGCTCGACCCGGAGACAAGCGCCATGAAGATCCGCTGCTCGCTGAAATCCGTCCGCGGCCGCCATCGCGACAACCAGATGGTTCGCCGCAAGGGCCGCATCTACATCATCAACAAGACCCAGAAGCGCTACAAGGCTCGCCAGGGCTGAGAACGCTCGTCTCAGCCGATGTGCGCCAGCGCACATCGGCCTGACGGGACCGCATGACACCTTCCTGCCCGGCTGGGCAGGAGGCGTTCATGCAGAACTTTTTGATTTTGCTGCGCACCCGTCTCGTGCGCCTCGCGATCCGACGTCGGCCCGTGCCCGCGAAGGCGCCCGATGCCTGCGCGCCTGCCCCCGCCCCTCAGCCGGCGGCGACCACCACCATCCTGAGCTACGACAGCTTCCGCTGAGTCCGGGAGGCGTCAGGCCTCCAGGCCGAGACGGCCCGCAAGCCCGTTCAGGGCGGACCAGATCGAGGCCGGGTAGGTGATCCCGCCCCGCTCGGCTGCCGCCCGTGCCCTGGCCTCGGGCTCCCCGGGCACCAGGACCGGCTGCGCCGGATCCACCGGCGCGCAGCTGTGCAGATACTCGATCAGCGTCTCCGCCTCGCTGCCCCAGCCCGCCCCTGCCACATGGTCCGGCTGGATCAGCACGGACAGCATGTTGTTCAGGGTTGAACCGTCGCGGGTGTTCCGCGGCGCGATGGTCAGCCCGCCGGTGACCGCCCCCGCGAGGAGTTCGCCGAGGATCGCGAGGCCCGAGCCCTTGTGGGCGCCGAAGGGCAGGAGCGCCCCTTTCGGCTCGCTGAACAGCACCGCCGGATCCAGGGTCGGCCGCCCATCGGCGTCGATCAGGAAACCTTCCCCGACCTGCTCGCCGCGATCATGGGCGACCCGCGCCTTGTTGAGCGCGATGCCGCTCGTCGCGATGTCCAGCACGACGGGGAAATCGCCGGGGCGCGGGATCCCGATCGCGATCGGGTTGGTGACGAAGCGCGGCTCGCGGCCCCCCGCCGGAACCACGACGGGTTCACGGCCGACGACGTTGCAGAAGTGCATGGAAGCGAGCCCCTGCTCCGCCGCCAGCTCGGCGAAGGCGCCGATGCGCCCGAGGTGATGGACGTTGCGGACCGCGAGCAGCGCCACGCCGACCTCGCGTGCGACCGCCGCCGCCCGCTCCAGCGCCGGATAGACCAGCGGCGCACCGAACCCGCGCTCTCCGTCGACCACGAGAATGGGGCCGCTCTCCTTCAGCCACGTGCCTGTCGCACCCGGGTCCACGCGGCCTGCCTCGATCTCGCCGACATAGAGCGGAAGCAGGCTCAGCCCGTGGCTCTGGTAGCCGGACGCATCGGAGCTCGCGAGGTGGCGGGCAACGAGCCTCGCGCCATCCTGCGGCACGCCCACGCCCACCAGGATCCTCGCCGCGAATGCCTCCGCGTCGGCCAGCTTCAACGTCTTCGGTCCACTCATCCAGACTTCCCTTGAGGCGATGTACGCCCGACCAGCGTACGGCAGATTGCCAACGAGCCCAGCGCCTGATTAGACCCACCCGACCGTCCAAACTTCGGGCCATTCTTTGATGACGACGCACAAGCTTCTGTTCCTTCCTGGCGACGGCATCGGCCCGGAGGTCGCGCGGGAGGTGAGCAAGATCCTCACCCTGCTCAGCGAGGCTGGGATCGGCACGTTCGAGACCGAGGAGGACCTGGTGGGCGGCGCCGCCATCGACGCGCATGGCGTCCCGGTGACCGACGCGACCGTGAAGCTCGCCCGGGAGGCGGATGCGGTCCTCTTCGGCTCCGTGGGCGGCCCGAAATGGGCGGGGGTGCGCTACGAGCACCGGCCCGAGGCGGGGCTTCTGCGGCTTCGCAAGGACCTCGGCCTGTTCGCCAACCTTCGGCCGGCGATCTGCTATCCGGCCCTCGCCTCCTCGTCGTCGCTCAAGCCCGAGCTCGTCGAAGGGCTCGACATCCTGATCGTGCGGGAGCTGACGGGCGGCGTCTATTTCGGCGAGCCCAAGGAGATCGTCACGCTCGACAACGGCGAGAAGCGCGCCGTCGATACCCAGATCTACACGACGGGGGAGATCGACCGCATCGCGCGCGTCGCCTTCGAGCTCGCCCGCAAGCGGCGCAACAAGGTCTCGTCGGCCGAGAAGCACAACGTCATGAAGTCGGGCGTCCTCTGGAAGGAGGTCGTCACGCAGGTGCATGCGGCCGACTACGCCGATGTCGAGCTCGAGCACGTGCTGGCCGACAATTGCGCCATGCAGCTCGTGCGGCGCCCGAAGCAGTACGACGTGATCGTCTGCGACAACCTCTTCGGCGACATCCTGTCCGATGCGGCCGCGATGCTGACCGGCTCGCTCGGGATGCTGCCTTCGGCTTCCCTCGGCGCGGAGGACGCGGCCGGACGGCGGGCGGCCCTGTACGAGCCCGTGCACGGCTCCGCCCCCGACATCGCCGGGCAGGGCCTCGCCAACCCGCTTGCCATGATCGGCTCGCTCGGGATGGCGCTGCGCTATTCGCTCGGGCTCGGGGACGTGGCGGACCGCCTGGACCAGGCGATCACGAATGTGCTCGATTCAGGCTCCCGGACCCGGGACATCGCGGCCCCGGGCCAGAACGCGCTCGGCACGGCCGAGATGGGCAACGCCGTGCGCGACGCCCTGAAGCCGCTCCTCGCCTGACCTACTCGATCGGGAAGGTGCCGAGCAGCGGGATGGGACCGTTGCGGGCGCCCGTGAAGGGTCCGCCGATCGGATCGGGAAGCGCGTTCCCCTCAAAGCGCTCCTTCATGTTCTGATAGGGCGGGCTCAGCATGAACGAGACGGTCTGCCCGAGGGGGCTCGCCGGGTTCACGTTGCTGCCCGGCTGGACCACGTTGCCGGGATCGAGCCAGCTGCGCGGGCGCACGTTCAGGCGCAGCGGCTCGGCCACGCTTGCGGCGGTGCCGGCCAGCGTGAGCCCAACAAACGACGCGGCTATGAGTGCTGTGCGACGCATGGCTTGAACCTCACCGGCAAGACGAGGCGGACGGCCCCGCTTTCTGCGCGAAAACAAGACGGAAGAAGCAGAAAAGGTTCCTTGGCCTGCAGCCGGGCCGGACCTGCGAAAGCTTACAGCCCCCGCGGGCCCCGATTCTTTGCAGATCAGCCGAGAACCTCGCGGCGTTTATCCAAAGAATGGTCTAGCTCTTCGCGCTTACGCGGGAGAAGACCATCACCGGCCGCGTGGAGTATCCGCCGCAGCTCGGCCGCCGCGATCAGGCGCGGAACGAAGACGTGATCGGCGCCTGCCGCGTAAAGACGTTCGATGTCCGACAGCACCTCCGCATGCGCGACGATGGTCGCCTTCGGGTTGAGGGAGCGCAGCTGCCGGACCAGCTTCTCGTTCGAGATGCCCTTCAGGAGGTAGTCCGGAACGGTCGAGACCAGGATCTCCGCCTGCGCGATCTCGGAATGCACCAGGGTTTCGCGCTGGCTGATGTCGCCGTACTGCACGCGGATGCCGCGCTCCTGCAGGCCGCGCAACACGATCGGGTTGAAGTCGACGACCTTGATCTCGTCCAGGAGCACGCGATCGTTCTCGCGCTCGAGCTCGGCGATCAGCGAGCTCGCCGTGCGGAAGAAGCCGAAGAGGATGATCCGCGGCGGCCCCTCCCCTCCCTGCTCCGTGGCAGCGTCGAGGTCGCGCAGCCCGAGCCGCTTGAGGAGACGCACGGTCGGCCGCGAGATCCGGTTCGAGTTCGTCATGGCGAAGGTCGAGGCGACGGCCAGGATGACGAAGGCGAAGGAGGTCGCGTTCTTCGTCTCCACCGTGACGTGTCCGGCCGCGAAGCCGAGCTGCATCAGGACGAGGGAGAATTCGCTGATCTGGGACAGGTTGAGCGCCGGCAGGAAACTCGCCCGGATCCCCTGCCCCATGAGGTAGAGCGGCGGCATCGTGGTGGCGAAGCGGCTCACCACCGTGAAGAGGGCGAGGACGAGCGCGGTCTCCAGCACTCCCCAGTTCGGCATCGGGATGGTCATGCCGAGCCCGACGAAGAACAGCGTGACGAAGAAGTCTCGCAGGCTCGTCACCTTGGCGGTGACGTCGAGCGCGTAAGGGAAGGTCGAGAGCGAGACGCCGGCCACCAGCGCGCCCATCTCCCGGGAGAGCTGGAGGTGATGCGCCAGCTCGCCGCCGAGGAAGCACCAGGCGAGCGCGCCGACGAGGACGAGCTCGGGCACGCGCGCGACGCCCCGGAAGACATGCGGCAGCACGTAGCGCGAGACGAGGAGCATGGTCGCCACCAGCACCCCGACGCGGACGAGGGACAGGGCGAGCACGCCGATGCGCAGGTCGTTCAGGCTCGGCTGGACGGCGAGAAATAGGATGACCGCGAGGTCCTGCAGCACCAGGATGCCGAGCGTGATGCGGCCGGTGAGCGTGTCCAGCTCGCGCTTGTCGTAGAGCACCTTGACGATGATGACCGTGGACGAGAGCGCGGCCGCGATGCCGAGATAGAGGGCGTCCCATTTCCCTCCCCCGAGCCGCTCCCCCAGCATCAGGAAGACGAGCACGCCGAGCGCGCTGCCGCCGAGGATCTGGACGCCCGCGGTGGCCAGGATGGTCTTGCCCGAGCTGAGGACCTTCTTCAGGTCGATCTCCAGCCCGATCATGAAGAGCAGGAAGATGAGACCCAGCTCGGAGATGACCTCGATGTTCTCCTGGGAGTGGACGAGCCGCAGGCAGTTCGGGCCGACCACGAAGCCCCCGATCAGATAGGCCAGGATGACCGGCTGCCGGGCGAGATGGGCCACGACGCCCAGGGCCCAAGCCGCGATCGAGCAGACTGCGATGTCCTGAAGGAAGCCGTGCATGGGCCCGCTATAAGCCTGGAGGAAACGTCTTCGATGTCGTGGTTCGAAACAGATCGGTGACGTCGTGCGAAACAAACGCACGAGTTGGCGTATGCCTCAACTCGTGAATTCGACGAGATGATCCGGCATGCGGACGGCGCGGCCCACCGATGACGCGCGAGCGGAGCTTCGCATCGGGCCCACGTTGGGCGCGATCCTGCGGGGCGGCGGCACCTTTTCCTTGACTTTTGCGCTTCCTACATGTTGCTCACCGGGCGCGGGCGAGACCCGCTTGGCTATGGCTGCGATGCGACCATTCAGGACGTCGCCTAAACCGGTGAAAGCTCCGCTGAAAACGCGGACGCGCTGACGCGTCGCCATTTTGCCGTCCCGCCAGCGGGACATGATCGCACCGTCGGGACGACGGGCCGGAAAATCAGGAGACAAAGATGGGCTTCAAGGTCGCCGTGGTCGGCGCGACGGGCAATGTCGGTCGCGAGATGCTGAACATTCTCGACGAGCGCGCCTTCCCGGCCGATGAGGTCGTCGCGATCGCTTCCCGCCGCTCCGTCGGCCAGGAAGTCTCGTTCGGCGACCGGACCCTCAAGTGCAAGGCCCTGGAGGATTACGACTTCTCCGACACGGATATCTGCCTGATGTCGGCCGGGGGAGAGGTCTCCAAGACCTGGTCGCCGAAGATCGGCGCGGAGGGCGCCATCGTCATCGACAACTCCTCCGCCTGGCGGACCGACCCGGACGTGCCGCTGGTCGTGCCGGAGGTGAACGCGGAGGCCGTCCGCGGCTTCACCAAGAAGAACATCATCGCCAACCCGAACTGCTCCACCGCGCAGCTCGTCGTGGCCCTGAAGCCGCTCCATGACGCGGCCACCATCACGCGGGTGGTCGTCTCGACCTATCAGTCCGTCTCGGGCGCCGGGAAGGAGGGCATGGACGAGCTCTTCAACCAGACCAAGACCGTCTACTCGCTCGGCCAGATGGAGAAGAAGAAGTTCCCCAAGCGGATCGCCTTCAACCTCATCCCGCAGATCGACGTCTTCATGGAGGACGGGTTCACCAAGGAAGAGTGGAAGATGGTGGTCGAGACCAAGAAGATCCTCGACCCGAAGATCAAGCTCGTCGCCACCTGCGTGCGCGTGCCGGTCTTCGTCGGCCATTCCGAATCCGTGAATGTCGAGTTCGAGAAGCCGCTGTCGGCCGAGGAAGCGCGCGAGATCCTGCGGGCGTCGCCCGGCATCCTGATCGACGACAAGCGCGAGCCCGGCGGATACATGACGCCGCACGAGAGCGCGGGCGAGGACGCGGTCTATATCTCGCGCCTGCGCGACGACCCGACGGTCGATAACGGCATCGCGTTCTGGTGCGTGTCGGACAACCTCCGGAAGGGCGCAGCCCTGAACGCGGTTCAGATCGCGGAGGCGCTGATCAACCGCGGCCTCGTCGGCGACAGCCGCCGCGCCGCCTGACGCCATAGCGGGCCGCGAAGGCGGTCCGACCGAAGCCCGCCCTTGCCTTCGGGGGCGGGCTTCGCCAATGTGCCTGCCCCGCCTCGCCGCGAGCCCTTTCTAGGCGCACCGGACGAGGACCAGTTCAGTCACGGGCATCAGCCATGAAGGTTACAGTCGAGCGCGCGGCGCTCCTGAAGGCGCTCGGCCACGTCCACCGGGTGGTGGAGCGCCGCAACACGATTCCGATCCTCTCCAACGTCCTGCTCCGGGCCGTGGATGGTGGCCTGCGTCTCAAGGCGACCGACCTCGACATGGAGGTGACGGAGGAAGTGAGCGCGGATGTCAGCCAGGCCGGCGCGACCACGGTTCCGGCCCACGTCATCTACGACATCGTCCGCAAGCTCCCTGACGGCGCCCAGGTCTCGCTCGAGACGACGGGCGACACCGGCCAGATGCAGCTTCGCTCGGGCCGCTCCCGCTTCATGCTGCAGGCGCTTTCCGAGGGAGACTTCCCGGATCTCGCGGCGGGCGAGATGTCGACCTCCTTCGCCCTGGGCGCGGCCGACCTGAAGCGCCTGATCGAGAAGACGCAATTCGCGATCTCCACGGAGGAGACGCGCTACTATCTGAACGGCATCTACCTGCACACGGTGGAGGTGGATGGCGCGACGATGCTGCGCGCCGTCGCCACCGACGGACACCGGCTCGCCCGCATCGAGCTCCCGGCCCCGGCCGGCGCGGCCGGCATGCCTGGCGTGATCGTGCCCCGGAAGGCGGTCGCCGAGATCCAGAAGCTGATCGACGACACCGCCGAGGACGTGAAGGTCGAGCTTTCGCAGGCGAAGATCCGCCTCAGCTTCGGCGGCGAGGCGACCGGCGGCGTGGTCCTGACCTCCAAGCTCATCGACGGGACGTTCCCCGACTACCAGCGCGTCATCCCGACCGGGAACGACAAGCTCCTGACGGTCGAACGCGGCGACTTCGCCCGCGCGGTCGATCGCGTGTCGACGATCTCGTCCGAGCGTGGCCGCGCCGTGAAACTCGCCCTGACGGAGGGGCGGATGACCCTGTCCGTCAACAACCCGGATTCCGGCAATGCCGTCGAGGAGCTCGACGTCGATTACGATTCCTCGCCGCTGGATGTCGGCTTTAACGCCCGGTACCTGCTGGACATCACCCAGCAGCTCGACGGCGACACGGCCCTGTTCAAGCTGGCCGATCCGGGCTCCCCGACCGTGATCCAGGACCGTGAGGGCGCACCGACCCTCTATGTCCTGATGCCGATGCGGGTGTGATCGCCGAAGCCGCCGCACCCCGCGTCACCCGGCTCATCCTCCAGGATTTCCGCAGCTACGCGGCGCTCGACCTCAGGGTGGGTCGGGGCCTCGTGGCCCTGGTCGGCGAGAACGGCGCCGGCAAGACCAACCTGATCGAGGCCTTGTCGCTCTTCTCGGCGGGCCGCGGGCTCCGACGCGCCGATCTCGGCGACATGGCCCGCCGGGAGACGGACCGCTTCGCGGTCTCCGTGACCCTGGACGGCCCCGAGGGCGAGCACCGCCTGGGGGTGGGCCTCGAGCCCGGCGAGGGCGGGCGCGCCGTCCGGCGCTGCCGGATCGATGGGGCCGATGCGTCTTCGGCGGCCTCCTTCTCGGAATACGTCCGGTTGGTCTGGCTGACGCCCGATCTCGACGGGTTGTTCCGGGGTCCGGCGGGCGACCGCAGGCGCTTCCTGGACCGCCTTGTCCTGGCGATCGATTCCCGGCACGGCGCACGGGTCAACGCGCTCGAACGCGCGCTCCGGTCGCGAAACAGGCTGCTCGAGGACCCGCACGGCAACCGGGCCTGGCTGGACGCGGTCGAGCGTGAACTCGCCGAGCTCGCCGTCGCGGTCGCGTCCGCCCGGCGGGAGACGGCGGAACGCCTGGACGCGCAGCTCCTCGCGACGCGGGACGACGCGTCGCCGTTTCCATTCGCCCGACTGGCGCTCGTCGGCGAGCTGGACGAGCTGGTCGCGAGCCTTCCGGCCGTGGATGCGGAAGATCGCTACCGGCAGATGCTCTCGGACAATCGGCCCCGGGACGCCGCTGCCGGCCGCACGCTTTTGGGCCCCCAGGCGACCGATCTCGCCGTGCGGCACGGCCCGAAGGACCTGCCGGCCGAGATCTGCTCCACCGGCGAGCAGAAGGCGCTGCTGCTCGGGCTGGTCCTCGGCCATGCGCGGCTGGTGCGCGCCATGAGCGGCATCGCGCCCCTCATGCTGCTCGACGAGGTCGCCGCGCATCTCGACCCGCGTCGGCGGGACGCCCTCTACGATGCGCTCGAGGTGCTCGGGGGACAGGTCTGGATGACAGGGGCCGATCCGGCCCTCTTCGCCGGGCTCGGCACGCGGGCCGACCTGTTCCAGGTGTCGCCCGGAGAGGTCGTGCCCGCGGCCTAGAAGGGTTTCAGCGTCCCGATTGCGACTTGAGGCTGCTGAGCTCGCCCGAATCGTTGCTCATCGGCCCGGCAAGCCCGCTACCGTTGCCGGTTTCGCCGCTCTCCTCGCCCTGGTTGAGGCGATTGCCCGCGTGGTCGTGATACTGCTCGGTCTGGACCGCCTTGCTGTCGAAGCCGCGCTCCTCGCTGTGCAGCTTCTTGTCGCGATTGGAGAGCACCATGTTCTCCTCGAGCACGCCGTCCGGCAGGTCGGTCATCGCCCCCGTGCCTGAGCCCTTGCCCTGAGTGCCGGGGCCCATATGCGTCTTGCTGGCATTCGCCATCTGTTTCTCCCTCACTGAGTGTGAGGGACAACGCCGAGGGCTGGTGGTTGCTCCGCCTGGGGTCCGGGTTGAGACGGCGCGTCGCGCCTCAGACCAGCGGGGGCGCGAGCGTGACGGCCCTGGGGTCCTGTTCCCAGGCATCCGCGACGCCGCGGGTCTCCATGTCGTGCACGACCTTCAAAAGGAGCTTCAGCCCCATGGGCGCGAGCGCGCGCTGCCACAGGGTCCGCGCGTCGTCTTCCGGGTACACGAAGCACCAATCCTGGGCCGCGAGGGCGCCGGCATCCATGCCGCCCGACAGGTGGTACACGCTGCCTCCGGCGATCGGATCCTTCTCCTTGATGGTCCACTCGACGGCGGCCATCCCCCGGTGCCGGGGCAGAAGCGACGGATGGTAGCCGATGGACGCGATGCGCGCCTTCTTGCGGGCATCCGCCGTCACGAAGGCGTGCGTGTGGGCGGCGACGATCGCGTCCACGGCATCGGCCGGGATGTCCTCGCCGGTGACGCGCCGCGGCTCCTCCCGCGTGACGAGCGGAACGCCTGCGGCCCGCGCCGCCTTGGCCAGCGTATCCTCGCCATTCGTGGCGGTTACGACCACGTCGTGCCCAGCCTCCTGGAGCAGACGAAACACCTCGGCGCCGAACCAGCGCGTTCCAACGAGCGCAATTTTCATGGGAGGCGGATAACCCTTTCGTACTGCGATGCAACATCGCCGAGTGCCGCGACTGCGAAAATTGCGCGTCGATCCCCGGGATAGTATCCCCGGTCGGTGAAACTCAAACTAGGTCGAACGCCAGGCCCCGCCAAAGCGGGCCTGCTCGAGGGAAACACTGCCGCCCTCGTGGCGAGGCTCTGGCGCGACTGGCTCAGCGCGCACCGGGGCTCCCTCGCGCTCGTGCTCCTTCTGATCGTCGTCGTCGCCGGCTCGACCGGGCTCTACCCGGTGCTGATCAAGGCCGCCTTCGAGGCCTTCACCAACCGCTCGGGCACCGGCGCGCCCATCAAGATCAACCTGATCGTGACGCGGTTCGTGCTCGACCGGGAGCAGGCGATCCTGCTGGCGCCGGTCTTCGTGGTGTTCGTCACCTCGATCAAGGGTTTCGCGCTCTACGCCATGACGGTCCTGACCAACCGGGTGGTCACGCGCACCGAGGCGGACATGCAGAGTGCGCTCTATGCGCATCTCATCGATGCCGACCTCGCCCAGCTCGGGCGCGAGAGCGCCGCCTCGCTCACCCAGCGCTTCACGACCGATTTCGCCTTCATCCGCGAGGCGCTGACCCGGCTCTCGACCGTGTTCCTGCGGGAGACCGCGACCATCACGGCGCTCGTCATCGCGATGTTCGCGATCGATCCGGTTCTGACGCTCGTGGCGGCGGTGGCCACGCCCTTCTTCGCCCGCCCGGTCGCGCGGATCGGAAAGAAGCTGCGCCGCAACGCCACGCAGAACCAGGAGCAGGTCGGACGGATGGCGGGCCTCGTCTCGGAGAGCCTGGCCGGCGCCCGCATCGCCAAGACCTTCGGCCTGGAGGGCTACCTCAAGGGACGCACGCGCGACACCTTCGAGGAGATCCGCCGCCTCAAGATGAAATCGGCCAATGCCCGGGCTCGCCTCGACCCCCTCCTCGAGGCGGGTGGCGGCATCGCGGTCGCGCTCGTGCTCTCCTTCATCGGCTGGCGCATCCTGGACGGCCAGTCGACGGTGGGCGACTTCGCCGGCTTCGTCACCGCCCTGATCATGGCGGCCCAGCCCGTGCGTGCCCTCGGCAACCTCAACGCGATCCTGCAGGAGGCGGCGGCTGCCCTGAGGCGCTACTTCACCGTCCTGGACGAGAAGCCCACCATCCACGACCGCCCCGGCGCGAGGCCGCTGGCGGTCGGGACCGGCGAGATCCGTTTCGAGGGCGTGAGCTTCGCCTATCGGGAAGGCCAGGCGGCCGTCGAAGGGATCGACCTTGTCGTTCCGGCCGGACAGACGACCGCGCTCGTTGGCCGCTCGGGCTCGGGAAAATCCACGCTGCTGTCCCTCGTGCCGCGCCTCTACGACCCGACCGCGGGGCGCGTCCTCATCGACGGCCAGGATATCCGCGAGGTCACGCTGGAGAGCCTCCGCCGATCCGTGGCGGTGGTCAGCCAGGACATCGTCCTGTTCGACGACACGCTGCGGGCGAATATCGGCTTCGGCCGGCGCGACGCGACCGGGGACGAGATCATCGCGGCCGCCAAGGCCGCGGCGGCGCATGATTTCATCATCGCCCTGCCGGAGGGCTACGACACGCGGGTCGGGCCGGGCGGCGCGGGGCTGTCGGGCGGCGAGCGTCAGCGGGTCTCGCTGGCTCGCGCGTTCCTGCGGAACGCCCCCATTCTTCTGCTGGACGAGCCGACCAGCGCGCTCGATGCGGAAGCCGAGATGCAGGTCCAGGCCGCGCTGCAGCATCTGATGGAGGGCCGGACCACGCTCGTCATCGCGCACCGGCTCTCGACCATCCGCGAGGCCGACCTCATCGTGGTCATGGATGCGGGCCGCGTCGTCGAGACCGGAACCCATAGCGCGCTGCGCGCGGGGACCGGCATCTATGCCCGCCTCCAGCGCCTGCAGCTCGCGGGCGAGCCGCTCCCTACTCCCGGCGGATGATCCTGTCCGCCACCAGCGTCGACCAGAAGCCGGGCCTGAACTGCTCGGTCACGGCCGCCGGGTCGTAGCTCCGCTCGACCCAGTCGAGGAAAGCGACGCCCTTCCGCTCGCCCTCGCGCTCGTATGCATCCAGGAAGGCATCGAGGATGCCCGTCTTGGCGAAGCGGAAATGCCCGAAGCGCATCGACAGCTGCCGCCTCGCCTCGGCGACGGTGGCACCCTGCGTGACGAGGAGGAACAAGGCGGCGAATAGGCCGGCCCTGTCCGCTCCCGACTTGCAATGCACCAGGACCGGATATTCGAGCTCCTCGAAGAAGGCCCGCGCGCCGAGCAGCGTCTCGCGGCTCGGCGCCTCGCGCGACCGCAGGACGAACTCGACGAGCTTCAGCCCGTGCCGCTCGCAAGCCTCCCGCTGCAGCGGCCACGACCCGTATTCCCGCCCGGCCCGCAGGTTCACGACGGTCCGCCCGCCCCGGGCCGCGAACCAGGCGATCTGGCCGGGGCTCGGCTGCGACGAGCGCCAGAGCACGTCCGAGACGCGAGCCCTGTTCGGATAGATCAGCCGGAACACGCCATGGTCGGAGAACAGCATGTTCGCCCAGGCGCGGGCGCGCGCCGCCGGGCCTGCGATGGGACGGTCCCATCTTGCGATGCGCGCCATGCGACGCGCGTACCGGCGCTCCGGCTTTAGGAATCTGTTAAGCACGATGACGGGACAGTGAAGGCGGAGCGGCATCATCCTGCCGGCCGGCGGAGCCGGCCCGATAGCAGCCACGACCCGGCCCGACAATCTTGGAGGGCGGTTTCGGGCGGAGTTGCGGCTCGGTCACACAGGCGGCTCAGCGAGCGAGTCGCCCTCGACGTGGCCCCGGACTTGCTCGACGATGAGGCGGTCCCTGTATTCGTCGCCCCGGAGCGGAGGATGTCGGAAAGGCCCATGTCAGAGCTTACGATCAGCATCCGCCGGGCACGCTCCGAGGACGCTGCCGCCCTCTCCAGCGTGTTCGATTCCACCTGGCGCGAGGCTTACCAGGGCATCCTTCCCGCGCTCGCCTTGGAGCGGATGATCGGCCGGCGCGGCCCGCGCTGGTGGCTGTCCACCATCAGCCGGGGCCGACCGCTCGTGGTGCTCGACGTGGGCGAGAAGGTCGTCGGCTACGCGTCCTATGGCCGCTGCCGCGACCGCGGCCTGCCGGCCGATGGCGAGGTCGACGAGCTGTATCTCGCCCCCGAATACCAGGGCCTCGGCTTCGGCAAGCGGATGTTCAAGGCGGTACGCAACGACCTCGAGGATCGTGGCGCCAAGCGGGTCGCGGTCTGGTGCCTGGCCGACAACGAGCGCGGCTGCGCCTTCTACCGCAGCATGGGCGGCCGCGTCGTCGCCGAGACCACGGAGCGCTTCTCCGGCTCGGCGCTGACGAAGAGTTGTTTCCTTTTCAAGTAGCTTCCACGGGCCGCGGCGGCGCCCGGTCCTTGTCCCATCGGCCCCGTGCCGCTAGACGCCTCGGGCCCGTTCGAGCGGGCTTCGGAGAAGGTTTGATGCGTCTCGAGGCAATTCCGATCGGCAAGAATCCTCCGGAGGACGTGAACGTCGTCATCGAGGTGCCGATCGGCGGGGAGCCGATCAAGTACGAGATGGACAAGGAGGCCGGCACGCTCGTCGTGGACCGCTTCCTCTACACCTCGATGCGCTACCCCGGGAATTACGGCTTCATTCCGCACACCCTCTCGGGTGACGGCGACCCCTGCGACGTGCTGGTGGCCAACACGCGGGCGATCGTGCCCGGCGCCGTCATCAGCGTGCGGCCGGTGGGCGTGCTCCTGATGGAGGACGACGGTGGCCAGGACGAGAAGATCGTGGCCGTCCCCACGACGAAGCTGACGCGCCGCTACGAGACGGTGGCCACCTACAAGGACCTGCCGGCGATCACGATCGAGCAGATCGAGCACTTCTTCGCCCACTACAAGGACCTGGAGCCCGGCAAGTGGGTCAAGATCATCCGGTGGGGCGATGCTGAAGAGGCGAAGCGCCTCATCAGCGAGGGGATCGACCGCGCGAAGTCGGCGGCGACGAACCCCTCCCCGCTCGGCGGCCCTCAGACCTGAGGGGCCGTCAGGCCAAGATGCGCGCCGAGGCCCTGCTCGAGCGCGTTCCGCAAGGTGTTGAACTTGCTCTCGGCGCGGTCGGCGCGGCTTTCGGCCGCCCGCATCCGCTCGCCGGCCTCGATCAGCATCGAGCGGGTTCGCTCGACGACCTCGCCCGAGCGTTGCTGCGCTTCGGTCGCGCGCTCCCGCTCGAGCCGTGCCTCTTCGAGCGCTGAGCGCAGCTTGCTCTCGGATTCGGCGATGCGGCGGTTTGCCGCCTTCAGGAGTTCCTCGGCGGCAACCGCCCGGCTCTCCATGGTGTCCGCTCGCTCCTTGTAGCTCCCCAGCAGCGACGAGGCCCGCGAGATCATCCCGAGAAGGCCGGGCACGTCGCTTCGCGCCGACCCCGCCGCAAGCGCCGGACGCGGGGCAGGAGATGCTGCCCCCGCGATCTTCAGCGGGATGATCTCGGCGGACGCCGTCTCCTCGAACTCGTCCTCGATCTTGAAGGCTGGCTGACCCATCTGGTCCCCTGACCTGCTGGCCGGCCCAGTTTCTGGAGATATAGTCAAGTTTTAGTTAATATCGGCGATCCGGACGGCGAGAGCGCCGGCGATTTGACGAGTTGCAGCCAAGTCGAGCAGAATCCGGCAACCATGTCGGCGGCCCCAAAAACCGCCGATCCACAGCGACGGCAGGATCTCGGCCGTGAACGCACCAAATCGCACCAGCCATATTCGGCTCACCTCGCACCCCGAGCCCGGCCAGGCGACCACGCGCTTCCCGGTCCGCTGGGGCGCGGCCGATCCGCATGAGCGCGGCCCGATCATCGGCACGGTGACGAACCCGGCCGACCGCAACGTGATCGGCTCCCATGGCGGTTCCTACTCGGTGTACCGGGCCCTCGCGATCTCGGCCCGCGCCCTGAACCCGCTGGCCCGGCCCGACCTGCACAACACCCATCCCGTCGTACCCGTCGGGCCGCACCCGCAATGGTCGGAGCCCGGCCGCATCGTCTCGCTCGACCCGTGGGGCCACATGGCGGGCGAGGTGTTCGCCCGCGAGATCGCGACCGGCACGGATATCCGCCCGAGCATCGCGGTCACGAAGGCGCGGCTCAACATGCCGGAGATCCTGGCCGCCATGGCGGCGCACCGGCTGGCCGCGGATGACGGCATCCTGCACGGGAACGGCGACATCTCCGTCACGAAGATCGCGGTCGATCCGGTCTGGTGGCTGCCGGGCATCGCCGAGCGGTTCGGTACCAGCGAGCGCGACCTGCGCCGGACCCTGTTCGAGCAGACGGGCGGGATGTTCCCCGAGCTCGTCACCCGGCCCGACATGAACGTTTTCCTGCCCCCGATCGGCGGCGCGACCGTCTATGTCATCGGGGAAGTGGCGGCCCTCGCGGATCCGAAGCGCACGATCGCGTGCCGCGTCCATGACGAGTGCAACGGCTCGGATGTCTTCGGGTCCGACATCTGCACCTGCAGGCCCTACCTGGTCCACGGCATCGAGGAATGCGTGAAGGAGGCCCAGCGCGGCGGCGCCGGCGTGATCGTCTACAACCGCAAGGAGGGCCGCGCCCTCGGCGAGGTGACGAAGTTTCTCGTCTACAACGCCCGCAAGCGCCAGGAGGGCGGCGATTCCGCCGCGACCTATTTCGAGCGCACCGAATGCGTCGCCGGCGTGCAGGACGCGCGCTTCCAACAGCTGATGCCGGACGTGCTCCACTGGCTCGGGATCCGCCGCATCGACCGGCTCATGTCGATGTCCAACATGAAGTACGACGCGATCGTCGGCTCCGGGATCGAGGTGTCCGAGCGGGTCCCGATCCCGCCCGAGCTCGTCCCGCCGGACGCCTCCGTCGAGATCGAGGCCAAGAAGGCCGCCGGCTACTACACGCCGGACCCGGCCTCGGCCTCGCTCGGAGCCGTGAAGGGCCGCGACCTCGAACGGTACTGACGGCTCGCCGCTACCGAGATCGGCCCGCCTGTCGCGCCCCGGGCCCATCGTCGGGAACCGCAGAGCGGTTCCCGCATCCAATCCTTGTGAACGCCGCGATGCTGCTGGCCCGGCGCAATCTCGAGGAGGGATGCCATGTCCCGATACAGCTGGCTCGCACTCGCCGCCGGATTCATCATGTCTCCGGGCATCGCCACCGCCCAGGCTCTCGCGAAGCCCTCGGACCCGCAGATCGCCCATATCGCCTACACGGCGGGGATCATCGACATCAAGGCGGCCGAACTCGCGGCCAAGCGCTCCAAGAACAAGGAGGTCCAGGCCTTCGCCCGCGACATGCTGCGGGACCACAAGGCCGTGAACGACCAGGCCCTGGCGCTGGTGAAGAAGCTGAACGTCACCCCGGAGGACAACGACACGAGCCGGGCCCTCGTGAAGCAGGCGGACGCCAAGGCCAAGGAACTCGCCGGCCTCAAGGGCGGGGATTTCGACAAGGCCTATGCGCAGAACGAGGTGGCCTACCACCGGACGGTCAATGGCGCGCTGCAGGGCACGCTGATCCCGGCTGCGAACAATGGCGAGCTGCGATCGCTGCTCCAGACCGGCCTGAAGATCTTCGAAGGCCATCAGCAGCATGCCGAGCATCTCGCGGAGAGCCTCAAGTGAAGGCGCTCTCGTTGGCGGCCAGCGCCCTGGCCATTTCCTCGGCGGCCCTGCTTGCCCCTGCAGGGCACGGCCCATCGCTGTCCGCTTCCGAGCAGCACGTCGTCGAGATGCGGGGGATCGCGTTCGAGCCGAGATCCGTGCGGGCGCATGTCGGCGACACGATCCGGTGGGAGAACCAGGATATCATCGACCATACGGCCAGCGCCCGGGACAGGAGCTTCGACGTGGATGCTCCAGCGGCCCGTAGCGGGACGGCCACGATGGGGGCGGTGGGCACCTACGCCTATATCTGCCGGTACCATCCCAACATGACCGCCGAGATCGTGGTCGAGCCGTGAGGACGCGATGATGGCCGCTCCAGGCGCCACAGTGGCGGAAATCTCCGGGCTCCCCGACGATCAGGTCGTCGCGCGGGTCCGGGCCGGCGCGACCGACGCGTTCGCGACGATCATGCAGCGCTACAATCGACGCCTCTACCGGGTCGCACGGGCGATGCTCCGGGATGACGTCGAGGCGGAGGACGTAGTGCAGGCTGCGTATTTGCGCGCCTTCGCGGCTCTCCCCGGCTTCCGGGGCGAGGCGGGCCTCGGCACCTGGCTGACGCGCATCGTCCTGAACGAGGCGGCGGGCCGGATGCGGAGCCGCCGACCGACCGACGAGCTGACCGTGCTCGAAAGCCAGGACCAGGATGCCCGCGCCCGCATCATCATGTTCCCCGGAATCAGCATGCCGGGGGATCCGGAGATGGCGGCCGCGCGCGCCGAGATCCGCACTCTCCTGGAAGATGCGATCGACACCCTGCCGGATATGTTCCGGCTGGTCTTCGTGATGCGCGAAGTCGAGGACATGAGCGTCGAGGAGACCGCGTCGCAACTCGGCATTCGTCCGGAAACGGTCAAGACGCGCCTGCACCGCGCCAAGCGGCTGCTTCGGGCGGAACTCGGCAGCCGGCTGTCGAACGCGCTCAGCGACACCTTCCCGTTCGGAGGCCCGCGCTGCGCCCGCATGACGGCGACCGTGCTGGCGCGGATCGCGGCATGACCGCCCCGCTCGGTCACGCGCAAGGGTGAGCGCCGAAGGGCCGCCTCGTCGATTCCGGCGAAACGTGGCACAACAATCCGCTTCGAACCTGCGCCAGGATCTCCATGCGGCCGCTGAAAGCCTGGATTGTGTGCCTCGCGGCGGCCTCTTGGACCGCGCCGGCAGCCGCGACGGACCTCAAGGTCGATTACCGCATCACGCTGGCAGGCCTGACGCTCGGAAAGGCCGACCTCGAAGCCAAGCTCAACGGCGATCGCTACGACCTCCGCATGAACGCGCAGCTGACGGGCCTTGCCGGCCTGTTCACGGCGAGCGGGCGGGGAGGCGCGGTGGCGACCGGAACGCTCGCCGGCAACCGCCCCCTCACGGCCGGCTTCTCGGCGACCGGCCGGTCGGGCGGCGCCGAACGTACCGTCCAGGTCGGGCTCACGTCCGGCAACGCCTCCGAGGTCAGGATCGAGCCGCCCTTCGAGCTCCGGCCCGACCGGATCCCTCTCGACGAGACGCACAAGAAGGGAATCATCGATCCGCTTTCCGCCGTGCTGGCGGTCGCTCCCGCGAAGGGCAAGCCGGACGATCCCGCCGCCTGCAACCGGACGAT
Organism: Enterovirga sp. CN4-39; assembly: GCF_049446235.1. NCBI lineage: Bacteria > Pseudomonadati > Pseudomonadota > Alphaproteobacteria > Hyphomicrobiales > Methylobacteriaceae > Enterovirga > Enterovirga sp. CN4-39. Next base: position 3,645 of record NZ_JBMSEF010000014.1, on the reverse strand, counting down.
ACCGGTCTTCGACGGCACGCAGCGCTTCAACGTCGTCCTGAGCTACGCCGGGACGACGCCGGTCAAGAAACCGGGATTTTCCGGAAACGCCCTCATCTGCAACGCGCGCTATGTGCCGGTGGCCGGGCATCGCCCGCAGCGCTGGGCCGTCAAGTTCATGCAGGACAACCGCGACATCTCGGTCTGGCTCGCCCCGGTCGAGGGAACGCGCGCTCTTCTCCCCATCCGGATCAATCTCATGACCTATTTCGGCATGAGCGTCGTCGAGGCGGAGAAATGGGCGCTGGAGTGAGCGCGAGATCTCGAACAGCGGAGTTCGGCTTGCCTATCTCGGCCGCTACGGCTTGCTCCTCCCCGCTCCCCGCCGCCACTCTGGCGAGGAGCGCTCGAACTTCCTATCTAGCTCGGTAGTCCTCCCGACAACTTCCTCCCGGCGCGCTCCAGGCGCCGCACACGGAGGCGTTACCGCCTTTGCTGGCCCGTCGCTCCCTTCCCCCAAACCTGCGCGCGCGCGGCGTGACCGCCGTGCTCGGGCCGACCAACACGGGCAAGACCCACCTCGCCATCGAGCGGCTGGTCGCCCATTCCTCCGGGATGATCGGGCTGCCGCTGCGGCTGCTCGCCCGCGAGGTCTACAACCGCGTCGTCGAGAAGGTCGGTCCCGAAGCCGTCGCGCTCGTCACCGGCGAGGAGAAGATCAAGCCGGCGCACCCGCGCTACTGGATCTGCACGATCGAGGCGATGCCGCGCGACCTCGACGTGGCCTTCGTGGCCATCGACGAGATCCAGGTGGCGTCGGATCTCGACCGCGGCCACGTCTTCACGGACCGGCTCCTGAACCAGCGCGGCCGCGAGGAGACGCTCCTCATCGGCGCCATGACGATGCGCCCGCTGGTCGAGGCGCTCATCCCGGGCGTTCACGTCGTCACGCGCCCTCGCCTGTCGAACCTGTTCTATGCGGGCGAGAAGAAGATCTCGCGCCTGCCCCCGCGCTCGGCCATCGTCGCCTTCTCGGTCGAGGAGGTCTACGCGATCGCCGAGGTGATTCGGCGCCAGCGCGGCGGCGCGGCCGTCGTGCTCGGCGCGCTCTCGCCGCGCACGCGCAACGCCCAGGTGGCGCTCTACCAGTCGGGCGACGTCGACTACCTGATCGCCACCGACGCGATCGGCATGGGGCTCAATCTCGACGTCGACCACGTCGCCTTCGCGTCCGACCGCAAGTTCGACGGGTTCCGGTTCCGGAAACTCTTCCCGGCGGAACTCGGCCAGATCGCGGGCCGGGCGGGCCGGCACATGCGCGACGGCACCTTCGGCACGAGCGGGCGCTGCGACCCGTTCGATCCCGAGATCGTGGATGCGCTGCAGACCCATCGGTTCGAGCCCATCCGGGTCATCCAGTGGCGCAATCCGGATCTCCAGTTCGGCTCCGTCGGGGCTCTCCAGCGCAGCCTGTCTGAGGTGCCGAACGAGAAGGGCCTGACGCGGGCACCGATCGGGGAGGACGTGGCGGCGCTCGACATCCTGGCGCGCGAGGACGACATCCGGCATCTGGCGCGGGGGCGCGCCGCGGTCGAGCGGCTGTGGGAGGTTTGCCAGGTTCCCGATTACCGCAAGGTCTCGCCCGCCACGCATGCCGACCTCGTCTCGGCGCTCTATCGCTTCCTGATGACGGATGGGCGCGTGCCGGCCGACTGGTTCGCCCGCCACATCAAGATGGTCGACCGCACGGATGGGGACATCGACACCCTGTCCCACCGCATCGCGCATGTGCGGACCTGGACCTTCGTGGCGAACCGGCCTGACTGGCTTGCCGATCCTGAGCATTGGCAGGGCGTTACGCGTCGAGTAGAGGACACGCTGTCCGACGCCTTGCATGAACGATTGGCGGCTCGCTTCGTGGACCGCCGCACAAGCGTCCTCCTGCGGCGCCTGAGAGAGAACGCCACGATGGAAGCCGAGATCAACGTTGGCGGCGACGTCACCGTCGAAGGCCAGCATGTGGGACACCTGCACGGGTTCCACTTCGTCCCGGACCCGGGTGCGACGGGCGAGGAAGCCCGTGCGCTGCGCAATGCTGCGCAGAAGGCTCTCGCGGGCGAGATCGAGGCGCGGGCCGAGCGATTTTCGGCCGCCCCGGACGCCACCATCGTCCTGTCGAATGACGGGACCATCCGCTGGACGGGCGATCCCGTCGCGAAGCTCGATGCGGGCGACAAGCTCTTCGAGCCGGGCTTCCGCATCATCGCCGACGAGCAGCTCACGGGCCCCGCGCGCGACAAGGTCGACGCCCGGTTGAAGGCCTGGCTGAAGGCCTATGTGACGCGCCTCCTCGGCTCCCTGATCGAGCTGGAGAACGACGCGACCCTGACCGGGCTCGCCCGCGGCATCGCGTTCCAGGTCGCCGAGGCGCAGGGCATCCTCGAGCGGTCGAAGGTCGCGCAGGACCTGCGCAGCCTCGACCAGACCGGCCGCGCCGCCCTGCGCTCCAAGGGCGTGCGGTTCGGCGCCTACCACGTCTATCTTCCGGCGCTCGTGAAGCCGGCGCCCCGTATCCTGGCCGCCCAGCTCTGGGCCCTGCGGAACGGCGGGCTCGACCAGAAGGGCATCGACGAGATCGCGCATCTGGCGGGATCCGGCCGGACCTCCTTCGCGGCGGATCCGGAGATCGCGCGCGGCCTCTATCGCGCGGCCGGGTTCCGGGTCTGCGGCGCCCGCGCGGTGCGCGTCGACATCCTGGAGCGTCTCGCCGACCTGATCCGCCCCGCGATCGCCTACCGGCCGGGCGTGACGCCGGGCGAGCCGCCGGCCGGGGCGGCCGATGGCGAGACCTTCGTCCAGACGCCCGCCATGACGTCCCTCGTCGGCACGTCCGGCGAGGATTTCGGCTCCATCCTGAAGTCGCTCGGCTATGTGTCGGAGAACCGGCCGGGCCCCGCGATTACGGTCCCGCTCGTGCCTGCGCGCGCTGCCGCCACCTCGCCCGCCGTCGTGGCGGCCGGGGGCGAGGCAGGACGGCCCACCAACCCGGATGGCCCCGGCATCGAGCCCGTTCCCACCGTCCCGGTCGAGCCGGGTGCGGGTGACCAGACTACGGAAGATACGACCCATATCGAGCCGCCTCCGGCCGGTCCGGAAGGGGAGCCCGAGGGCATCGACGACGCGGACGATCCGGATCCGGGCGTCCAGGACGACCCTGCGGAGCCGGCGCGTTCCGGCCTGGTCGATCCGGCGCTCGAGGAAGCGGCGGATCGTTTCCTCGCCGAGGCCGACAGCTCGCCCGCGGGCGAGGATGACGTGGATGCGGCCGTGGTCGACGCTGCCGACGAGCCCGATCCGGGCATCCAGGACGAGCCGATCGAGGCCGCGGCCGACGAGCCCGAGACCTCCCGCCTGGCCGATCCGCGGGCGGACGAGATCGCCGGCACGGTGCCGGACCAGATCGAGGTGGCAGCCGGCGCCGACATGCTCGCCGAGGAGGTTTCGAACCCGGCCGCCACCCTCGAGGTCGGCGAAGATCCGGAGGCGACGAGCCTCGAGGCGACGCCGGACGAGGCCGCCGCCGCCCAGGAAGGCGACCCGACGGTCCCGGGTTCGGCCGGCGACGCCGATGCCGGCGCGCGCGCCGCCGCGGCGGAACCGGAGACC